>NZ_CP030118.1:2439510-2767224 GCF_006968745.1 Brasilonema sennae CENA114 | reverse complement strand
TGACTTTAAGGATTGAGGATGCAAAAGATTTCCTTTGAGTTAGAGGTGTATTCTTTCCACATTGATTTCATTGGACACGTGAACAACACTGTCTATATTCAGTGGATGGAAATTGGACGGACAAAACTGTTGGAAGCCGTTGGAATGCCAACGCAAGAAATTTTTCAGCAAGGGTTTGCTCCGGTGCTGGTTCAAACGAACATCACTTATAAATCGCCGCTTTATTTGGGCGATCGCGTGCGGATGGAAATGTGGGTCTCAGAACTGAAAAACGCATCTGCTATTATGCAGTTCCAGTTTTATAAAGAACAAGGAACACTGGCAGCAGAGGGATGGCAAAAAGGATTGTTTGTGGATACACAAACAATGCGTCCAAGACGTTTACGCCCAGAGGAACGTTGTTTGTTCGCACCTTACGTGGATTCAATGGGAGATGCTCAACGTACAACATCGCTGATATCCAGCTAAAAATATTCAATTTGAGGAAACCTAATTATGAATCTTGAGGTTAACCATCAGAAATTACTGAAAATTCTTCTTCTTACCAGCATTATTTCTACAGGCATTCATTTCACTGATAATTATCTATTCATCAAGCAATATCCCCAACCTGAATGGATTACAGCCCCTTCAATTTATCAATCGTGGCTTATTCTTACAGCAGTGGGCATCACTGGGTATTGGTTGTATAAATACCGAAAGTTTTGGCTTGCTTATAGCTGTCTATTCGTCTACTCATTAACAGGTTTATCAAGCTTAGGGCATTACCTTTATGGAACTTTGTCAAAGTTCTCAGCGAAGATGCACCTCTTTATTTGGACTGATGGGTTGACTGGTTTGGCTATATTGGGATTTCTTTTTTGGTCAGCACTGATTCTCAAACCGTGGCGACGAGAGCTTAGTCCGGTTGACCGTAATTAATGGGATACAAGCCCCGTCCTTCTAGGACAGCTTTTTATTGATTTTCAGTTTCCGAATGAGATCTCTAAGCACATCAGACTTAGTTCTTCCAGATATTTGGCAATACTCTTCTAGATGTGCCAGTTCCCCTTCTGTCAAACGAAAAAATACGCTTTTATTCATTGCGCTTGTATGTCGATATGCTATACAATGATAACAGAGTTAAAAGAAAACAGTGAAAGCCAGATATCAGTTCCGATTTTATCCAACCAGTCAGCAACAAGTGAGTTTAGCTCAATTGTTCGGTTGCGTTCGGACAGTTTGGAATGATGCGCTGGCGATTTGCAAACAATCGGAGAAGCTGCCAAGTAACAACGATTTGCAGAAACTTGTCATCACACAAGCAAAGAAAAAAGTAGAACGTGAATGGTTGGCAAATGTCTCAAACATCCCGTTACAACAATCGGTCGCTGATTTAGGAGTAGCTTACAAAAACTTTTTTGATTCACTCAAAAGTAAGCGGAAAGGAAAGAAAATAGGCACTCCTAAGTTTAAGAAAAGAACAAATCAGCAATCTGCCCGTTTTAGAATTGGTGGATTTTCAATAAAAAATGAAGAAATCTACTTGGCTAAGATTGGTAATGTTAAACCTATTTGGTCAAGACAGTTACCATCAGCACCAAGCTCGGTAACAGTAATAAAAGACTGCGCTAATCGTTATTTTCTCAGTTTCGTAGTAGAAGTTGTACCCATTCAAGTCGAAGCCAAAAACCAAAGCATCGGGATTGATTTGGGAATAAAAACTTTTGCAGTGATGAGCAATGGTGAAAAAGCCGTCAGTCCCGACTACTCAAAGCTAGACAAGAAAATACGACGCAAACAACGCCAGTTAGCGCGTCAACAAAAAGATTCAAAGCGTCGGAATAAGACCCGAGTTAAAATAGCCAAGTTGCAGAATCGGGTAGCTGATACCAGAAAAGATTTCTTGCACAAACTATCAACCAAAGTGGTTAGTGAAAACCAGACAATTGTCTTGGAAGATTTGAATGTATCCGGAATGGTTAAGAACCGCAAACTAGCGCGAGCGATTAGCTTGCAAGGTTGGCGTCAATTCCGAACATTTTGTGAGGCAAAGTCTGAAAAGCTGGGTAGAACATTTCGCGTTATTAGTCGATGGGAGCCAACCAGCCAAATCTGTTTTGATTGGGGGTTTAGGTGGGGTAAAGTTGATCTATCAATTCGTTCTATTCTCTGCTTAAACTGTGGAACGGAACAGGACAGAGACGAGAACGCAGCGAAAAATATAAATAAAGTCGGGATAGGGCATTGCCCGACTCTAAATGGACGCACAGAGAAGGTAAGACTGGCTTGCCAGCACATCTCAGTGAAGCGTCAAGAATCCCCGCACTTGTAGGGCGGGGAGTATGTCAAATTACCCAATCTTAGATTTTGGAACTTCCAAAGAATAAATTAATCAAAAAAATCAAGAATCCACACCTAAACAATAATGATAATTATTATTGCCGCAGAGCTACGGACGGCGAAGCGTCCGGTACAAGCCATTGTTGGGAAGGTTCAAACTACTCAACGACATCTGCGGGAGCAGGCTCCCTCAATTGCTCGCCCTATAGTCGGCAAGAACTTCATCGATCATGCGTCGGGCGTTGCCAACTCCCACAGGGTTGGTGTTTAAGTAGTATGGGATGAAGATCACCGCTTGGGACAGTGCGTGACCCCGACCTCGCGCCCACGTCGCGTCATCAACCGCTAGTGCTGCGCGGAACACGTCGCGGCTCTCGCCGGAGAACAGACCCCATGCGATTATCAAGTCACAGGCGGGGTCTCCCACGCCCAGACCCCCGAAGTCGATGACGGCACTTAAGCGACCCCGTTCGACCAGCAGGTTCCCGGGTAGCAAATCTCCGTGGAACTAGACAGGCGCGCGATCCCATTCGGGTGCCTGAAGGGCGGCTTCCCACACGATCATTGCTATATCAACATTGATCGTGTCATGTAGGGCTGCAATTGCCTGACGGGTTCCCGTGTCTCGCCTTGTTAGGGGAATGCCGCGCAAGTTGTGATCCACAGCTAGCGGTCCGCCTGTGGTATCAATCTGTTGCAGAGCGGTGATGAATTGCGCCAGATCCGTCGCCGCCTGAGGTGGATCAGCAATCCGCTTGATCGTCGCGCTCTCGCCTTCAAGCCACCGATAGACCGACCACTGCCAGGGGTAGCCCTCGCCGGGTTCGCCCATCGCGAGCGGAATGGGGATGGTAAGCGGCAGGAACGAGGCAAGTCTTGGCAACCACTGGTGCTCCTTCTCCACCTGACCGATAGCCCAATGGATGCGGGGTAGTCGCACAGCCATGTCATCGCCAAGACGATAGACCGCGTTGTCTGTGCCAGCGGACTGAACCGGCTCGATGGGAAGGTCGGCCCACTGCGGGAACTGCGACGCGAGCAACCGGCTCACGAGTGATGCGTCGGTGTCTACCTCGTCAACATGCATTTTGCCAGAAGTCATAGGCACCTTTAATAATCTTCCAACATGGCGGACGGATATACTTTCAATACACGCTCCGCTCTTTACGCCTAGAGGGCACGCTTTGCCCTTACGTAATTGACTTATATTTATCCAGACATGATATTAGCACGTTGTTCCTAATCCTTTGAAATTAGAGAAAATGAATATATGAGGAAAAACGTTAAGAATCTTAATAATGACTGTAACAACTCAGCAGCAAGTAACACCCAACTTTGAAAAACTCTTTTGGACTTGGCAAGGTCACAAAATCCAGTACACTGTCATGGGTACTGGACGCCCCCTTGTACTGGTTCATGGCTTTGGTGCTTCTATTGGACATTGGCGGAAAAATATCCCCGTTTTAGCAGCCAGTGGCTACCGAGTTTTTGCTCTTGACCTTTTGGGATTTGGTGGTTCTGATAAAGCTCCGTTAAATTATACTGTAGAACTGTGGGTGGAATTGCTCAAGGATTTTTGGACAGCACACATTACTGAACCTGCTGTATTTATCGGGAACTCGATTGGTGCACTTTTGAGCTTAACAGTGGTGGCGGAACATCCGGAAATAGCTGCAGGTGGCGTTTTGATTAACTGTGCAGGTGGATTAAGCCATCGATCGCACGAGTTGAACCCGCCGTTACGCATCGTGATGGGAGCTTTTAACTCTTTGGTGCGATCGCGCATCACCGGAGCACTTGTCTTCAACCGCATCCGTCAAAAAGCCCAAATTCGCCGTACTTTATACCAAGTTTATCGCAATCGGGAAGCAGTCACCGATGAATTGGTAGACTTACTATATGCTCCTTCTTGTGATCCAGGAGCGCAACAAGTTTTCACTTCTATCCTCACTGCACCTCCGGGTCCTTCTCCAATAGAACTTTTGCCCAAAGTCGCCCGCCCATTGCTGGTGATATGGGGTGCAGATGACCCTTGGACACCAATCACTGGGGCAAAGATTTACGAAAAAGCGCGGGAGAATGGCAAAAATATCCAAATTGTGCCAATTCCAGGTGCTGGACATTGTCCTCATGATGAAGTACCAGATGTTGTAAATCAGCAGATTTCGGACTGGTTATCGTCTTTGTAAATTTCAAGAGAAACTTGGTTTTCTAAAACTGAGTTTCTTGATCACTACGCCTATTTAAGTGAAATCATAAAATTATGGTTCAAACAATACAAGCAAAAGATATTAATCTTGCTCACTTAAGCGAAAAATTTGGGCTAGAACGTATAGAGGACGAACAATTTTTCCGAGACTGGCAGGATAATTTGCCTGAACTCAGTGACTTAGAAAAGCAACTTGTTGACGAAGTTAAGGGTGAGTTTTTTCATTTATCTCAATATGAAATTCTGGAACCTGTCGTTAAAATGGTTGTACTATCACCTTTATTAAAGCTGGCAGGTTTTTATCGTCCGCCTTTTTACATTACTGCTGAAAAGGGGATAGAAATTGTATCCGAAGATGAAGGCACAATCGTACGCGGGCAAATAGACATTTTGGTATTTCATCCTCCGTTTTGGATCATTACGATTGAAGCAAAACGCGCACAATACTCCCTAGAGGCAGCAATTCCTCAAGTTCTGGCATATATACTTGGCAGTCCTGATTCTAGAAAACCCGTGTTTGGTTTTCTAACCAATGGTAGGGAGTTCCAATTTCTTAAATTGACCAAGAAAGGGGTATACTCACATCTTGCACCTAACCGAACAAACCCGTAAAAGGCAAATAAGGAGTACAAAAATATAACAGAAGATGAATCAATAATTTAAGTACATAAGAGTGATAAAGAAACTTAAAGTAGCCGTAATTTTACATAAAAAGCTTCCAAAAATACAAGATGTAGGGATGACTATTTGCGTCATCCTGTAGTGCGATCGCCTACGGCGAGCGCGGAGCGCCAGCGCTAACTTTAATTTCAAAAACGGAATTTGCTTTGATAGCAGAAAATATGAGAGAAAGGGCGTGAAATATCGAATTTTTTATAGCAAGAACAATGCTTACCTACGCCCAAAAGCTAGTATACAATCTCAAAGAGTTAATGCCGACGCAATACCAAAAAGATAATCTTGATGCAATGCTGGGATGATTTTTGGAAGCGCAAGGGCATCCCTTACCTGAACACTCTCAAACCAAATCTCCGAGTGCATTGAGTCGGTTTTTAAATATCAATCCTTGGTCAACAAGGGATATGATTCGTATTGTTCGTAACCATGTATTAGAGACGAGCTTAAAGGTTTTTTCAGCAGAAGGGAAAGGACGTAAACCATTTTTACAGGTTATCATTGACCTAACGACTCTTGAAAAACGGGGTAAATTTAAAAACTTTGAGGATTTAATAAGAGTTTATAACGGTAAACGTGGTCTGCATATAGTAGTAGTTTATTTAGTTGTCGGAAAGTGGCGCATACCTTGGAACTTCCGTGTTTGGAGAGGTAAGGGTACACCTTCACCCGCTCAACTAGGACTCAGGTTAGTTAAGCGTTTACCTAAATCTTTAACTGAACGCTTTCGGGTGAATATTTTGGTTGATACGGCTTTTGGGAGCGTGGAATTTCTTCATGGTGTACGCAAGTTGAAATATCATGCGGTTACAGGTGTGGCTATTAACCGTAAATTAGTTGATGGAAGAGTTTTAAGACATTTACACAAACAGGGACAACAAGTCCGTTTGGTTGGTTTAAAGTTTCCCGTTACCGTATCTTGGTATTACTTAAAGCGCGATAAGGGCAAGCTTGAAAAACGTTTTGTCTTGTCTACTCGTCCCATTAAAGCTTCTACTCTCAAGTGGTGGGGTAAGCGTCGTTGGCAAATTGAGGGATGGTTTAAAACCGCAAAGCAATGACCCAAAGGGTCACGCTTCGCGAACGTTTTGGTTTGCACCGTTTTGGACAGGGTTCTCTCCTTGGCATGTATCGCTGGCTGATTCTTTCTCTGACTGCCTACCTCATTGCTCATTGGACTTATCTTCATATTCAGTCTGGATCACCACCTGATTGGGGTCAGGCTGCACAAACTGCCTTAGAATCAATTTTTACCCAAATAGTCGTGTCTCTTCTTTTACTTGATATTGAACGCTTAGCTCCCCTCGCACGTAGTTGTGGTTTTGACATTCATATTTCCAGGTGCAAGATGTGAGTATAGGGGTATAGGGGTGTAAGGGTGTAGGGGGGAAGAGAGGATTTTCCTTGTGGTACACCCCTGCCCCGGAATCAAAAGGGTACAAGCCCCCACCAAATCATAGATTTGGTGGTCTCCAATCAGTGGTGGGTACAAGCTCCCACTGATTGTATCCCCTACACCCTTACACCCTTACCCCCTTACACCCCTAGTTTTTGACCAAACAAGATAAACCGAAATATGCCCTATCCTACACACTGTCTCTCAATCGTGGTGATGACCTATATGTTGTTTTGCGGGCGTTGAAGCGCCTTGGTCAAACGGTCATTCAATGAAAGGTTCACACATCTGGTTCTACTCCCAAGGCACGTAGTTGAGCTACTAATCTTTCTGCTCGCTGTCGTTCCTTAGCTGCTAACTCCGAACCCCACAGCAAGAGTTCTCCTGTTTCATCCCACCAACGCAACCAATAACCCGTTCGATTTTCTCTGCTTCCCTGCCATATTCCCAAAAAAGCGTCTTGGTGATTGGCGAGGACGATTTGAAAGGAGGGAATCATCACCTAAAGCAGTACTATTGTTCTACCATAGTAAAGCTGACAATGATAACATTAAGAACTGTTTCGCCCCTACTGCTTTGTCTCAACGCGCCAATATGTCAAATAGCCAGCAGATAGCCACGTCCTTAAATGGACATCTTCCTAACTCCAGCAACAACCAAAACACAATCCGCATTCGCGGTGCGAGGCAACATAATCTCAAGAATATTGATTTGGAACTGCCACGCGATCGCCTAATTGTCTTTACTGGCGTTTCTGGTTCTGGCAAGTCTTCCCTAGCATTTGACACCATTTTCGCAGAAGGACAACGCCGCTACGTAGAATCCCTGAGCGCTTATGCACGACAATTTTTGGGACAGGTGGAAAAACCTGATGTGGAGGCGATAGAGGGTTTAAGTCCAGCGATTTCCATTGACCAAAAGTCTACTTCTCATAACCCCCGTTCTACGGTGGGGACGGTGACGGAAATTTACGATTATATGCGGTTGTTATTTGGACGGGCGGGTGAACCTCATTGTCCGATATGCGATCGCTGTATTGCTCCTCAGACGATAGATCAGATGTGCGATCGCATTTTAGAACTAAGCGATCGCACTCGTTTTCAAATCCTTGCGCCTGTCGTCCGGGGTAAAAAAGGGACTCATAAAAAGCTGTTATCAGGTTTAGCCTCCCAAGGTTTTGTCCGTGTCCGGATAAATGGCGAGGTGCGAGAACTTTCTGATGCGATTGATTTAGATAAAAATTTGACTCACACCATTGAAGTCGTCATAGACCGACTTGTGAAAAAGCCTGGTATGCAAGAGCGTTTGGTCGATTCACTTGCCACTTGCCTCAAACAGTCCAGTGGAATTGCGGTTATTGAAATTATAAAAGATACAAAAGAACAAGAACCAGGATCAGAATTGGTCTTTTCCGAAAACTTCGCTTGTCCGGAACACGGGGCGGTTATGGAAGAGTTATCACCGCGCTTGTTTTCGTTTAATTCTCCTTATGGTGCTTGTCCCCACTGTCACGGGATTGGAAGTTTAAGAAGGTTTTCAAAAGAGTTGGTGGTTCCTGATCCCAAAGCACCTGTGTATTCTGCGATCGCTCCTTGGTCGGAGAAGGAGAATTCCTATTATATAGAATTGTTGTATAAGGTAGGGCAAGAGTTTGGGTTTGAGTTGCAGACGCTGTGGTGTCAGTTGACTGAGGAACAGCGGGAGGCGATTTTGCATGGAGAGGAAACAACTGCAGAAGCACACAACAAGCATAACTCAGGGTTTAAAGGAGTGCTGCCTATGTTGCAAAGGCAGTATGATGGAGCATCAGAGTTAATTAAGCAAAAGTTAGAGCAGTATTTGATTGACCAGCCGTGTCCCGTGTGTAAAGGGAAGCGGTTGAAACCAGAGGCGTTGGCGGTGCGCTTGGGACAATACGGAATTTTGGAGCTGACTGGTACTTCAATTCGCGAGTGTCGGGAGAGAATTGATCACTTGGAGTTGAGTAAACGTCAGATGCAAATTGCAGATTTGGTGTTGCGGGAAATTAGAGCACGATTGCAATTTCTGTTGGATGTCGGGTTAGATTATCTCACGCTTGACCGTCCGGCGATGACCCTTTCGGGTGGGGAAGCACAACGAATTCGTCTGGCTACTCAAATTGGTTCTGGGTTGACTGGGGTTTTATACGTTTTGGATGAACCGAGTATTGGTTTGCATCAAAGAGATAATGGGCGATTGCTGAAAACTTTAACAAAATTGAGGGATTTGGGTAATACGTTGATTGTGGTAGAGCATGATGAAGAAACGATTCGTGCTGCTAACCACATTGTTGATATTGGTCCTCACGCAGGTATTCATGGCGGAAATATTGTTGCTCAAGGTGACTTGCAAGCATTACTGGAATCTGAAGAATCGCTGACAGGTGCATATTTGTCAGGACGACGGATGATTACAACTCCGGCTGAACGCAGAGATGGAAATGGACGCAGTTTAGTTATCAAAAATGCTCGTCGCAATAACCTAAAGAATGTAGATGTCGAAATACCTTTAGGTAAACTTGTTGCTGTAACTGGTGTTTCTGGTTCTGGAAAATCTACCTTAATTAATGAGTTACTTTACCCTGCACTGCAACATCAACTGACGCGCAAAGTTCCATTTCCCAAAGAAATAGATGCAATTGAGGGATTAGATACTATTGATAAAGCTATTGTCGTTGACCAATCACCTATTGGTAGAACACCACGTTCTAACACAGCAACTTATACAGGGGTTTTTGATATTATTCGTGATGTCTTTACACAAACAATTGAAGCAAAAGCAAGAGGTTATAAAGCGGGACAATTTTCCTTCAACGTCAAAGGTGGACGCTGCGAAGCTTGCAGTGGTCAAGGTGTGAATGTTATTGAAATGAACTTTTTGCCGGATGTTTATGTACAATGTGAAGTTTGCAAAGGGGCAAGATATAACCGCGAAACTTTGCAGGTGAAGTACAAAGACAAATCTATTTCTGATGTTCTCAACATGACAGTTGAGGAAGCTTTAGAGTTTTTTACAAACATTCCCAAAGCCGCGAGTAAACTGCAAACTTTGGTTGATGTTGGCTTGGGATACATTCATCTTGGACAACCAGCAACAACTTTATCTGGTGGGGAAGCACAGCGGGTGAAATTAGCAACAGAACTTTCTCGCCGCGCGACAGGTAAGACACTTTATTTAATAGATGAACCCACCACAGGTTTATCTTTTTATGATGTCCATAAGTTATTAGATGTGTTACAACGTTTGGTGGATAAAGGGAATTCAATTTTAGTGATTGAACACAATTTAGATGTGATTCGTTGTGCTGATTGGTTAATAGATTTGGGACCAGAAGGCGGAGATAAAGGAGGAGAGGTGATTGCTGTAGGCACGCCAGAGGAAGTGGCCCAGAATTCTCGGTCGTATACTGGGGAGTATGTTAAGCAGGTTTTGCAGCACTATCGGGCACAGACAAGTAATATGAAGAATATAGAGTGAGGCTAGCGAGATTTGAAAGGATGGATAAATGAATGATGAGGAGTTGGAAGTTCTCCTGAGTGACTTGGAATCAGACCGAGTAGAACGCAAGGCTTCGATATCTGACAAAGGAAAGCTTTGTGACGCTATTTGTGCATTTGCAAACGATTTGCCGAACCACCAAAAACCAGGAGTTTTATTTATTGGTGTTAACGATAATGGCAGTTGCGCCAACCTTCACATAGACGATAAGCTTTTGCTTACACTTTCGAGTTTGCGCTCGGATGGGAACATCTTGCCTTTCCCATCTATGATTGTTCAGAAGCGAACTATCTGTAGATGTGAACTAGCAGTTGTGATTGTGGAACCATCGGATGCTCCACCTGTACGTTTTAATGGACGTGTTTGTGTACGGGTTGGTCCTCGCAGGGCTACTGCTACAGCTGAGGAAGAGCGTCGTTTAGCAGAGAAAAGACGCTCAAAGGATTTACCTTTCGATCTTCGATCCATAGCATTCGCTAGTTTGGATGACCTAGATTTAGATTTATTTCGTCGAGTTTATTTGCCCTCATCCTTAGCCATCGAAGTTCTTGAAGAAAATCAACGTTCGGTTGAGCAACAACTTACAGCATTGAGATTTGCGACAGTTGAGCCGTTGCTCAAACCAACTATCTTGGGTGTACTGGTGATAGGTAATGATCCAAGACAATTTGTTCCTTGTGCTTATGTTCAGTTTCTTCGTATTGATGGGAGTGAGTTAACTGACCCAATTAAAGACCAAAAAGAAATAGGCGGTCCACTTCCTGATTTACTGCGGATGCTAGATGAAACTTTTCAGGCTCATATCTCAGTGGCGACAGATATCACTGCTAGTGCTGTTGAAATTCGGCAGCCTGATTACCCGATAGTTGCTCTGCAACAACTGGCAAGAAATGCTGTCATGCACCGTACATTTGAAGGGACAAATGCGCCAGTCAGAATTACTTGGTTCAATGACCGCATCGAAATTCAAAATCCAGGCGGGCCTTTTGGTCAGGTAAATAGGCAAAACTTTGGACAACCAGCCATAACAGATTATCGAAATCCTCACCTCGCCGAAGCGATGAAAAATCTTGGCTATGTTCAACGCTTTGGGGTAGGAATTCAACTTGCACGTCAGCAACTTCAAAAGAACGGTAACCCGCCACTGGAGTTTGTGGTTGAAGATAGCTATGTGCTAGCCATGCTTAGGAGAAGACCATGAATACTACAACTATTGCTTTCTTCAATAATAAAGGTGGTGTTGGTAAAACCTCCTTAGTGTATCACCTGGCATGGATGTATTGTAATTTAGGCTATCGGGTAGTTGCCGTTGATTTAGACCCCCAAGCAAATCTTACTGCTGGCTTTATTGACGAGGAACGCTTGGAAGAACTTTGGCCAGATGGCAATCATCCAAACACTGTCTTTGGTTGTGTTCAGCCTTTAATTAGAGCCATTGGTGATATTGCTGAGCCACACTTGGAATATGTTGATAATCAGCAGTCGCTTCTGCTTAGTAAGCTAGCACTTCTAGTAGGTGACCTGTCGCTTTCGGGTTTTGAGGATCAGCTTTCAGAAGTGTGGCCAAAATGCATGGATGGTGATGAGCGTGCTTTTCGTGTCATATCTGCTTTTTGGAGAATGATGCAGAAGACAGCCTTAGTCCACAAAGCTGATGTAATTCTGATGGACTTAGGACCAAACCTAGGGGCGATCAATCGTGCTGCGCTGATTGCAGCGGATTACGTTGTTGTACCTCTTTCACCAGATTTATTCTCTTTGCAAGGCTTACGCAACCTTGGTCCCACATTACGACGCTGGCGAAAAAATTGGAAAGACCGACTTCCCCGAAACCCGGCGGATGATGTATTGTTGCCGAAGGGTCGTATGCAACCTGTTGGTTACGTTGTTTTACAGCACTCAGTGCGATTAGATCGTCCAGTAAAGGCATATAATCGTTGGATTGCCCGCATCCCAAAAGTTTACCGAGACGCTGTATTAAATGAGCCTGGGGACGACAACACCTCTGTAGAAAACGATCCTAATTGTCTAGCTTTGCTCAAAAACTACCAAAGCCTAATGCCGATGGCTCAGGAGGTTCGCAAGCCTATGTTTTATTTGAAACCGGCTGATGGTGCTATTGGAGCTCATACTAAGGCTGTAAAAAATGTTTATCGTGATTTTGAGATGTTGGCTCGCAAAATAGCAGAACGAACACAGTAACAATTTGATGAAGCTCTTTACTAGCTTGCCTTAATGGAACAAGCATTAAGGCAAGCTGGACTGTCTGACTTCGGCAATGTCTGACTCAGTGATATTGCTACCCCGCCACAGCCCTCTCAAAGACTTTCGCGGTTTGGATCCAACAGTTCTCAATTCCCTTTCAATTTGGGGCGCAACTTGCGAAATCAAGCGCACTTTATCTACTAAGGAAAGCTGCTTTATCAATTCTAAAGCTTCCTCTAGAGTTACTGCTTTCTGCATTATAATTACCTGCGTTGTCACTTACCTTTTTTCAACGCTTAAACATTATGTATTTGCAATTTTCTTATACCATATTTATTCTTATCATGAAAATTAAACTATTCATTCCTTGGCTTTGCTAGGGAATGACACAATCACGTTTTTTAGATCCTTGAATTTTTCGCCTATGCAGGTAAATTATGTTTACATAGCCAAACAGTTTGGATTAGTTAAACAAAACTTGCTGCCACAATAACTGCCACTGGAATGAGGATGTTATCAATCTCTTTTGGACTACATCCTTCAACTATTGTGGCAATAAATGCCAGCAATAAAATCCTGATAATATTTAGTTGACTTGGTATGATAAGCCAAACAAAAAAGACGCTGGCGGCGAAAGCAAAAACAAACATCGAAAAGCTTCCTTCCCAGCTTTTGTTACTAAGAATTGTGTATTTGAGTTTGCCATATTTCGAGCCAATTATCGGTGCAACACCATCGCCCCAGCCAAGAGTTGTCATTGCGACAATTCCAGGAAAAGTTTTATACAGTAGTGTCCCGCAAAGAGTTGCCACAATAACGAAATAAAGCGGTCCTTTGAGGAGTTCACGCCTGTCACCCGTGCGAGTCATAGTATTAACAGCTTGATCATCTGGTTGGGCAAATAGCCCTTTGTATACAAGAAGGACTATCCACACCACAAAAATCGTCACATTCAAATACTTCGACCAATGTAAATTACTGTAAAGAGGCAAAAATCCAATAACCGATCCAGCACCAATATGTGTAATTTTACGGCTAATATCTTGCGGTAGTCCAAACTTGGTTACAAAAATATTCAATAGTGCTACCAGCCCGAACACATAAACAAACGTTAGCGCTGTTGCTATCAAATTTCCTAGTAGCGGACTGACACCTAAAGCAGTAAACAACATAGACTCAGCACCCAGGACTTAAACACGACAAATTCCTCTTCTAAAGTAGAGTAGCTGTGTTGATGGTGGTGAGTCTATAACTTGATAAAAAATAATCACCTCATCCGCAATACTCTGTGCACCCACAGCTAACTACTTTTGAGAATTAGTATAAACTTTGGTTGCAGCAGTTCGACTTTTAGCTTGACATGATGTTCTCTGCTTTGCATTGTTGCATACAAGCTAAGCAAAAGTAAAACTGTAACGAAATTTACCAAATTCCGTTTTTTTCGAGAAAATAAAGCTATGCTAGCCATACACATCTGATTCACAGCATCTTTGCGAATCAGAAAAACTCTAAGCTTTCACAGTCTTCGCACTTCTTAACTGCGAAGAGGAGAAAATGTTATGCTTTCATCATCTCTACCTCGGTTGGAGCAGGAGTCTCCAGCGTATATTTGCCCATATGACCAAGCCTGTAGCTACCTAGAAGCAGCGGCAAAAGAATTGCAGCTAGACGAAGGTATTTTGGAGGTTCTCA
This sequence comes from Brasilonema sennae CENA114, assembly GCF_006968745.1. Lineage (NCBI taxonomy): Bacteria > Bacillati > Cyanobacteriota > Cyanophyceae > Nostocales > Scytonemataceae > Brasilonema > Brasilonema sennae. The sequence continues at coordinate 2,753,206 of NZ_CP030118.1, read as the reverse complement.
GTCATCCCCGTAAAGTTGTCACGGTTTCGATTCCTGTGAAACGGGATAATGGACAAGTGCAAGTTCTTGCTGGACATCGGGTACAACACTGCGATATTTTAGGTCCTTACAAAGGTGGTACTCGTTACCACCCAGCCGTGACACTGCGAGAAGTTTCAGCCCTGGCAATGCTGATGACTTGGAAATGTGCACTCTTGGGAATTCCTTATGGTGGTGCCAAAGGAGGTATTGCCATAGATCCAAAACTCTACAGCGTTGGTGAATTAGAACGCATTACTCGTCGTTATACTAGCGAACTGATTAAAGATATCGGCCCTGCTGTAGACATCCCAGCACCAGATATGGGAACTTCTGCGCGTGAAATGGCTTGGATGATGGATACCTACTCAGTCAATGTCGGTCACGCCGTACCTGGGGTTGTGACTGGTAAACCCATTTCCATCGGTGGTTCGCGGGGACGGGAAATGGCGACTGGACGCGGTGTTATGTTTATTGTCCGCGAGGCGCTGACAGACAAAGGTCAGTCACTGGTGGGAGCTAGAATAGCTATCCAAGGTTTCGGCAATGTTGGGAGTGCAGCGGCTTTATTACTACACGAAGCCGGAGCAAAAGTGATAGCTGTTTCGACTGGTTCTGGGGGAATTTTTTGTGAAGATGGTTTAGATATCCCAGCTTTAAAAGCTTATGCTGCTGAGAGGCGCAAGAGCATTGTTGGTTTTGGGCAAGCAACACCAATTAGCAACGCAGACTTACTAACTTTGCCCTGCGATGTCTTAATTCCCGCTGCTTTGGAAAACCAGATTACTGAAGACAATGCCAATCAAATACAAGCCAAGATCATCGCAGAGGCGGCTAATGGTCCAGTGACTCTCGTGGCAAACCAAGCACTTGAGGCAAGAGGTGTGATGGTGCTACCAGATATCTTGGCAAATGCTGGCGGTGTTGTTGTGAGTTATCTGGAGTGGGTACAAGGTCTTTCTTATGTCTTTTGGGATGAAGAGCGCGTTAATAAGGAATTGGAACAGTTAATGGTGCAAGCATACCGCCAAGTTATGCAACAATCACTACATAGGCAAATTCCTCTAAGACTCGCAGCTTACACGCTGGGTGTTGGTCGTGTGGCTCAAGCGCTTGGCGATCGCGGTCTTTACCCATGACCACAATCTCTCAAATAAGTTAACAATCCTAGTCTACTAACGCTGGGATTCTAGATTGTTTTTTTTAATTTTTGGGTAATTGGTCGCGAGGAAATCCAAGTTCAACGGCTTTATTATATGATTCTTGTGCTTCTGCTTTTTTTCCTAAACTCTGTAAGACATCTCCTCGATTAGCCCAAACATATTTGTCTTTTGGTTGAAGCTCTTTAGCTTTGTCTAATGCTGCCAGTGCCTCATTGTAGCGTTTTAGTTCTGAGAGTGCTATTCCTTTGGACAGCCAGGCAGGAGAGAAGTCATTTTTTTTTGCGATCGCTTTGTCTAATGATTGTAAAGCTTCTTCATGCTTCTGAAAGCGCTGTGTTAGTAAAACTCCACGACCATACCAAGGTTGATAAGCATCCGGACGAATTTCACTGGCTCTATTAAAAGCTAGAAGAGCTTCTTGAGGGTTTTCTCCACTTAGGATATTGCCTTTACCGATTAGAGCTTCATAGAAATTTTTATCGACGTCCAGTGCTTTCTGATAAGAAACAAGCGCATCTTGAGGACGAATTAACTTTTGCAAGATAAAGCCTTGATCAGTCCAAGCAATTGGATCTTGTGGATGTTGTTTGAGAAAAGCTTCAAAAGCTCCCAACGCTTCTTCAAAGTATGGCTTGGCTGCGTTTGGACCTTCTACGATTTCTATTGCAAAACCAATTTCCTGCCAAGCATATGGTATGTCTGGTCTGATTTGCTTCATTTTCTCGAAGGCATCTTTTGCTTCTTTTTTCTTTCCTAAGCCAAAATAAGCTACTCCTTTTCCACTCCAAGCATCGACATCATTCTCGTTTTGTCTTAGTACCTTTTCATGAGCATCTAGGGCTTCTTGATATCTCCCTAATTTAGAGAGAACTTTCCCTTTGTTATTTAACGCTTTGATGTAATTTGGTTGAATATTGAGGGCTTTTTCATAATATCCTAACGCTCCCAATAAGCGTCCCGAGCTCAAAAGAGCATCTCCTCGTCCTCTCCAACCTTCAGCAGAATATGGTTGGATGTCTGTAACCTTTTGAAATTCGTTATTAGCTTTTTCTGGTTGACGTAAATTCAGGAAAGTATCACCTTGATGCAAGTAATATAAAGGGCGGATAAATGGATTAATCAATTCTATGACAATTAGGATAATTCCAGCTGCTCCTAGAGCAATCAAAAGGTACCATAGCTTGAACAAACTCCCTGATTCATATGGTCTTGCCGTGAACTCAGATAATTGTGACGACTCAATTTCTGTATTCGTTGTAAAATCGTTGTAATTAATATGTTCATTGACAACTGTTATTTGTTCAAGATCTCGGAAAATTTCGTCTACATATTGATAACGCTCATCAGGGTTTGAGTCAACCATTTTTGTTAAAATGGAAGCTAACAAATGATCGACATTAAACTCATCAGACCATATTATTTGGTCTTGAATATCACGTCTTAAATGTTTTGGGTGTATTCCCGTCAACAGCTGAATTGCTGTCATCCCTAAACCATATATGTCGCTGTTATAGCCTGGTTTTCCTGCCAATTGTTCTCGTGGAGCATATCCAGGAGTGCCAATCATGGTTTGAGTTGTATATAACTGTTGCTGAGGTGATGGATATCTAGGATCTAATTGTTTTACCGCACCAAAATCAATCAAGACAAATTTACTATCTTCCTTCCTGAGCATGATGTTAGAAGGTTTGACATCACGATGAATAATATTTATTCGATGGAGATATCTCAAAATTTCCAGTATTTCTCGTATAAAAGTAATAACCCTGTCCCTAGGCCATTTGTTATCAAGCAGATTCTGCAATGATTTACCTTCTATATATTCTTGAACTAAATAATAACTTTCCTCTTCCTCAAAGTAATCAAAATATTTTGGAATTTGTTGGTTTTGTTGTAGTAAATGAAAAAGAGCGTTTGCCTCTCTTTTAAATAATATTTTTGCTGTTTCAATATCAGCATTCTGAGGATCGAGTTTTTTAATGACACACGGAGAATTGGATGCCTGAGTATCTTCAGCAAGATAGGTTATACCAAAACCCCCTCGAGCTATTTCTCTGACAATCTTGTAGCGTCCACCCAATATTTTTTTTCCCCTTGTTGTCTTCATATCATTAAGTTTTGAGTTTTTGAATAATGTCTATGTAACAAAACCTGGTAGACAGAATTAAGAATATGTGCATCTGTTAACGAATAATAACCTTCCTATACAATCTTGGATTTTGGTGAATCTCCTTATACCTCCTGAACTAACACGACAACACTTTGACTGTATGCTTTTACTCTTTATACAAAAAACAATCAGGTTAAGGAATCGTGACCTAATTATTTTTTAATCAAAGGTAAAAAGAAACCTTTTACTTTATCTTTACTTTCTATTTATCTTCTACTTCATAACTTATGGCTTATACAAGGATTTGAGCTACGGCACTTAGTAAAATTTTATTATGCCTTTAGTAGAAATAAACAACCAATGTGCTAAATAAATTTTAAATCATCATAACTAGTGTTTTATATTTTAATGCTACATAGTTATATCATGGCAACGAAAATTTCGTGTGAGGAGCCAATAATATGAATCGAGGCGGGCAGCTTGGGTTTGGTAATCTCAATTTAGCTGTAGCATTGCTGATAAATATGTGCTTTTTTTTACCTCAATATAAAGCTTCTGCCCAGAAGTTGATAAATGAGGGTTATAAGAGCGAAGTTTTACCTCCTAAATTTCAGATTTCGACTGATAGTCCAAAAAGCAGTCCTAAAAGTATAGGCTCAACAGCTATTCTATCTCAGGTTCCAAATCCTATCACTCCAGAACCACCACTACCAGCTCCACAACCAATTCCGACTCCAGAACCATCACCGCAAATTCCACTGGATGTCACTCCATCAACACCTCCCACAACACCTTTCCCTCCAGAATCGCGTCCTGGCGTACCTGGAACTCTTACCGTTAAAGAGTTTGAAATTGTAGGTAACAAAAAAAAGATCTTTAGCAAGGAAAAGTTACGTGAGATAACGAAGAAATTTACCGGTAGAGCAATCACCTTTGCTGAATTGCTGCAAGTAGAAACTGAAATCACGAAGCTTTACACAGATGCTGGCTATGTGAATTCTGCTGCTGTGATTAATGTTGACGACCAACAACCTCTTCCTCAACAGGGAGCAGTTATCAAAATTCAGATTATTGAAGGTGGAGTAGAAGAGATTAAGGTCACAGGTACGCGACGGTTGAACCCAGACTACATACGCAGTCGCATAGCACTTGCTACCTCTACACCGTTGAACCGATTTCGCCTGTTAGAAGCACTGCAACTCTTACAGCTTAACCCTTTGATTAAAAATATTTCTGCTGATTTGTCTACGGGATCACGTTCAGACCAGAATTTAGTGGAAGTCAGGATCGTAGAAGCAGACTCCTTTCGGACAGAGTTGTTTGTCGATAATGGTCGTGCTCCTAGTGTCGGTAGTTTCCGACGAGGTCTCCGTATCACCGAAGGCAATGTCTTCGGCTTGGGCGATAGCTTTGGTGCAACATACACTAATACTGATGGAAGTAATGCCCTGGATCTCAGCTATGCTCTGCCAGTGAATCCTCGCAATGGCACACTGAATGTGGCAGGTGGATTTACAGACACCACCATCGTTGAGCCACCATTTGACCGCATTGATATTATAGGTGACTCTTTTTATATTGATGTTGGTTTTCGTCAGCCAATCTTCCAATCTCCAACTCAGGAATTGGCGCTGGGTTTAACTTTTTCTAGAGAGCAAAGTAAGACGACACTTTTGGGAAGAGGTGATGTCTTCCAGAATTTAGGAGCCGACAAGAATGGAGAAACCCGCATCTCAGCACTGCGATTTATTCAGGAATATACACAGCGCAATTCCCAACAAGTCTTTGGTTTTCGCTCTCAGTTTACTCTGGGAGTAGGGTTTTTTGACGCCACTACTAATGGCACAACTCCTGATAGTCGGTTTTTCTCCTGGCGTGGACAAGGACAGTATATACGACAATTAGCACGAGACACCTTACTGGTGTTACGTTCTGATCTACAATTAGCAACAAGAGCCTTAGTACCCTTAGAGCAAATTAGCGTCGGTGGTATACAAAGCGTCCGGGGTTATAGGCAGGATGAGTTTTTGGTAGATAACGGCTTTTTTGCTTCCGCAGAAGTGAGATTTCCTATTCTGCGGGTAGAAGAAGTCAAAGGAGTTTTACAACTCATACCCTTTGTTGATTTTGGCGTTGGCTGGAATAATTCCATCAGAGGTCGTCCGAATCCAGTTCTTGATCCCAATACTTTGATTGGTGTGGGTTTGGGTTTGCGATGGCAGATGGATGATAAATTGGATGCTCGCATTGACTACGGTATCCCGCTAACTGATGTGAATTCTAGGGATCGAACGTTGCAAGAGCAAGGTTTGTATTTCTCAATCAATTACAGTCCTTTTTAGAAGGATAATCATGACACGGTCGAAGTACGCCATGCTGTACTCCTGAAGATAGTACTTTAAACAATTATACAGTGGTCTTTATTAGAAGAAGTGACATTTGTCAAGATCCGCATCAGAAAACGTAAGTTAAATTTACATTTGGAGATCATGATGAAACAGGGTTGGCATTCACTAATTTTATTCACCTTACCCTTATGCGCCATAGGGAGTTTAACTTTTCTAGATACAGCCACAGCACAACAAGTGACTCAACAAGTCACTCCTGATGGAACTGTATCCACGACAGTTACCACTCCTGATGGCAGAAATTTCACCATCAATGATGGGACAAGAAGAGAAGGAAACCTTTTTCACAGCTTCAAAGAATTTTCTGTACCCACAGGTGGTTCGGCTAACTTCAACAATGCAGCTGATGTGCAAAACATCATCGGTAGAGTGACGGGTGGTTCTGTTTCTAATATTGATGGTTTGATTAGAACAGTGGGCAAGGCAAACTTATTTTTACTCAATCCCGCCGGGATCATTTTTGGACCAAATGCCAGCTTAAATATCGGTGGTTCATTTTTTGGGACTACAGCGAATAGTTTTTTATTTGATAATAATTTTGAGTTTAGTGCGACTAACCCGCAAGCACCGCCATTGTTAACAATCAATGTTCCGATTGGGTTGGGATTTCGGAATAATCCCCAACCAATTCGCGTACAGGGTTCTGGTCAATCTGAGGGGACAGATGGTGCAACTCGCAGTTTTTCTAACCCAACTCTTGCAGTGAATCCAGGAAAGACCCTAGCTTTAGTGGGTGGCAATGTCAGTTTAGAAGGTGGCGTTTTGAACGCTTCCGGAGGTCAAGTCTTATTGGGAGGTTTGGCAGCCGAAGGAACGGTTGGACTGAATTTTACGGACAACAATTTTAACTTCCCTACAAATGTTGCGCGAGCAGACGTTTTTCTTGGTAAAGGAAATGGAATTGATGATCTAGGAGCTGGCATAAATGTCATTACTAACGACCAAACTGGTGGAAGTATTACTATCAACGCTCGAAATATAGATATTTCCAACGAAAGTTTATTGACTGCTGGCATAGCTGCAAATTCGGGAACAGTTAACACAATTGCTGGAGATATTAGGCTTAACGCTACTGGAGACATAAAAATAAATCAAAGCAGAATCGAGAACAATGTAAACCAGGGGTCTCGTGCTCTCAGAAGTGGCAACATCGATATTACAGCTAGCACGCTCTCACTCACTGAAGGTGCTCAACTTAGTGGCAGCACCTATGGACAGGGCAATGGAGGTAATATAACGATTTCTGCCAGCGATACAGTCTCTTTTTCTGGAGTCAATCCGATAAATGGAAACCCCACTGCCGCTTTTAGTAACGTAAACGCCGGAGGTATAGGCAACGGCGGCGAAATCAACATTACTGCAGGCTCACTCGAGTTGACAAATGGGGGTCAATTGAATGCTTTTGTCCGTGGTGCTTCCGGAACAACTGCTGGTGGAAATGGCAATGCCGGAAACGTCAAGCTTAATATTCGCAACGGCATCACGATTGCGGGAGTGAGTAACGAAGGTTTGCGCAGTAGCATCAACAGTGATGTGGAAAGTGGGGCACAAGGCAACGGTGGCAACATTGAACTGCAAGCGAGATCAGTCTCAGTCACTGATGGGGCGCAACTGTCTGCCAGTACTTCTGGACAGGGAAATGGAGGTAATATCACGATTAATGCCAGCGATACTGTTTCCTTGGCAGGAGATGGCACTTTGGTCATCAGTGATGTCAACAAAGTAGACACTGAACAACTCAAGCGCCAAGGAGGGGATATCATTATCACTACTGGCACGCTCTCAGTCACTGATGGTGCACAATTGTCTGCCAGTACCTATGGACTAGGGGATGCAGGCAATATCAGGATTAATGCTAGCGATACCGTCTCTTTTTCTGGAGTCAATCCAATCAACGGAAACCCCACTGCCGCCTTCAGTAATGTTAACGCTGGAGGTGTGGGCAACGGCGGCGAAATCAACATTACTGCAGGCTCACTCGAGTTGACCAATGGGGGTCAATTGAATGCTTTTGTCCGTGCTGCTTCCGGAACAACTGCTGGAGGAAATGGCAATGCCGGAAATGTCAAGCTTGATATTCGCAACGGTATCACGATTGCGGGAGTTAGTAACAGACGTGATGTCAATGGCAATTTCCAGCGCAGTAGCATCAACAGTAATGTGGAAAGCGGCGCACAAGGCAAAGGTGGCAACATTGAACTGCAAGCTAGAACGGTCTCAGTCGCTGATGGAGGGCTACTGTCTGGTTAGTACTTCTGGTAAGGGAGATGCAGGCAATATCAGGATTAATGCTAGCGATACCGTCTCTTTTTCTGGAGTCAATCCAATCAACGGAGACCCCACTGCCGCCTTCAGTAATGTTAACGCTGGAGGTGTGGGCAACGGCGGCGAAATCAACATTACTGCAGGCTCACTCGAGTTGACAAATGGGGGTCAATTGAATGCTTTTGTCCGTAGTGACTCAGGAACAACTCCAGCAGGAAATGGCAATGCCGGAAATGTCAAGCTTAATATTCGCAACGGTATCACGATTGCGGGAGTTAGTAACGAAGGTACCCGCAGTAGCATCAACAGTAATGTGGAAAGCGGCGCACAAGGCAAAGGTGGCAACATTGAACTGCAAGCTAGAACGGTCTCAGTCGCTGATGGAGGGCTACTGTTGGTTAGTACTTCTGGTAAGGGAGATGCAGGCAATATCAGGATTAATGCTAGCGATACCGTCTCTTTTTCTGGAGTCAATCCAATCAACGGAAACCCCACTGCCGCCTTCAGTACCGTAGAAGCAGGAGGTGAGGGCAACGGCGGCGAAATCAACATTACTGCAGGCTCACTCGAGTTGACCAATGGGGGTCAATTGAATGCTTTTGTCCGTAGTGGCTCAGGAACAACTCCAGCAGGAAATGGCAATGCCGGAAATGTCAAGCTTGATATTCGCAACGGTATCACGATTGCGGGAGTGAGTGGCAGACCTGCAGCCAATGGTATTTTCCCGCGCAGTGGTATCTTCAGTAATGTGGAAGTAGGAGGCGTGGGCAACGCAGGTGGCATTGATATCACCGCGCGATCGCTCTCTCTAACCAATGGCGGTAGACTTTCTAGCACGAATTTCAGCAACGGTACCGCAGGCAACATAAAAGTTACAACCGCTAATGACATCCGCCTGGACAACAAAGCATCTATTCAAGCCAATACCAAAAACGGAGAGGGCAACATTAGCCTAAACGCCCGTGACTTAATCTTGCGCCGCAACAGCAGCATCACCACTAACGCCACAGGCAAAGCTGATGGAGGCGACATCAGAATTAACACTGGCAACTTAGTTGCCCTAGAAGATAGCAATATTACCGCCAATGCAGAAAAAGGCTTTGGGGGGAGAATCTTCATCACAGCTCAAGGTATATTTCGTTCCCCAGACAGTGATATCACCGCCATTTCTGAAGCTGGCTCGCAGTTTAATGGCACTGTGCAATTTAACACACCAGAAACTGACCCCACTAAAGGGTTATTTGAATTCCCAGAAATTGTCACAGACGCCGCACAGCAGGTTGCCCAAAACCCCTGTCAAAGAGGTGTAGGAAGCAGCTTTACCATCACCGGACGTGGCGGACTTCCAACTGATCCCCAAAAAGTCCTCAGTAGTAATAATGTGCGTGTTGATTTAATTAAGCCTGTTACTAGTACAGTAAGTTCAACAACTGCAACAGAAAAGAAACCATCTCAACAGCCAACTGTCAAGCGCATAATACCAGCACAGGGTTGGATATATAACGAAAAAGGTCAGGTGGTCTTGGTTGGTTATGATCCCACCAAAACTGGCCCACAACGTCAACCGCAAACACCTGCTAGTAGTTGTGCTGCAGTCAGATAGAAGTCATTAGGCAGTAGTAGGGTAGGGTTGTGTCTATCAATGACAAACGTAAATGCAAGATAAACAATGCCCACCTTACAGATGGACTGCACTCAGATGAGAGTGTACACAAGTGTTTATAAAAAACGCATTTCCTATGAAAAAGATATCCCTGTTTTTACTCACCTTACCCCTATGCGCCATAGGGAGTTTAACTTTTGTAGATACAGCCACAGCACAACAAGTCACTCAACAAGTCACTCCTGATGGAACTGTATCCACCACCGTCACGACTCCTGACGGCAAAAACTTCACCATCAATGATGGGACAAGAAGGGGAGGAAACCTTTTTCACAGCTTTAAAGAATTTTCTGTACCTGCAGGTGGTTCGGCTAACTTCAACAATGCAGCTGATGTCCTAAACATCATCGGTCGAGTCACAGGTGGTTCTGTTTCTAATATTGATGGTGCGATTACAGCACTGGGGAAGGCGAACTTATTTTTACTCAATCCCAATGGGATTATTTTTGGACCAAATGCTAGCTTGAGAATTGGTGGTTCATTTTTGGGGAGTACGGCGAATAGTTTGCTATTTGACAATGGGTTTGAGTTTAGTGCTACTAACCCGCAAGCACCCCCATTGTTAAGTATCAATGTTCCGATTGGGTTGGGATTTCGGAATAATCCTGGAGCAATTCAAGTACAAGGACCAGGGAACGAACTTGTCTATAATGCCAAGGCGGGACCCCGTGACAAATTCGACTCCAACGTTACAGGGTTACAAGTCGAACCTGGAAAAACCCTAGCGCTGGTAGGAGGAAATGTTTCTGTTAACCGTGGTGTACTTAGATCCAAAGGCGGACGTATTGAAATCGGTAGTTTCGATAGCAACCAAGTTGTGAGGATACTCCCACAAGAACAAGGCTTATCCTTGGGTTATGAAGGTACCCCCAGTTTGAGAGACATTGAGTTTTCTAACAAATCGTTCGTGAATGTGACTGGAGATGGCGGCGGTTCTATTGCGATCGTTGGTAAGAATATCAATTTAAATTCTGAATCATTTCTATTATCTGATACCCTTGGCGATAAAAATGGGGGAGAAATTAGGATTGTTGGCGACTCTATAATTTTCAATCGAGCCAGTGCCTTATCTAACACCTTCAGTTCAGGGAACGGCGCACAAATTAAACTGGATGCCAATAACATCACATTTCAGAATCAGAGTGGTGTAAGTATTCAGACATGGGGCAGTGGTAAAGCTGGAGACATTAACATTGGTGCAAATTCTTTGGAGATTGGAGGCGGCTCAGCCTTCGTAAGCATAACAATAGGAAATAGCACTGGTCTTGCCGGAGACATCAATATGAGTGTCAAAGGTCCATTGGTAGTTAACACAGCAGGTATAACAGCAGACTCATCTGGCACGGGTAATGCTGGCAAAATTAACATTAATGCAAATTCTTTGCAGATTGAAAATTCGGGTATCAATAGCCGTGCGTTTAACAGTGGTTTTGGGGGAGAAATCAACTTTAATATTGCAGACTCTCTTACGATCAAAGGGACAAATATAACTACTAACACCTATGGCAGAGGTGACGCTGGAAAAATTAATATCACCGCAGGTTCGTTTCGGCTTCAAGAAGGAGTAGGTGTTAGTAGCCAAGCGCAGGAAAATAGCAGAGGCAAGGGTGGAGAAATCAACATTACCGTGGCAGGTACGTTGGAATCAGGAAGAGGTGTAGGTATACAAACAAGCACCTATGGTCAAGGTGACGCTGGGAAAATTAATATTCGTGCAAATTCTTTAAGAGCGAAAAACTCAGCGATTTCTAGCAATACAACGGCAAGTGGCACAGGTAACGGTGGAGAAATCAAAATTACAGTGGCAGATCTGTTTGATCTCAACGCAACAGGTGTGAAGACACAAAACTTGGGCAATGGTAATGGAGGTGATATCCAAATACAAACCAACAATTTTTCTCTAAGCAATGGCTCACAAGTCTCTGCCAGCACCTCCGGAAAGGGAAATGGCGGGGGTGTCACCGTTAATGCAACTGGCAATATCTCAGCAGATGGTCAGTTTACGAACGGAAACAAAAGTGGATTTTATAGCACTGTTGGATCATCAGGCGTGGGTAATGCTGGAGGAGTTAACATCACTGCGCGATCGCTCTCTCTAACTAATGGCGGTACAGTCTCTACCAGTAATGCTGGCAGTGGTGCAGCAGGCAACATTACAGTTACAACCGCTAAAGACATCCGGCTGGACAACCAAGCATCTATTGACGCCAACACCAAAGGGGGACAGGGGGACATTAGCCTGAATTCTGGCGACTTCATTTTGCGTAACAACAGCAACATCACCACAAACGCCCAAGGCACAGCCGGTGGAGGTAATATCAGGATTAACACTGAAAACTTAGTTGCCCTAGATGATACCAGTATCACTGCTAATGCGGAAAAAGGCTTTGGCGGGAGAATCTTCATCACCGCTCAAGGTATATTTCGTTCCCCAGACAGTAAAATCACCGCCATTTCTGAAGCTGGCCAGCAGTTCAATGGAATTGTGCAATTTAACACACCCGAAATTGACCCCAGTCAGGGATTATTTGAATTGACAGAAACTGTTACAGACGCCGCACAGCAAGTGGCCCAAAATCCGTGTATAAAAGGTTTTGGTAGTACTTTCACCATCACCGGACGTGGCGGATTGCCATCTGATCCCAATAAAATCCTCAGTAGTGACAATGTGCGCGTTGATTTAATTGAGCCTGTCGTCAGTACAGTAAGTTTAACAACTGCAACAGAAAAGAAACCATCTCAACAGCCAACTGTCAAAAAGATAATACCAGCCCAAGGCTGGATATATAACGACAAAGGTCAGGTGGTACTGGTAGGTTATGATCCCACCAAAACTGGTCCACAACGTGAGCAGCCAGCACCTACTAGTAACTGTGCAGCAACCAGATAAAATTCTTTACAACTAGAACAACCAAATTCAACTAAAATACTTAAAATTAATACAATCTTTTGCCACTTGCTCTCTATGTGATGAGCGCAATTGGCAAATCTAATTTCGGGTAGACACTGCTTACCTGAAATTTGCCATTGTCATCGATAAGACAGTGCCCACCCAACAAATTAACTGCTGTAAATGCGTCAACAAGAAGGGGTGCAAGGGTGTTGGGGCAACGCCAAGATGAGCGCTCAGCGGCTCGACTGAGGGGAAGCTGAGCGGCGTCGTTCGCGTAGCGTCTCCGTTCGGCCTCAAGCCGTGCCCGTTCGCGCAGCGTGTCCCTTTGGGACTCAGGGCTCAGGAGATAGCTTCGCCGAACGTCCGAACGGTGTAAGGGTGTGAAAAATAAATCAGTGGACTGCTTGACACCTTTGGTGGTTCAGGGGCTTTGTTGTACAAAAATATCGTTTTTTCTTTCCGCTTACACCCGCGCGTTTTGGTTACAGCTTAGCTTTGACTCATAAAAACCAATGTAAAAAATCTTTAGAAAAAATGCATACTCGTATGAAAACATTTAGGCGATTGCACAACGTTAACAAAATCTATTTGCTGTCTTTACTCGCTGTACCTCTATGCACTCTGGGCAGTCTTGCGCCTATGAGTATTGCAGTTGCGCAAGTCTCTGCTGATGGAACTGTATCCACCACAGTTACCACTCCTGACGGCAAAAATTTCAACATCAATGATGGAACTAGAAGAGGAGGAAATCTTTTTCACAGCTTTAAAGAATTTTCTGTACCCACAGGTGGCTCGGCGAACTTCAATAATGCAACGGATGTCCTAAACATCATCAACCGGGTGACAGGTGGTTCTGTTTCTAATATTGATGGTTTAATTAGAACACTCGGCAAAGCGAACTTATTTTTACTCAATCCAGCAGGGATTATTTTTGGACCAAATGCCCAATTAAATATCGGTGGTTCCTTTTTGGGGAGTACCGCGAATAGTTTTTTATTTGACAATGGGTTTGAATTTAGTGCGACTAACCCGCAAGCGCCGCCATTGTTAACTATTAATGTTCCGATTGGATTGAGGTATCGCGATAATCCCCAAAATATTACTAGTCAATCTGCTGTTCTTAGTGTTCCTCAAGGAAACTCCTTCGCACTGGTAGGTGGTAACGTCAGTTTAAATGGCGGTGCAATAACAGCACCAGGAGGACGAGTTGAGATAGGAGGATTGTCTGCTCCTGGGATAGTTGGGTTGAGTAGTAATGGAAGCTTGAGTTTTCCTGTGGGAGTACAATTCGGTGATATATCGCTCACAAATGGTGCAACTGTTGATGTACGTGCAACAGGAGCAGGGAGTGTCGTCCTGAATGCCGGAAATATAGACCTTTTGGGAGGAAATATTTTTGCTGGCGTTGGCAAAGGATTAACAGCAGATAACTCACCACCAGGAGACATTACACTCAATGCGATTGGGAAAGTGACTATTAACTATCCCAGCCAAGTGACTAATATTGTAGATGAAGATGCTACTGGCAATGCAGGTAACATTAATATTAAAGCTGGTGAAATTTCGATCACGAATAAGGCTAGTACTCCAACAGATTCTCCGCTTCCTCCTACATTAAATACAAGCCCGCGTGGAAGTGGACCTTCTGGAAACATATCACTTGAAGCCACCACAGGCTCGATTTCTTTAATTGGGCAGGATGCAAGTGCTGGGGATACACTTATCTCCACTTACGGCGGTGTACCACAAAGCGGAAACATATCACTAAAAGCGAATACTTCTATATCTTTAGACAATGCTTTTTTGGTTGCGGGCAGCTTCGGCGGAAATGCGGGCAATATATCATTGGAAGGTAATCAGTTTGTATCATTAGTAAACAATAGCTCCGTTGTTAGCCAAGTCTTTGGTAGAGGAAGAAATTCTGGCAACATTACAATACAATCGTCTGGTCCGGTCTATTTGCAACATACTTTGGTCAACACTGCTGTTGGATTTCCCGATGCAACCAGAACATACCCAACACTAGGCAATGCAGGTGATATAAACATTAGTGGAAGCTCTATTTTTATCACAGATGGCACAGAAGTCTCCTCTAGATCCTTCAACAGTGGTAACTCTGGTAAGATTGTGATTAATGGCACTAATCGAGTAGAAATTTCAGGCAAAGAGCCACTTATATCGGACGACAGCGATCGCTCTGGTGACTTTGAAAATACTACGGTGACAACGACTAGTAAGCGATTTGCCGGAGGTAATGCTGGTGATATCACTATCAATACTCGTAACTTACGTGTATCAGATTATGGTACTGTCACAGCAACAACTGAAGGCAATTTTAGAGGCGGCAATATAAATATTAATGCCAGTGCTGTTGACTTGACTAACGACGGACAAGTTAGTGTTAGCAGTTCAGGAGGAGGAAGTGCAGGCTTGCTAACAGTTACGGCTAACTCCATCAAACTGGACAACCGAGCATCTATTAACGCCAACACCACAGCAGGACAGGGCAACATTATCCTGAATTCCGACGACGTTATCTTGCGCCGCAACAGCAATATCACCACAAATGCGACAAACATAGCTGATGGAGGCAATATTACCATCAACACTGACAACCTAGTTGCCTTGGAAAATAGCAAAATCACAGCCAATGCCCAACAAGGTTATGGAGGGAAGGTAAACATTACAACTAAAGGTAATAGATTTCTTTCTCCAGACAGCGTGATTAGTGCGACTTCCGAACGCGGTCCACAGTATAGTGGTACTGTGCAATTTAACACACCAGAGATTGATCCTAGTCAAGGATTATTTGAATTGACAGAAACTGTGATCGACCCCGGACAGCAGATTGCCCAAAACCCCTGTGCTAAAGGTTTTGGTAGTACCTTTACCATCACCGGGCGTGGAGGATTGCCAACTGATCCTAATAAAATCCTCAGTAGTGACAATGTGCGTGTTGATTTAATTGAGCCTATTCCCAGTACGGTAAGTTCAACAACTGCAACTTACACGCAACGATCTACCAATCCACCTGTCAAACGCATAATACCTGCTCAAGGTTGGATATATAACGAAAAAGGTCAGGTGGTGCTGGTAGCATATGATCCCACCAAAACTGGCCCACAACGTCAACCGCAAACACCTGCGAATAGTTGCGCCGCAGACAGATAAAATTCTTCACAAGTAAAACAACCAAATTAAACGTACAATACTGATACCATTCTTGCAGCATAATTCTTGTCCGCGAAGAAAGAAATTTCTTGGCTCAAAGTTTAAGTCCGTTTTAACTAACATCTTGCAGCATTCTCAATTATCGGGAGGCTGAGCCTCCCAACCCTCGTTCCTGGGCTACAGCCTGGGAACAAGATATCGAGGCTCTGCTTCGTTGTTGATACTGGTGCAAGATCTGATTTTTAACGGACTTTGGCTATGCAGCCCTGAACGTTAAGTTCAAGAGGTACTAAAGTCAAGGTGCAAGATCTAAATAAGGGGGTTTAAGTCCCTCACTAAATCTTTGATGAGCGTGCTTAACAAGACAGTGACGAACCCCAATCCCCCACTAAAGGATTGTTGACTCCTGTAGAGTGCAAAAGCGCAGCCCATTCTGAGTTGGTGAATTCTTCAATATTTTCTAAAACAGCTCAGGACTTACGCAACTAATACCTGCTAGTCGTTGTGCTGTACGTTGAGGTATGTGTCTGTTAACGGAACTTAGGAATTAGTAATCATTATATATTTTTGACAGAAGGAGCCAAATATGATATTCCACAAATATCTACTCAGAAAGATACGAAATTTATCCAAAAGAATATATAAAAAGCGATCGCTTGTTCTGGCAGCCTTATTATTTATCCTCTCAGGAATATCGCCTGTTGTTGGGGCTAAAGTTTCTTCGCCAACCTCACCAACCTCGATTGTCCAATCTCCATATGATGCTGAACAGTTAGCTAACAAAGCAGTCAAATTCTATCAGAGTGGAAGATTTGAGGAAGCAGCATCAGCTTGGAAACAAACAGCGAGTGTTTTTGCTGCTAGAAGAGATAGATTAAATCAAGCAATGGCGTTGAGCAATCTCTCTTTGAGCTATCAACAACTGGGACAGTGGGAACAAGCTAAAAAGGCAATCGAAGACAGTTTGGCACTTTTGAAAACACCATTACAAGGAAAACAAGAATTAAAAGTCTTGGCTCAAAGCTTGGAGATTCAAGGCTCTTTGCAAAGAGAATTAGGTCAAACAGCAGATGCTCTCAACTCTTGGCAAGAAGCAACTAAGATTTATGCAAGAGCGAATGATCCAGAAAAATTAGCACAGAGCAAGATTAATCAAGCTCAAGCGATGCAAGATTTGGGTCTTTATCCTCGTGCTTGTAGTACTTTATTAGAAGTTTTCAATCAAGAACTCGGGGTAAAAAGCTGTGATAAGTTAGGTCAATTAACTCCAGAAGAACTCACGAAAAAACTTCAAGCCATTGAACTTCAACGTCCTTCTGTATACAAAGTTGTGGGATTACGAAGTCTCGGAGAACTGCAGCGATTCATTGGTCAATTAGAGCAGTCTCAAATGATTTTGAAAGCAAGTTTAAAGCAAGCTCAAAATTTAAATTCTCCCCAAGAGCAAGCTGATGTTTATCTGAGTTTAGGCAATACAGCACGTGACTTAGGTGAAGTTGATCTAGTTCGGGACACAAGAGAGGAATCTCAACGAGAAGCACTTGATTCTTACACTAAAGTCGTGAAGCTGTCTCCATCGCCAACTGTGCGACAACAAGCAGAACTGAATAAACTGAGCTTGTGGTTGAGCGAGTTGAAACCAAAAAAATCGTCAGAATCACAACAGTCGGAGAACTTGTCGCAAGAAGATAATCAGAAAACAATATTAGAAGCAGAACAATTATGGAACAAGCTCAATCCTGAACTGAACAACTTGTCTGCTAGCCGGACAGGAGTGTACCTCCAAATCAACTTTGCTCAGAATTTACTCAAATTAGCTCAACAAGAACAATTCCCACTCCAAGCTAATTCCAAACTCCCAATCCTTGACGACATTGATAGGATATTGGTGAAAGCTGCACAACAAGCCAGAAGTTTGGAAGACAAAAGAGCCGAGGCTTATGCTTTGGGAAATCGTGGCAGACTGTACGAACTGAAGAAAGATTTACCGAAAGCAGAAGAATTAACAAAACAAGCTCTAAGTTTAGCTTCCAGTTTTTCAACACCAGACGTAGCTTACCAGTATTTCTGGCAGTTGGGGCGGATACGTAAAGATCAAGGAGAGACTAAGGATGCGATCGCCGCTTACACCAAAGCATATAATGCCCTTCAGTCACTACGCAGTGAGTTAGTAGCAATCAACCCAGAAGTACAGTTTTCTTTTCGGAACAATGTCGAACCAGTTTATCGAGAGTTAGTTGAGTTAGATTTAAAATATGTAGATTCCTTAAAACAAGCAGGAACAAAACAGGTAGATTCATTAAAACAAACTCAAAAAAAGGAAAACCCTCAAACATACATAGATCAAGCTCGTACCGTTATTGAATCTCTACAATTAGCTGAATTAAACAACTTTTTCCGAGAATCCTGCGTAGAGGCAAAAGCCCAAAAGATTGATGATATAGATAAAACCGCAGCAGTTATCTATACAATTGCTTTGGAAGACCGGTTAGAGGTTATTCTGAGCCTACCAAATCAACCTTTAACCCTTCATACAGCTCCTGTTGGTCCAGGAGAACTTAAGAAAATTGTACAAGACGATGTGCAACGTTCTCTCGCCACTTTTACCAGTAAAGAGAATGACTTTTTGCCTATATACCAAAAATTGTATGGCTGGATAATTCAACCACTGGAAGCAGAGTTAGCAAACAGTAAAGTCCAGACTTTGGCTTTTGTACTGGATAAAGACTTGCGGAATATCCCTATGGGTATTCTTCACGATGGCAAGCAGTATCTACTAGAAAAGTATGCCATTGCTGTAACACCTGGTTTGCAGCTAGTGAATCCAAAACCAATTTCAAAGGTTGGTTTGAGAGCTTTAACAGCCGGACTCAGCGAAAACCCCCCAAATGAGAGTTTTCCAAAATTAAGTTACGTAAAGCAGGAACTAGAACAAATCGAAAAATTTGGAGTTTCATCTAAGGAACTCCTCAACGAAAAATTTACTACCGCCGAGATTCAAAAACAGACTGCTGCATCTCGTGTTCCTCCCATAGTCCATCTAGCAACTCATGGTCAGTTTAGCTCCAGGGTTAAGGATACGTTTATCCTCGCTTGGGATCGCCGCATCAATGTTAAAGAATTGGGTGGCTTACTGCGAGACAACACCCAGTACCAGCGTACACCAATCGAATTATTAGTTCTCAGTGCTTGCCAGACAGCTAGTGGAGATGATCGAGCTGCTTTAGGATTGGCTGGAGTTGCGGTGCGTTCTGGAGCACGCAGTACACTGGCGACACTGTGGTCTGTAGAAGATAAAAGTACTGCTCAAGTCATGGGTGAATTTTATCGTCAGTTAGAGCAATCCAAGAAGACAAACATAAATAAAGCACAAGCCTTGCAACAAGCACAATTGGCTCTCAAAAATCAGCTGGCTCTCAAAAATCAGGATTACACTCACCCCCATTTCTGGGCACCGTTTGTACTAGTGGGGAATTGGCAATAAACGACACACACAATAAAATTGGGCACAGGATGCTGTGCCCATTGGTGTCAATTATACTGTGATCAAGGGAGGCTACAGCCCTCCAAATGGGTATTCCCAGTCGGAGACTGGGAACGAGGCAAAATAGCAAGTTATGTTGAATACAATTTGGCGATCACTTTTCTACGAGACGCTGCTTTGTATGCCTACGGCACGCCTTACGGAAGAGCGCATGATTGCGTGCTCTGCACTTACGAGGTCTGCGCAGAGCAGAGATTGACCACCCGTACAAGTAGAGTTTTACAACCCAGGGGGCATAAGTACCTTGTCAACTTCAATAATCACACCATTGCTTGCTTTGATAGAGGGATGCTTACCAATCGCATTATTCAGCTTGACTGTGCCTTCTGGGTCAACAGTTATTTTGATTTGATCCCCTTCAACAGTTGTGACTAATTTACCATTTAGGTCTTGGTCTTTACCAGTAATATTACTAGTAACTAAATGATACTTCAGCACTTTGGCTCGATTTTGTGGCTGGCTATATCGCTCAAAGTCCTTTTTAGGTAAAGCATTAAAGGCTTCATTGGTTGGAGCAAATATTGTGTAATTACCTTGCTTCAAAGTATCCAGAAGACCTGCTTTTTTCAACTCATGATAAAGATTAGCAAATTTAGTATTTTGGCTTAGTGTATCAGCAATGCTTTTCTCAGAGTTGCGGTAGGGATAACTGCGATGAGCTGAAGGCTGAAAAAGAGCCATAGGAGGATAGAATTTGGCTAACACAGGAACACTGATGAGGGTAGTGACACCAGCAATTCCTACAGCGCAAGCTAATTTCTTGAACTGGCTCTTGGTGATTGGGGCTTTTAGAGGATTTTGATTAAGCATAAGTAGATGAGGTTTAACTAAACACTTGAAAACTTTTCCAACTTCTAGTCGCAGACTCTTAGCCGGAAACCACCCTTTAAGATTGTACGGATAGGAGGCTATAGGAGAAAAGCTCGACGTCAGTCGCTACAAGGGACGTAACCTCAACGCCAGTTACCTGTAGAGGAGGCAGTACTATAACGCACTGTCTACCCACGGCTCTATCTTCTCCTACTCATGGTCTAACAGTTCATGTTCAGCCAAGTCTTAGTCTCAATGCTTACTACAACCCAATCAAGGGTGATTCCCGAAATCTTTTCTGAAAAATAGCAGCGATTTTTGCATTCTGTGATTCTGAGTCAATAAAAAGCTGCTTGTTTGCTGCAAAACCTTTTTTATAGTTCCAACGATTCGTGAAATCCTACTTCTTTTTATATTTCGCTGTTTCTAGATTTGTTGTTTGTTTCCCTTATTTTTTGTTTTTCTCTACAATTATACCTTTAGATTGTTGTTTGTAATTTGCAAACTCATAAAATTTTACACATTATTTGCGACAAATCGGTGAAAACACCTCAGATTGCACGTTTTGTCTTAAGGTACTCAAGAGCCAAGGTTCTCCGGTTAAGGATAACTTTTGGCTCTTGACAAGATTCACGGCTTAAGATATAAAGCCTGAGAGGTTATAGTCCGTCTTCAGAGCAAACAACTAGTTAATTTCTTCCTTTGAAGGAGTCAAGCCACTCTTGGACTTGTCCTCTGGCAATATCGCGAGCACCTAAACCAAACGACAATGCAATAGCAACGGCGATCGCTCCCAGTAAAAGTCCAAAAGCTAAATTCACAATATCACTAGCAACACCAATCTGTTGCAGTGCCATTGCAGATACAAAGGCAATAATCGCAATCCGGGTGAGTTGTCCCAAAATCCGTGCTTGGCGATTGCCAGAACTGGTAATAATGCTGAAAGCAAGATTTGCCAGAAACAAACCGATAGCGAATACGACCAATCCGGCCAAAATCCGCCCCAACACTACCACAATACCACTCACCAATACTGTGAGCGCTGGAATGTTCAGGATATTAACTGCTGCCAAAGTTGCAAACAGCATAATACCGACAAGAGCGATAATGCCGACGATTTCCGACGGAGTGCTCTTTGATACTCCAGGTGCTATTGGTTCTTGTGCAATGACGACTCGTCTGGTGGGTGATGGCAGACCGAGAACAGAGAAAATGTTGTTAAATCCTATACTTGTGAGTATATTAGTTACCAACTCTGATACAAACCGCCCAACAAAATAGGCAATAATCAAAATAGCTATTGCTGTAAAGATACTCGGCAGTACATTGAGAATCTGTTCCAGCATTGAGATTGCCGGTACGGAAATCGCTGCAATTTGCAGTTGATTGAGTGCCGCAATTGCGACAGGAATCAAAATCAAGACATAAACAATTGTACCGATAATCATCGATAGGGATTGCGTTCCTGAAGCTCCACTCAAACCAAACCGATTTCCCAAATTGTCAATTCCCGTTGTCCCCAGTAAGTTTGTGACAATTCGACGCACGATGTTAGCCACAAACCAGCCAATCGCAGCAATTAACGTTGCACCCAAAATATTGGGTATTATTGAGATAATCTGTGTGACAAGAGATTCAACTGGTACTAATGCTTGGGTTAACCCTAAATTCTCAAGCAACGGGATGAGAAAGACTAAAAAGATAAACCAATACAGAGCATTGCCAATCGTCTCACTGATAGACAAGCTATTGAGATTTAGCCTATCGTCTTGTGGTGGATTTAATCGTTCGTCTATCCGCAACGCTTGTAGTGCGCGTATGGTTATCAGCTTGACTAGACTAGCTACTAACCAGGCGACTCCTAAGATAACCGCAGCACTCACTAGTCTGGGTAAAAAGTCACCAATTTGATTGAGAAAACTGTTGAGCGGCTGAGAAGCAACTCTAAGTTGTAACGTATCTAAAACGGCAACTATTGTTATGAGTAGGATGCTCCAGAAGACTATGCTGGAGATAATTCCCTCTACTTGAGGAACATCCCTACCACCGGTTATCCCCGAAGCAATGCGGTTGTCTATATTGGTGCGTTTGAGGAGCGAGCGTACTACAGCAGATACAATAGCAGCAATCAGCCAGCCAACTAACAAAATCAGCACTGCTCCCAGCAAACGGGGCATAAAATTAAGTACCTGTTGTAGAGTTCCTTGCAGGTAAGTGACTGTATCGGGTCGTTCCGATGGCAAGGTTGGCGATTGTGCTAATAATTGTTCTGAGAAATATCGCACCCTCATTGATAAACCAACTTCCATCACCTGGGTTATGTCTTGCCAAGTTGTGTTCATGGTTGTTCAGAATTAAAGTTGAGTGTTATTGCAGAAAACACCTAGATGTTTCTGATGTAAATTGTCCTGATAATCCTACGCTTCCGTAAATTATCAGCGTTTTGTCTATAAATTTACCAGCAAAGTTCTACAAAAAAATGAATATCAAGAGTAATTTTTTGACTTTGATACTTTTTTTTGATTTTCTTAAACAATAGAGTATTTATACCATATACAGAGCAACACTCAACTGAGTTGCCATACTTTTACAAATCCGTTGGCAGTGCGGAATTTCGCGTTACTCTAAATGCAGCCATACCAAAAAAGATGTGGAATGTCTCAAGTCTTTGAACAGTCAATTCAAATTAACGCCACAGCCACAACTGTGGAACGCTGCATTACCGAAAATACTCTTATGCATCGCTGGCTCAATCCCGTCTTGCGTTGCGAACCTGTTGGTGTGTGGAGTACCAATGTTGGTAGCAAAAGTCGGTTTGTGATTCAAATACCAGTCATAAAGCCGACATTGGATAGCACAGTAGTGGAAAGACAGCCCGGTTTGGTTGTGTGGGAGTTCCAGGGTTTTTTTAAAGGGCGCGACGTTTGGGAATGTCAACCTCTAGACAAAGGAACCTGTCTAGTTAACCGCTTTGAGTTCGAGATTCCCAACCCTCTTGTCAGTTGGGGTTTCAAAACCTTTGCCCAAAATTGGACAAAACAAGATATGCAATCTCAACTGCGTCGGCTTAAGCGGGTTGCAGAGGAAATCCAACAAGGGTTTCAATAAGCTTGTTGTACTTTAAAGTCAAATCTTTTTGATTAAGATATGGTTATGTGATGCATCGGATTTCACGTAACATCTGGTGATTCTGGTTCACTTGGTGGTTCGTTACCAATGCCAAGCTGTTTTTTGCTGCGTTTTAACTGTTTCCATAGTGCTTTAATCTGGTTGTAAGCATCTGAGGGAGAGATTTTGCCAGATGTTTCTAAAGACGTGATATAGCCTATTTTTTGAGCGAATTGTTGGAGATTAGCGTTAAATACTAAGTTTTTGGGCTTAAATTGACCATAGTAGCGACCACGAGGATGAAGAAAGCTGTCTTTGTCTTTTTGATTTTGATCTTCCATCAGTTTAGCGATATTTATTTTATGGTATTTAACCTTATCTTAAATAGAGTATTTTTTTTAACAAATAACTCTTTGGAATTATGTATAATCTTTCTAAAGAGAGAGTTTGGTTCAGAGCAAAAAGGGCGCATTGCTCAAATGCAATCCGCCCAAGCCATCTCAGGAGTAAATAGATTTCCTGGTAGTTGTCGGGAAAAGGGAAAGGTTGTGTTTTTTCCTTTTCCCCTTTAACCTTTTCCCACAAGAGTGCAAAAAGCACTTTTGTGCATTGGTCTAATCAAGTGATCTAGTGGTTGCACTAACCTGGCTGATGTTTATGTTCAGAGTTATGAGAACAAGTTTGCAAATCTTGATGCATCAGTTTTTCAGTAATGTCTTTAAGAGTTGCATCCTTGGGTATTAAGCCAATCCAAGCATCTATTTTTTCTACCTCAAAGCCGACTTCACGGCGATCGCCCACTTCCATCAAAGGACGGCGAATTAATAGTGGCTCTTTTAACATCAGCATTAAGGCTGTTTGGGCATCCAAATTTTCCGGAACTATCTCACCAGATTTTACCCGTTTGGCAGAACGATTAAACCATTCAGATACAGGGCGATCGCCAAAAAATGAGCGTAAACGTTCAGCAGTCCAAGGTTCAGTGAGCAAGTTGTATGCTATGACTTGATGACCTGCAGCTGTAAGCAAAGTTTTTTGCTTTGTACCACCTTGACAGCCTGGTTTTTCATAGAAAATTACTGTTGCCATAGTATCGTCCTAATTAGTTAATTTCTTGCAACAATCCGGTATGGGGCTATTTGGAACCGCAGAGAAACGCAGAGAAATTAAAAGATTAAAAATTCTTCGCCGTATGGCTCACTGTATCAAATTCAAAACGATCTTGCATACGAGTTTCACCATAAATATTGAAGGTTACAGTTGGTTGAGAACCCACTGCCTCCACGCTGTGAATTGCATCAGGAGTCAAGCTAATAATATCCCCTGGAAATAAAGTTAATTCTCCTGTTCGTTCAATTTTATCCTGAAATTCTGAATTAGGGGTTCGCTGCCAAAATGTATTTTTTTCTTCTCCTTTTAACACAGCGACAATACCCCAAGTTCCATGATTGTGAATAGTTGATAACGTTCCTGGCGCAAATGTTACCGTTTGTACAGTAAAAGGAAAACCTAACTCATCATAAAGAAGAACAACAGAAACTCCTGTTTTAGAAGAAGGCTCTAAATATCGACTTTGTACCCAGTACGAGTTAACAATTAACCGCCTGACTAACATCCGAATTTCTGGAAGATGACTGGTTTGATCTTCAGTATTACTGAGAGCATCTTCTACTTCAGTCAGGAATCGATAAAAGCGATAATTCTCTCTGAGTAAGTCCCATGGTCTGACAGATTGACAGGTTTGATACTGCCCGTCTTCAGTAACAAGCCAATCCCTTCCTTTCATATGTTTTAGACCGTATAATCAATGATATATTGAGCATCAACTTAAAACTTGATAACTTATTATTTAGTAATAATTCTGGATCGGGGAATCCAGAATACAGCATGAATCAAGTGATTGTAGCTATTGGGGTACAAAAATTTAGATTTTAGATTTTAGATTGGGTTAATTACTGCTAACTCCTGAATTCTTACATAATTTATTCATCTTCTTCGACTGGACGTGTCAAAATATTGTGTACAATACTTCCTCCAAATTCATTTTTTTTATCTACTTCCTTGACTTTCGCACTGATTTCTTTAGCTTTTTCTATATCTCCTAGTTTTGCCAAGACCAGTCCAGAAGCTGCATAAGCAGTTAGATATAATCTAATATTTTGTTCTTCTTGACGAGTGATTAATATTTGCTTAAGTTGCTGCCAATCCTCAGGTAAATGCTCTGATGTTTTAACTTTTTCTAGAACTTTAACTGCTGTTCGCCACGCCATGTGATAGTTATTTTTATAGAAAAAGTATCTATATGCTGCCACTAAGACATCAGTGCTCTCTTGCGTTTTTGCTAAAGCTTGGTTAATATAATTTTCTGATTCGGAAGTATTTTCCCAATGTTCGGCAGCCAATATTAACAACTGTTTGATGTCCTCTGGAACCTCAAACCATGAAAATTTTTCGGTATCAACTTGCATAAGACTTCTCCTTTAGGAATGGGGAATAGGTATTACCAATTTCCTATTCCCGACTCTCAATTTAAAACCTGGTGAGAATGTACAACAGGGTGAAAAGAACAATCCAAATGATGTCTACAAAGTGCCAATAAATTTCTGCCATTGCAATGCCAGTGTGTTTGGTGTCAGAATAGTGACCGGGACGGCGGGAACGCCATACCACACCCAAAATTAATAACACTCCGACAAGAACGTGCAAACCGTGGAATCCAGTCATTAAGTAAAAACAGTTGGAAAAGACATTGGTCGTCAAGCCGTATCCTAAACTGAGATACTCAATTACCTGACCGACTAAGAAAATTGCGCCCATGATAGCGGTGATTTTGTACCACTTCTGCATACCTTGGACATCATTCTTTTTGATTGCTGTATCACCCAAGTGAATCACAAAACTGCTGGAAACCAGAATGATAGTGTTAATTGCAGGCAACAATAACTCTACTTCGGTTCCTTCTGGAGGCCAAACTTCGGTAATGCCTCGAAAGAATAAATAACTGGCAAAAAATCCACCAAACATCAGAGATTCAGAGGCGAGGAACACTAACAGTCCCAAGACTCGTAAATCTGGATGTTCTTCGTGATGATGTTCTGTACTCGTCGATGTTGCTATAGTCATATCGTCTGCGCTGTGAGTATGTGTCAAAACGGGTGAAGCGAAGACCCCTTACTCGCCCAGAACTGAAGTTCCGGGCTTATAGCCCAAGTCCATTAAAATGGACCCAAAACCACCTTGGTTGATAACTTGCACCATTCTCAACAAACGTAGGGTGGGCACTGCCCATCAAAATCGCAAACCCTCATTTTAATGTTGGTAGGCAGTGCCCAACGCCAGATGCTTCAAGCCGGGAAACCCGTCCAACGCACTGGCTCCCCTACAAAAATAGCGTTATTGATAGTGGTGCAAGATCTGAGTTGGTAAGCTTTTGTTATCAGCCAGGGATTTTAACCCCTGGCAATTGTGTACTAAGCACCGACCTGAGTTGCAGCAGATGGCTGTACCTCAAGACTATGGTTCAAACCGTAGTCGTAGGGACCGTGAGTAACGACGGGCAATTCTTCCCA
This sequence comes from Brasilonema sennae CENA114, assembly GCF_006968745.1. Taxonomy (NCBI): domain Bacteria; kingdom Bacillati; phylum Cyanobacteriota; class Cyanophyceae; order Nostocales; family Scytonemataceae; genus Brasilonema; species Brasilonema sennae. Next base: position 2,726,484 of record NZ_CP030118.1, on the reverse strand, counting down.
GTTTTCAATCAGTGGTGGTGAGCTGGTTGTCCATTCTAAAGTCAGAGCATTCCAAGGATTATCACCTGCTTTTGCTCCAGCAACCCAACTCCAGAGAATGTTGATGGTAAACGGAATCACTGAGACCGCCAAGACATAAGCACCAATGGTACAAATCTGATTCAGGCTGACAAATTGCGGATCATACATTGCAACTCGTCGGGGCATTCCTTGTAAACCCAACTCGTGCATGGGTAGGAAGGTGAGATTTGTGCCAATGAAGGTGAGGATAAAGTGAATACGACCTAAGGTTTCATTCACCATTCGTCCGGTCATTTTCGGGAACCAGTGATAGATTCCGGAGTAGATACCAAACACGGAACCACCAAACAAGACGTAGTGGAAGTGCCCCACCACATAATAGGTGTCGTGGACGTGCATATCAAAGGGGGCTGTTCCCATTGTCACGCCGCTTAAGCCACCCATGACAAACATCGACAACAAGCCAAGGGCGAAGAGCATGGCAGTTGTGAAGCGAATTTTACCGCCCCAAAGGGTTGCTACCCAGCCGAAAATCTTCACGCCAGTGGGAACGGCAACAATTAGGGTGGAGATAGTGAAGAACATCCGCATCCAACCAGGTGTACCGCTGGTAAACATGTGGTGTACCCAGACGAACAAACCCACGACGCAGATTGCCAAACTGGAATAGGCGATCGCCTTATACCCAAAGATTGACTTACGCGCGTGAACCGGAATCACCTCGGACATGATGCCGAAGATAGGCAGAATCATCAGATAAACTGCCGGATGGGAATAGAACCAGAATAAGTGTTGGTAAATAACAACGTTACCGCCTGCATCTGGTTTAAAGAACGATGTCCCAAAATTGATGTCAAACAACAGCAACACTAACCCCGCTGCTAACACAGGTGTGGAGAGAAGTGCGAGCACGGAGGTTGCCATAATTGCCCAGCAGAACAAGGGCAATTGATCCCATTTCATACTGGGAACTTTCATCTTCCAGATGGTGATGACAAAGTTCAGCGAACCCAAAATTGAGGATGTTCCTACCAAGACAATGGCAAGTATCCACAGGCTTTGAGCGGTGTTAGCTGTGACTAAGCTTAGGGGTGGGTAAGCTGTCCAACCAGATTGCGAGCCACCGAAGATGAAGCTAGCTGCTAGCAGTAAGCCAGCGGGTGGGTTTAACCAAAAGGCGATCGCATTCAGCTTGGGAAAAGCCATATCCCTAGCGCCAATCATCAATGGCACTAGATAGTTACCAAATCCACCAATTGCACTGGGTACGATCCATAAGAAAATCATGATCGTCCCGTGATTGGTCATGAAGGCGTTATACAGGTTAGGGTCAATTAAATCTGCATCTGGTGTCGCCAGTTCGGCACGCATGACAACAGCCATGAGTCCACCAATCAGATAAAACACGAATGCCGTAACCAGGTATTGGAGACCAATAACCTTGTGGTCAGTATTGAATGTGAAGTAATCGTACCATTTCCACGCCTTGGGATGTTTTTGGACAACCGTCTGATTACCAGATCGATTGTCTTCGGGTGGAGTGTTACGTGGAAGTTCTACTTGGGTCATAAGCTGCTAAACATTTAGTTTGCTCGTTTAAGCTGATGAGGCGATGAGGAGGTGGGGAGGTAGGGAGAATAATAATTATTGACTCCTGACTCCTGATTTGTGACTTCTGACTCCTTACAGCTATTTTTGAATTTGAGCCAGAGTTGCAGTTGTGACTCCCATTTGTTGCGCGTGGGGAGCAAGAAACTCTGATGTGGATAAGTCTGCTGGATTGCTAGCAACCGCTTTTTGCATGTCTTGCTGTTGGGCAATGCGGTTTTCAGAGAGCCAGCTTTCAAACTCTTGAGGCGTGTCAACAACAACTTGTGCTCTCATTGAGCCGTGGTAGCCGCCGCAAAGTTCAGTACAAACTACTGGATATGTACCTGGTTTGGTGGCGACAAATCGCAGTTGTGTTGGAATACCAGGAATGGCATCTTGCTTCAGCCGGAATTGTGGCACCCAAAACGAGTGAATCACATCCGTTGCAGAAATGTTGAGTAGCACGTCAGCACCAACTGGAACGTGTAATTCTCCAGTATTCACTCCACTTTCGGGGTAGTCGAACAGCCAAGCAAACTGCATTCCGGTGACGTTGACAACCAAATCGGCTGGTTTACCTAGCTCTGTGGGAGTTGCGCCAATACCAATTTTAGGGATTGGTGCAGGGGAAGGGATTTCTGACTCATCGAGTGAGGCATCACTTAGAGTAGCAGCAATGGCACTTCCTGGCATTTGGGCAACATGAGCTGGGGAATGGGGCATATGAGGATGACTCCCCACTTCAAACCCTCCCATGCGGTTAAAAACATCAACGCTGTAGATTCCTAAGCAGAGGACGATAATAGATGGGACAGCCGTCCAAAAAACTTCTAGTGGTAAGTTGCCTTCAACATGCACGCCATCTGTATCATCTCCTGGACGGTGACGATACTTAACCAAAAAAATCACAATGGTTCCTTCTACCACCAAAAACAGAGCGGTGGCAATAGAAAGCATAACGTTAAAAAAACCGTCTACCAAAGGCGCTTGTTGCGATGCTTGTATCGGTAGTAGACTGTGGTTTTGTCCAACCCAAATGCTGAGAACTGTAACTACTATCCCAGCAAGTAGGGTCCATAGTGAAACAGGAATTTGTTGCATAAATACCTGGTCGGTAAAACGTCATTGAAGGTGTAATTTTCTGGGTTTTACCTCAGTACACCGCATCCTGTGCTCTTGATATATGGTAAGAGCGAGAAAACAGAGTAGTTGTGTCTCTTGCTTACATAGCTAATTGCTAGTAGCATCTTTAGTCATGTGTTTCTTGTCATTTATCATTTGTTTAGTTTTAATGACTAGTAATTAATGACTAATGATCCTCATGGCACAATTAGCTGATTCACCACATTTATTTTCTATGTTTTTTAGGGAAAACTCGGGGGAATTTTAAGATTTTTTAATTCTTTTATTCCCCCAAAAAACGGAAAACTATCTCTCAACTTAAAGTACAAGGCTTTGCACTTTCAGATAATTGAGTTGTAGAGGAGGTCGATCAGAGTCTTGGTGATTCTTTAGCCTATCTAAGCAGCAAATTTTTATTTGTTAACAGCTTACACTTTAAGATGTACGAATTTGTTTGCTGTGAACTTTTTACTCTTACGTTCCTGTAACTTTAAATATTTCCCTCTCGTTACCTTGCTACTAAAGTGAGAAGTTGTTCTCTAGATACCTAAATCTAAAACTTTTGTGAGCCACTTGCCGCCTTGACACTTTGTGTCGTATGCCCAATGTCTGTGTTTAGGAGTTTGGCAAAGTGGCGTTCAAAGGCGCGTCTTGTGAGGAGATACCCGGAGGGTTAAACAGCAACTTTTGAACCAATTTCTGAACAACCCAAAAACTCTAGTTATTCAATGCGGAGTGAGTATAGCAGTTCTTGGAACAAATTCTGGCACAAGCTTCACAACCCACGCAGTTATCTGGATTAGCAACTGTCATGACTTTCTTTTCAATTTCATCATCATCCTCATCATCGACAAATTCTCCTTCTTCGTTCATTGCCTTTAACAACAGTACATTGTGACCGCAGATTTTAAAACATCTACCACAGCCGATACATTTTTCTTGGTCAATTTCCTGAACGAATTTGGGTGTCCAAGTTTTACCACCAAATGTTAATCCTGTTAGCGTTGCCATGAAGTTCCGTTCTGCTATCGTTACACATCTGTTTGACTGTAATGTTGTGAGAAGTTCTTACAAATTTGAATCCGCTTTGAAATAAACAACAAATGAAGACTTGTTATTCAATAACAATTTAAAAAAAATCTCATTTCCAATAAATATTTAATGACTTCTGATATATAAGCTCCATAAGCTCATGTTTCGCTCATTAGTAACAAACCGAAATAAATATTTATGAAATATTAAATAGTAAGAAATATTAAAAATTAGGCTCTGGTTACAAGCCTTAAATAGCTTCCAATGGAATACGCGAAATAAGGATGTGGTTAAGTAGTACGGCAAGCAAAATTTCTTATTGTCGGAAAAATAATGTGGTAGTGAGTCAGTAGTGAGTAGTCAATTAAGAGGACACATCCAGGGAGACTTGAGCCAGACATCTCAACGATTAAAGTAGGAAAAAGCCTTATGTCTTATACAATTCCTAACAACAGTTGCGTTGGATGTGACAACTGCCGTCCCCAATGTCCTACTGGTGCAATAAAATTAGAGAACAATGAATACTGGATCGACCCAAGTCTATGTAACAACTGCGAAGGCTATTATTCCAAACCCCAATGTGTAGCTAGTTGTCCCATAAACTTGCCCATCCCCATGCAAGCGAAAAGAGGCAGATGTAAAGTTGATATCAGAGATGCTACTAGCCCAGATTTATTTGCCAACGGTAAGAGCAACCCATTTGCATCGGCAATTGCTATCTGGGAGGCTTGCAATGTACTCGCACAGCGTTCTTCACTACCTTGGGAAATTGATGAATACGGAAAGGCGTGTTATAGCCGACAAGTGAACCACGGGCGAGGGGCGATCGCATTTCACATCACCGAACCAAGCAATGCAAGCGAACTCGCAACAGAATTAGGAGTTGTCGAGAAGCTCGATATCAGAGCAACTTGTATGCATTTGATTTTTGCAGCTCATGCAACAGCTTTAGATCAGCCTTGGGAGCAAGTCTTCACCATCGACGATCGCCAAATTGAGAAATATTTAGGGCTAGAGAAACGCAAAGACTTGAGCAAAGCTACTAAATTGACTTTAATGAAAAACTTGGTGCAGCAAACTTGCTCGCTGATCACCTCGCTTAATTGGCCCCAACAAGGTCGAATTAGGGGATTTTCAGTGGAAGGAAGCCGTTTGTGGCACTTAGTAGAAACTCACCATCACTTTCAAGAAGATGACTTGGGGTGCAAATATTTGGTTGGACTCACTTTTAAAGTCAAAGCAGGTATATGGGCGCAGTATTTCCTAAACAAACAAGGATGCAAAGAACAAACCACATTTTATCAATATGGTAGCTTGCCCAAATCCCTGTTAACGACTGTGATGAGTATTTGGCAGCAACACGAAGGAGCAGCGCGACTGATGCTGTGGTTGTTGTTCAAAACTAAAATGGGTAAAGAACAGCGGATTACAGTTCCCACCTTGCTGCGTGTTGCTTACGGTGAAGAGAAAGTCACGCTTGCTTGCAGAAAACGAGAAGAACGCAAGCGACTGCTACGAACTTTTGAAAACGATTTGGAAGTCCTCAATCACTATGGTATCAAACCAGCTTTCGATCCGGTGACATACCCAGCAGCGATTCAACCGTTATGGGCGAAATTGGTCGATATTCCTGAAGATCCAGATGATGCCTTAGAGTTTTGGATTAAGGACGGCAGCGCAAAGACAAGCCTAACGGATACAGCTCCCCGTGGCAAGTGGAACATGTTAATGAATGCCCGGATTCTGTCATTTACACTCCCTCCAGACTGGGAGCAACAAACCACTACATCTCAAAAAAAGCAGCGCACAACAAAAAATCGAACAAAATCAAAAACCACAGCAGGGTATCTGCTAGGCGAACAGATTTTGCAAGCAAGGAAAAATCTCAAGCTTTCCCAAAGAGAATTGGCGAAAATGGCAGGTAAAAGCCAAAGTTGGATTCGAGATTTGGAAAATGGTCGCCTCAAAGCCAAGTCAGAAGACCAAGTGGTGCTAAGGAAAGTGCTGGGAATTGCTGGATAGGGATTTTTGATTTTACAGCAGTTTTCATTTATTTGAACCACATCTGTCGTAGGGGCACAGCATTGCTGTGCTTAAATATAGCACTACTATCAAATTTCACTGTAGAGTCTGGTTGCTGTGAATCCATATTTTGGATCAGGTGTTGCTTCATAGGCTAGGCTTACTGCTACACGACAGATGTTTTCCCTGACAAGTTCTGTCACTCTATGAAGACATTGATCGGCGCGAAGTAAGTATGCATCTCCTGGGAGATGGTGTTTCACCTGAATAAGATTTTCTGCTCTAGCCTTTTCAACAGCAGGCTTAATTTTTTCTTCAGGAGCAGCTCCAATACTGGAACACCACTCACGCCAACCTTGTACGAACTCTACCAAGCCGCCATTCTCCACAGGAGGAGCTTCAAAAATTAATGTGAGAACATATGCTGTATCATCTAGATGCCATCCGTGAGTTGCCTGATTAGAAAGCAGACAGTTCATTATCATAAACTCATCTCCATGAAGACAAGGGTAAATCTTACCTCCTATGATCGCTTGGATGAGTTTGACTACTTCGTAATTCGAGTACAGGCTCCATAATGTTAGAGACTCTTGTAGTATTCTTCTCCCTCCAAGAATACTCATCAGACGAGGTGTCTCGTAACCAGGCATCGTAAAGTTTCTCTTAGTTACAAATTGTTCCAACCTCTTGACTTCTGCTTGAAGAAAGGAAAACGCCTCACTATTGAGTAGGCTAGGTAGTTTGACATAGCCCTTGCAAGCAAACTCCTGTTGCAGTTCAACGAGAATCTTCTCCTGACTGTATTTCTCAGAAAGGAGATTCATAATTAAAGAGCGTTTTACCTCTGAACTTTGCAATGCGGTAGTGCTAGACAGCATAATTGTTTGTTCCTTAAATGTAGAATTTTGAAGATTGCTTCGGATCGGCTCTCTAGTGGCTTTATGTAGTTTATAGGTTGCTGTTCTACAGCTAGAGCAGTAGTTCAATATACTTGTTTAGTTTATATTTTTGTAAAAAATCAGGCGATATATTAGAGACACCAAACACAGTTCCAAAAAAGTTAATAGCAAGATTCTTTAACATCAGGTTCATCGAGTATTTAAGATAACCAACAAGGTAACAATCGGTTAGCTGCTCTGTATCTTAACTTCGATATCTGGCTCGCCCTTCTGAGCGCTTTGACTTAAAACCACTGCAGCTAAGACAAAAATCGCCCCAATTATACCGCGTATTCCAAGATGCTCGTCAAGTAGCCAAAACGAGAAGATTGCCGAGAACACTGGCTCTATTGTGTAGAGTAAGGCTGTTTCGGAAGCTGAAATCCAGCGCTGTACCAAAGTTTGAAGCCAGATGACAGCAGCAGTTGCCACCAGCGCTAGGTAAACAATCGCTCTCCAGTGCTGGCTTATTGCCTCAAATTGGTTGAGGACTTGCGAGTTACTCCAGAGTGCCCCTAGCCCTCCAATGAACAACAGTTGGACACTAGTGAGTGATAAAGTAGGGTGGTGTGAGGTGACTCGCTCTATGAACAGTGTATAGAGTGCATAAACAACAGCACCACTAAACATCAACAAATCGCCAATTCCTAACTCTCCCCCTTCCCAAAACATCACCCCAATGCCGATCGCAGCGAGTCCAGCAGCGAGGAAAGTTCTCAGCAGCACGCGCTGACCGCTTAGCCATCCCAGCAGAGGTACAATGAGTGCGCTCAGACTGGCAATAAATACTGCTCGGTTTGCTGGTATGGTTTGAAGTGCAATTGTTTCGGTAGCTAAGTAGAGGAAGAATAAAAGTCCTAAAATCAGACCATCGCGAAGCAAAAGCGCGTTGAGACTCCGTAAGTTTACGGCAAAAAACACTGCTGCTAACACAAAGCGTGTGGCGATCAATGCACTTGGTGAAAGATCACTAACTATATCTTTAGTCAATGGGAAAGTCGTAGCCCCAACTAAATTAATAAAAATCAGCAGTATTATTCCTTTAACGTGCAAGGCGTTTTCGGTTTGCATAAATAAATTGATTGGATTCTCTTAGGTTGTAGCTATCCAGCCGAAATCTGCTGCGGGAGGTACGCAATTTTTTGGGATAACCCCACTAAGTGTATTGTCCTTATAAGTGGCAATAAGCCTGTGGCTTGACGCTATATGTATCACACATAACGCAATTGTCGAATCACAAATTAATTAAGCTGTTATCCAATTTTAGTAATTGGGTATTTCAGGTTCTCTGAAATTTAGAATCCACGTTGCATAAATTGGCAATCACGCCCATTCATCACTAAAAGTGGGAAAAAACCCAAATAATCTGTTACTCGACATATTTGGAAGTTCCATTATTAATAGTTGGTCTTTTTCTCAGTCAAGATTCAACGAATGTTTTATCAAGCCTTTGATATGGAGATTAAGTTGAAATTGAATCATTTGACTAATTGATAAGTTTTTAGCTCCAGCCACAAAACCAATGCATTGAGGAGACTGACATTGACATTGAAATGGTCTATCCATTTCCCATTCTGTTGAAGGGTAAAAGAAGGTTAACTCCTCTCCTACCGAGATGTCCCTTGCAGCAATCACTTGCATCCGATGAACATCTACAAATGTTGTCGGAGAACAAGAATGATTCATGGCTTCTAGTAGCTGATCAAGAATATGTTCTTGAGTGCTAATCTGAACACTTAAAAAATCTGCATCTGTTTTGGATAAGTAAGGCAAGATGTCATAGATGACCTCGCCCTCCTTAATTTCACGTGTTGCGATCGCTGTTCTATTTAAGTTTCTTTGTCCAACAACCTCAAACAGATCTTGATCGCGTGCAAGCAGCAAATGGTTGCTGTCTACAAACGAGGCAGTTCTTTGTGTTTCCAAGTTGATTTATCCCAACGTTCCGTCATTATTAGTCTACCGTTCTTTCAGGCACGATTGTCCTAAAAAGGGAAGATTGTACGCACTCGGAATTCAACTACTCCCTTCGGTAGTCTAAGATTACCCTCAGACTTCTGTGCGCACGGAAGTGTCCTCGTCTATGTCCTGCGGACACGCTGCGCTAAGGCGGTTTGTTTTCTTTCCCCTCACCTAACGCTTCGCTGCTGCATAGTGGCAGAACGCCCACATCAATCCCATCATCAAAAGTGCGTAAAAGCTCTACTTCTTGTCGCGCTTACATCGCTGATCAGACACAGTTGTTCAGAGTGCGATTGGCTTTGCCACTGCCCCTTGGGCAATCGCGCATAGTCGCAGACGCCCTTAGCGTATCGCTTGGGAAAATAAGCTAACTTGAGAACAGCCTTTATATTCAATACTTCCAAAACTTGGAGGTTTTTACAATGAAATGGACACTTGAAGAAGCCAAAAAACAGCTTCCTTTAATAATTAATGCTACAAGTCTTGAACCTCAGCTAATTTATACTCAAGAGGAATTAGTGGCTGCAATTGTAGATCCTGAGCTTTTTAAAGAATTTTTAAACTGGCGGCAAAAAACTGCGAAAACATCTCTAGCTCCAGTCTTTAAAGAACTTCAGCAATTATGTAGCGAAGAAAATTATACTTTAGAAATACCAGCACGAAGCGACCGCAACAATTATTTGACAAAGTTGCGAAGCGTGCGATTGCGCAGAGCGCAGACGCCAAGGGCGTATCGCTTTTAAGTCTTTTGACTCGAAGTTTTGTGATAGCGTATATGCTATCATAATAACATGGCAATTAAAATTGTAGTTGATACCAGCGTTTTTATTAGTGCGCTGATTAGCTCTAAAGGCTCTAGCAGAGAACTCATTCGACGCTGCTTGAAAGGTGAATATCAGCCTTTGATGGGAAATGCTTTATTTTCTGAGTATGAGTCAGTCATTCAGCGAACAGAAATTGCCGCCAAATGCTCTTTAACTAGTGAAGAAATTTCTACTTTACTTGCATCATTTATGAGTGTCAGTAAATGGATTTCTATTTACTATTTATGGCGACCTAATTTAAAAGACGAAGCTGACAATCACTTAATTGAATTAGCAGTTGCGGGTAATGCTCAAATTATTGCTACTCACAATGTAAAAGATTTCCAAAACGCTGAATTGTTATTTCCTAGCTTATCAATATTAAAACCCGAAGAAATTATTAGGAGTTAAACAAAAATGGCAACTTTAACTATTCGTTTACCAGACGATAAGCATCATAGGTTGAAAGAACTTGCTCAAACCAAAGGCATAAGTGTTAATAAGCTGATTGAAGAACTTTCCACCATAGCAATAGCCGAATTTGATGCCAATACAAGATTTAAAGCAATGGCTGCGACGGGCAATCCAGAAGAAGGCTTAAAAATACTGGCTAAACTTGATAGTCTGACAGAATAAAGCTTTTAGGCGATGATATAAACACTAACATGAGGCGATAGCTTTTCTACAAGACGCTCTTGCAACGCTTCTGCCTTTGGCAGAACGCCTATTGTAGAATATTCTCAAATTTCAGTTGGAAAATGGTCTTGTTTGAACCTAATCACCAAAAGTGCGTAGAAGCTCTGCATCTTAAATACGAAGCCACCAGTCTCTAAAGAGCACGAATCACATCCTTAAGAACAGGTTCTCTTAAATGTTCCCTCAAAGCATCCTGCGTTCCCATATCTACCGAACACCCCAAAACATCCTCTAAATAGAGTCGCACCTCAATAAATTCAAACAATCCCACTGGGCGATCAAACTCTACCAGAAAGTCTACATCACTATCTGGATCAGCTTCATCCCGTGCCACCGAACCAAACAATTCTAAAGACTTCACCCCCATTGCTTGCAACTGCTTCCGATGAGCTGCGACAATTGCCAAAACCTCATCGCGCTTCATTCTTTTTCTCCCCAAGTACTGAAATCAGCATTTTCTGCTTGTAGGATAGCACCAGCTGTATTGCTGGGCAGTTCACTAAGTGAAAAACAACTCCTTAATTCCAGTACTGCCAATTTCCACTGCAAGTGCTGCTAGTAAAAAACCCAAAAGCTGGGTGATAATGACTTCTCCTTCCACGCCAATCCACTTGTCGATACCACTCCCCAAACGCAAAATCAACCAAGTGACAAACATTGCCGCGACAATACCCACGATAACGCTAAGATGTGGACTGGGAGATTCCGACATCAAGAGCATGACTGTTGTCAGAGTACCTGGTCCAGCTAGCAGTGGCAAGGCAAGAGGAGTAATTGCAACATCACGTTCTTGATCAATAACGGGTGTATCTAAGTCTCCTTGAAGCATTTGTAAAGCAATCAACAACAGCAGTAGCCCCCCAGCAACTCGCAAAGACCCCAAGCTGACGTCCAAGTAACGTAATATAAATTGACCACCAAAGGCAAAAAGTAAAAGCACTGCTATAGCTACGACTATGGCTTTATCTATAACTCTGCTTCTGCTGTCTGGTTCCATGCCTTTAGTAAGAACCAAAAGTATTGGTATGTTACCAACTGCATCTGCAAGAACAAAGACAGCAATAAAGGTTTTTACGAGAATCGAGATATTCACAGCAGATCATAATTTATTAGTTGTTCTAAAAAATTACCCCAAATCGGCTTTAGTTTCCTATAACTAAATAGGTGAAACCAAAAGCCAGATGATATGAGTTATGATCGATGCTGGTGAAGCCAAAGAAATAGTAAAATCTTAAAAGGTAACAGGAGCGATCGCCGCAATCTCCGGATCTGAGTTACCTACCTGGCTAGTGCTAAGTATCCATAAACACGCTCCCTGTTTATGAAATATCTCAGTCACGCTATCATTCGCTTTTCGTGGTAAAATGCTTCGCCAACTCACCAAAGCTTTCAAGATTTGTTGTAGAGGACTGTCCGCAAGAGAACTGCCTATACTTGTAGTAGAAGAGTCCTCCCAGTCAGCTCGTGCTATCCCAAAGGGTAACAGATCATGTCTGATAGCTTTGTCTAACTTCACCAACTGCTTAAAACTAGTCGCATATTCGGGATGACGAAGTAACCAGTTTTTAAACTCTGGATTATTTTTGATCGCATACGCAATATCTTTAGCATCGAATTGAATGGCAGCCTGAATAACTTTAATCGCTGCATATAATGCCTGGTTAGAATCTTGAGCACAGTTGTTTGCAGCACCAACATAAGTTGCACCCATCCCATCTCCAATCCGGTAACGCGCTGTCATGATTTCCAACTCACGCACCAAAACTCCCAAGAGTGTACGCTTGACTTCATCGGCATCGTAGTCATTTGTCAGAGCATCTAATTTTATCAGCGTATCGCAAACGGGGCGAATTCCTAACCAACCAAACTGGCGATCGCCCATATAACGAGTCCAAGAAAGCGTTCCTGCAATCAGCCCATCAACGTTGTGACAATAAACTTGGTGATACTCAATCTCAAAGCGTAACTCTCCTGTCAGGGGTTCGCGCACCACTTCTGCCACCCCATACGCAGAATGACCAAAGTAAACAGGGCCTTTCGCTGCGATTTCTCGTTTTTTGCCGCCAATACCGCCATAAACGTGTAGAAGCAAAGCACACTCACCTTCACGCCATTTGGACACTGCTTGCGGAATATCTTTACTCTTGCGATTCAAAAGCACAGATTGTATTTGTCCTTTCTTTGTGGTGATATTATTCCACGAGCGTTTCTTGAGAAATTCCATCGCTAGTTTTCTGCCAACAACCACCTCTCGGGGTTGGACTCGCAACAAAGCACGGGGGGCGATCGCCTGCACAACAAACATTCCGGCAGCGTTTTTTGCACCGTAAATATACCAGCCTGTCTCGTTCAGGGGAGACTTTTCCAGACCATCCTTGGTTGATGAAGAAATATTTTGCTCAGAAGGAATCACCTCAGGCAAAAGCACGACTTCCTCAACAGAGTTAAACTTACGGGAAGCACGATTGAAATGTATAACTCGGAACTGTTCACTTCCTGGCTGGATGGGCTGCAAAAACTTGACTAATCCGTAAAAGCGTCCAGAAATCTGCACCGGTTCACTGATAATGGAAAGGGTGATTTTCCCATTCTGTTCGATCACAATCGGCTCGCGCAGCTTCACGACTATATCATCATTCGGTCTTGAACCAGCCAGCGACTCCAATGGTGTCACCTGACGCCAGTGATTTATCCGAATCGGAACAATTTTCCCCCGTGTGTAGTTGTATAGTGCTTCCGCGTTGAAGTGAACATCCTTTTTGGTTGACTGAACCGATACTTTTGATTCAGGATCGTCAATCCATTGCAAATACACGACTTGTCCTACCAGATGTTTGTGTTTCGCATCTGCGTGATGCACTTCAAACAGAACACCATTAGCACGTTGATCTTGAGGCGGTAAAATTAGTCTTCCCATCCAAGGCGCGATTGGTTCATAAAATTCTGTGTTGACCGACTGATTTAAAGGATAGTATTCTGGTCGATTAAACGCAGCTTCTCGATACCGTTCGTAATTGCTAAGCTTTGTGATCACGAGTTCTTCATTGTAGGGATACTCGTCTCGCAAAATTCCTGATATGATGTCAACTGTTTGACGCAGATAGCTGCGACCATCACTTAAGAATTTATTGGCATCTAAAGGACCACCCGCGCCCATATGACCGACTGGACCGAGTGAAACAAAACTGATTTTACCTAGCCGTTTGGCACGGTTCCAGTAGGATAAGAAGAAGACTTTCCACCGTTTTGGAAACAAAATCGGACCTAAGCGCTCAACTGGGTCTTTGTCACCCACGAGATGGTAAAGATGTTCTGCTAATAGTGCATTAGTATTTCCACTGATGACGCCAGCTAAAGAAATGACCTCAATGGGTGCCTTGTCTAGTGCTTGCTTGAGATAAGAAAGTGCTCCCATTGCTATCTGTCCACCACCGCTGAAACCAATCAGTGTAATTGGGACTGCGCTACCGGGTTTGTAACCGTGGTTAATCAGGCTATTGTACATAACCTGCGCTGTACCTTGATTATAAATTGGTCCGAAGCGCTGGTCAGCAGAAACCGCAACAACAAGCAAATTGCGAATATTAATCGCTAAGGCGAGCAAAGCATTGAAGATACCACCATTCTTGGATTGACTGCGTCGTTCAGCGAAGCGCCAAAAGGGCGAGAGTATTCCACCTTCGGTCAGTGGTCGATTGAAGACTGAATAAGGGATGATTCCTTTAATGAGCACCATATTATCTGGTAAAGCGATCGCTAAATCATGCAAAAACTGATCGCCATCTGGGAAGTACTTGAATGAAGCTTGACCAATGCCATCAAGGTAAATAACATAACGAACAACATTTGTTTGCGGTGGGATTTGTTGTTCTAATATTCCTAGGTTGAGTTTAGTATCAACTTTATCACCATACCAACCAGCCCACCAACCCAACGCTTCGAGGGGTGCTAGGAGTCCAGCAAAGAGGATGGCTATAAAACTAATTTGCAACAAATCGACTGTTAGCTTTAACGCACCTCCCAAAGCGTTGTACCAACCTAACCACAGATGACTCAGTTCCGGAAAGAGTACAGTACAAAGTACGGCAATGAAAACAATTCCTAAAAATATGCTCACTCGCTTCACATTCATACTCTTGTGTTGTCTCCTTTATCACCTGCGTTATTTTGGTTCATTCTACGTAATATCTGCGGTCCCGCTTGCAGAAGTTGTTCTACTCCTTGCATATCTGTCACCAAGTGTGTTCCCGCCACTGTATTAGACAGCCACTTGCCAAGTATTGCAACTGGTCGTCCAATAGTGCGCTGCACAATCTGAAAGACAACCCATCCCAACACACCGCACCATAGCGCTTGCCAAGTACCAATACCAATGGCGACACGCAAGCCCATGACAAATATTAACAGTGTCCAAATAGAAAGCAAGACTTGAATTGCCACACCCAAATAAGGCAATGCCACTAAAAAACTCAATATCAGCGGTGCGTAAGCGAATCCTAATGTAGACCACACGATGTCATAGGGGATATTAGCATGAAATAGTATAAAGCTCACCAGCCATGTACTTAAACCCCAAAATAACACGGTGAATACAAATAACACAGATGAAATGAATAGACTCAGAAGAAACCGAAGTGGTCTGACTCGGTTAATGAATAGTACCGTCCCCTGACCTACAGCTTGAGAAAACCCAGCAACGAGTATAATGTATAACGCTGCTAGTGAAGCTTGGGGTAGGGTTTGAATCAGATCAAAGGCTTGCGGGTTGAGGGCGATCGCCCCACCTGCAAGCTCCCAAAATCTGTCGAGGGCAGTTTGTGTCATGGCAAATGGTATAAAAAAGCTGATAACTGTTTTAGCTGTTATAGTGTATGTTAATTCACCTTAAAATTCAGTATTAACTCTGTTTTTTTTATTTGGTCTTGACTAAAAGCGGCTTGCTTGAGATTAACCAAAAAAGTTCTATCGCTATACCGGGAATCTAGGTAAATAGCTTTGGTATAAACTTTTTTGGCGGTATTTTGAGCACCACTATCCCAATAGGCGATCGCACTCGCAACTAAAGGGTGAGGATTATTTGGTTCAAGAATAGCAGCACGGTTGGCAGTTAGAATAGCTAAGTTATAAATTTGTAATCTATCCAACGCTAAACTTAAGTTAAAATAGGCAATTTCATTATCTGGCTTGAGAATTGCTGCCAAAGTATGAACTAGAACTGCTGCTGTTAAGTTGCTATCAACCAGATAGACAATTCCCAAAGCATTGTACGCAGGAACAAAGGTAGGCTTTTGATATATTGCTTGCCATAAAGATTGTGCTGCTTGTTGTTCTTTTCCTGCTAAATGCAATGTCCAACCCAAATTAACTCGTCCCATAAGATTTTTGGGTTCGAGTTCCACAGATTTTTGCATTGCGGTAATTGCTTCAGGTAGCCGTCCTTGTTGACGATACAAAAGCCCTAATTGTCGATAGTCACCAGCGGTATTGGCAGCACTGGCTAAAGGTGTACCGAGAGCAAAAGTCAAAAATAAAGATGTACAAATTCCACTGGCTATCTTTACTTTTGCTGGTTTCAACACCTTCATATTCAGTTTCCTTTATCAGTTATCAGTTATCAGTTATAGCAGTCCTATTTCATTTGTGTGAAAGTGCCTGCGCTCTGCGCTTAAAAACAAAGTACATTTGTACATTCTTATTCCCTGTTCCCGTTCAGACGTTCAGCGAAGCTCAGTACCTCCATCCCCTTCATAAGGAGAGGGGAAGGGGTGAGGTACCTCGTTTGTTATAAGTGTTTATCCGGACATGATATAAGCTTGCACTCGCTGGTTGTTCTGCAAAAAAGACTAGTCTAGAGTCCAGTTGTTTGATGTAGACAAAGCATAATTTGAATTTGCTGCGCCTATAAAACTCTAGCAAGTCTTATTCTCAAGCTCTTTGGCATCTGCGCCAAAGAGTTTTTTTACGACACAGAAGGATCTTCGGTTGTTTTCATCTTCTGTAAAAGCTGTTGAACTTGGTAAACTTTATCAGGTCTATTTTGTGCCTTAAAAATATTCAAAGCTTTGTTCACAGATGTTAACGCCTCATCTCGGTTGCCTTTTTGCCACAGCACTTGTCCTAAACTTGCTAGTGCATCGGCATATTCTGGGTTAATTTTTAGTGCTTTTTGAAACTCTGCAATAGCTTCTTCCCAGCGAGTTTGGCTAGCAAGAGCAATGCCCATCGCATTATGAGCAAGAGCATAGCTTGAATTAAAACGAATTGCTTGTTTGTATTCACCAATTGCTTCTTCAGCTTTCTCTTGTTGATAAAGGACATTCCCTAGTTGATAGTGTGCAAAAGCATCTTTGGGAAATTTTTTAATTAACTTACGTAAATGTTCCTCTGCAGCTGCAAAGTTCCCCTGACCATAAAAAACATTTGCTTCTTGAATGAGGCGCGATCGCTCTTGATCGTCCCGATCGCCTATTTGTGCTAGTATAAAATTGTTCTGTAATCTCCTATGACTCTGGGGTAACGCTGAGAGGCTATGGTCAGTAATAACAGAATCAGTATTATTTTTTGGCGGTTCTGTAGTATCGGCTAGTACTAATGGTAATGTATCAATAACAGATAAAAACCCCAGTATTATATAAATAAGAGGTTTAGCAAATACCGAATAAGTTAGACTTTTCAGGTTCATAACCCACATTACCTGAATAATTTATCGTTAATGGTTTTAGGGAAGCACATTCAGCATCAAGTAGAGTCAGTATATGCCGTTGAGAACATTTTACCTAAAATTTCCACTTTCAAAAATTAGTCCTTAATAAAATATCTTTGGTCTATATGTGAAGCATCGCCCTTGTTTTGCCAAGCTTATTCCTCCGGCAACAGGCGGACTCAAAGTAGAAACTTTGGGTAATAAGGTGCTTAAAGGCGATCGGATCGCAAATATCATACTGTAGATAAAAATAGCTCGCTTCGCGAGAAAGTCGTTCAACTCAGTTGAAGTATAATTAACACGTATTGATTGCACGCGATAAGTATTTGGTAACTGCTAATGTGGTAATAGGTAATGACTCATACCTCATCCAATTACCGATTACCGATTACTAACAATTACTGATAAAGGTTAGGAGTAAAATTGACTAGCAATACTAACAGAGATTTTAAAAATCAAGTTTCTTGGCAGAAGCGCCTACAGTACAATTTCGACAATTTTATGTCTAAGGGGGGATTGTCAGTATTTCTGGCATTGTTGTCCTTATTTTTTGGAACTTTTGTTGTCATGACAATTGTTCGTTATATATCTGAATTGTTGTTTCCCAACAAAGATATAGAAAGTAGTTCAGAGTTATATTGGGAGGTATTTGTACAGCTTATTGGGCTTAGAGACACAGGAGACAATGCCAATTTAGCGACTAAGATTATTGGTGTGGTCACAATTTTTCTTGGTTTAGTTTTGTTCTCCAGCCTAGTAGCTTTCATTACCCAAGAATTTGAATCAAGACTTCAGATATTGCGTCAGGGTCAAAGTCCAGTTATAGAAGAAAATCATACACTTATTCTAGGCTTTACCGACAGAGTTATAGATATTATTCAAGAGTTAGTAGTTGGTAATGAATCAGAACCAGATGCAGTAGTTGTTATCCTCTCTAAACAAGAGAAAGAGGAGATGGATAATTTCCTGAGAAATAATCTTGGCGAGCTTAAAACCACACGAGTGGTGACTCGTAATGGATCAATCACTAATTTAAATGAATTAAATAAAGTTGGAATAAAAGTTGCTAAATCGGTAATCATTTTGAATGATGCCAAAACTTCAGATCCTGATGAAGTGAAGACTTTAGCAGATGCACGGGTTGTCAAAGCAGTCTTGGCAGTGTTGGCAGCTAACGAAGAGGACTCCCTGCCATCTATTGTTGTAGAATTACACTCGCACCAATATCGGCGACTCGCGGAAAATATTGCTCCAGGAGCAGTTACCACTCTCAATGAAGCTGATATTTTGGCTCGGATTTTAGTTCAGACTTCGCGGAGTGTAGGACTAGCGGCAGTTTACTTAAACTTGGTGGGTTTTGAAGGTAACGAATTCTATTTCTATCGTCCAGAAAAAGGCTGGTATAGCGTGAATTTTGGAGAATTACCATTTCATTTTTCAAATGGTATACCCGTAGGTCTGCGTCATGCAAATGCCACCCTAACAATAAAACCAAGCAAAGATTACCAGTTACTTGAAAGTGATGAAGTTATCATTCTGGCAGAAGATGACTCAAGTATCCAGTTTCATTCACAACCTGTCGTGCAACCTAATAATTTTAACTATGGTGACTGTTGCAAAACCCTAGAGCGAAAACCTGAAAAACATCTTATTATTGGTTGGAATGGCAAAACTCCTATTACCCTAAGTGAATATGCTAAATATCTAATTTCAGGTTCCGAGGTTAATCTGGTGGTACAAGATTTAACATCACAAGTGAAAGCTGAATTTGATATTATTGCCGAAAGTTACTCAGACATTAAGATGGATGCTCTGCAAGTTAATCTAGACTCAGTTGAGCAGCTTCTTCGCCTCAAACCGTATGAATATAACAGCATCTCAATTTTGGCAGGTAGAGGAGAAAACTCAGAAGAAATTGATGCTAAAACCCTCACCATTTTGTTAGAACTGCGGCAAATTTTCCGAGAATATACCGCCGAAACCAAAAACCAAGTCACCACCGAATTAATTGCAGAAATAATTGACTCACAAGACACCGATCTAGTCATTAAAGCAGGTGTTAAAGACTTTATCCTTACTAACCAATTTGTTTCTAAAATTCTCGCTCAGGTATCTCAAGAGCCTAGTGTGATGTCAATCTATGAGGATTTGTTTTCAATAGACGGGAGTGAACTGTATATCAAGCCGATATCGCTTTACTTCTCAAGCAAAGAACTTGGTAGGTTGACTTTCGCTGACTGTGTAAAAGCTGCACAAGAACGTGACGAATTGTGTCTTGGTGTAAAAATTAGCGCACTAGCTCAAAATAAAAATCAAAATTTTGGGATTGACTTAGTACCAAGTTTAGATAAGCCACTAAATTTGACTTTTGATGATGCACTGATTACTTTAGCTGAGGATGAAACATGACAAGCTAATTTTATGTTTCTATGAATTCAACTTCCGAAGAAGTTTAGAAGACCATTTCGAGTTTAGGGCGGTTGGATGAGTTTAAGTTTCCATCAATTCAACTTCCGAAGAAGTTTAAAGTTATGGAAAGCACTGGAAACCTTCGCGCCTTAACCCTTACACCCTTACACCCTTACACCCTCGTCGCGTTTGCGTAGCGCCCCTCAAAGGGGCTAGCGGCGATAAAAATAGTGACCAAACTGCAATACAGATGGTGAGTTCATGGGCAACTACACTTATCAATCCTTGGAAAAACCAAAAATTTCAATCTCTTCCTGCCTAAAAGTTTCTTTTAATATCTTGCGGAGAACACGCTGGATATTAAGGTGTTTTCCTGGTTTTACTTTCGTCAGTGTCAGAAGCAACAGGTTATCCTGCCCAAAATGTTCTATCCCAGCGACTCGCGTGGGTTCGAGAACATCGTGATCATCTGCCTTTAGCTTTTGTCCTATGTTCTCAACGACTCTGTAGACGTGATCTAAATTGGAGTCATAGGAAACGCTAACTTCCACTCTTGCATATATATACTGCTTAGAATAGTTGATAATTGATCCAATATCCCCATTACGAATAATCTGTAATTGACCATCAGGATGTCGAATCTGAGTTGTTCTTAATTCAATCGCCTCCACAATCCCCTCGACAGGTCTTTCTTCCATTTTCCCAGCTTCGATATAGTCACCCACCAAGTAATAGTTTTCAAACAGAATCAAAAATCCACAAACGACATCATTAATGAGATTTTGTGCTCCAAGACCAACTGCTATACCCACAATCCCTGCACCTGCTAAGATAGGCGCAGGATCAATGCCAATGACCTTGAGTATGGTAACTCCGGCAGTGAAGTAGATAAAATATTTGGTGAAACTCCGTATTAAGGGAATGAGCGTCAGCCGTTTCTGTCGGTTTGAGTCATCTGAATCTGTAGTTCTTAGGTAGAATTCATCAAGGATGAAGTAGGCGACTTGAATCAAAACATTGCTGAGAAAGAAAACCCCAATCATCTGAACAATTTTGGGGGTATAAGTACCGAGCCAAGCGATAAACTCTATTTCTGGAACAACGAGATTTACTATGCCGACATAAAGGACGTATTCCAAACATTTTTTGAAGAGTGGAATTAAATGGCGTAAACGCTCGTATAAACGGAGTAGATTGTTAGAACTGGAGTATTTAAGACTAAGAGCATCAAGGGTGTCAACGATAGTAGCAACGGCTTTGACAATGAGTAAACCAACTGTGATGATGATATAGATTTTTAAGGCAATGTAAAGATATTTGGGAACGACTTCTGGAAGGTTAAAAAATTTAGCGCATAGGAGAGCAGATGATATCCAAATGCTATTAGTGATGATGTTTTTTAAGACTTTAAAAAAAGCCTCAGTACTATCATCATTAGCTTTTATTTGATCAGCGCTCTTGGCGTAATCGCAGACCGAGTCTATACCTCGCTGTAAGGGTGGTATGCTGAATTTAACCAGCATCAGTAAGCTCAGACTTTTCAAGGTTGCCGTGAAGATATTGACCCAGAATTGAGTGGGAATACTGCGAACGAAGTTAAGTTGAAATTCCTTGACGTTTCCGCCTCGATAAATCACCACCCCATTCATACCAATCAGCGCAAGACACAGCACCACACAAATCAAAATCAAAAGTCTGCTGACATTTCGGCGCAGGAAAGTAATATTTGCAGATCTCCCTTGAAGCCAAGAAACCTTAATCAACTGCTTGAAAATGATTCCAATCAGGAAGTTAAACAGGAAAAAAATAACTATTAAAGAGACGACTTCAGCCAGAACAATTAGTATATTCATTTTTTGAACATGAATGTCAAATAATTGAGATAGTATTATTAATAATATCAACTGCAGTCAAACCTGGGAATATTAAGTACTTACACCAATCCTATCTGATAGCTTGCGTGGCGTAGTCATAGCTGCATATTGAACGTTTTTTATTGCAGGCTCCTACAGCTACTTTTACCCCGACAAGATATTTTCAACCGCTTGCACAATTAAACCACCAGCAGCTATATCAGATGAAATCAGAGCAATATGCTCATCAAAGAACTGGTCATGATCATCCCAAATGTATGGACGGGTGGAAGTTGGTGGCTGTGCAACGACCTTGCGAACTGCCGTGTATAATTCTACAGTAGCGGGGGAAAGGCACACACGTGCATCGTAATGACCAGCAATTACATGTGTGCGAAGGTCAACGGCTTGGACGCCAAACATCAGTGCGATCGCCATATAATGCTGAAATGTTTCTTATGTTAGTCAGTGCTTATATTAATGATTAGCATTATATAAAACGGGATGTTTTATTTTTTGGAAGTCTCTAAGGTTAAGATGAGCTATATTTTTGGTCATGATAAAGACAAATCTCTTGTGACGAACTTCGGGCAACGATATATTCCATCACTTCCTGCCCAGAATTAACCGGGCAATGCACGACACCAGTTGGAATATATAGGAAATCACCTGCTTTTATATCTACAAATCTATTATTTTCAACACCTAATAAAACTCTACACGTTCCTGTAATAATGTATATCGCAGTCTCAAAAGGATGATAGTGTGGGGTTGCACCTGCTCCTGGAGGAATTACCCCGTGAGCCATACTAAGGTGCTTTGAGCCGACAGTTTCTTCAGTTACACCCCAGCCTCGAACATACCCATGATCTGTATCACAAATCCTTTCTGGCTCCTCAACAACTACAACACTACTCACTTGCTGTGGGATGGAAGTATCTAAAATTTCAGAACTCATAAACTATCAGCTTAAAAACTATACTATTCAAAAGAAATTAGTTGTTACATTTTTTAACATGTCAGACTCTTAATTAAGAATACAAGGACAGTTAAGACAGTCAAAAAATATTTATTTAGACGCCGACCGAGACAAGACGAGCGATCTTCGCGTCAGTCTGGCAACGGCGTCCCCGCTCCCGGTTATCTTATTATCTTGCTACCTACTACCACGGTTTCGTCCCAAACGTCACCGTACAGCCAGTTGCCTCGCGCATTTGGGTCGTTGCTGGTGTAGTATTCCTCCCACGCGCTCAGGAGTTCATCGACCGTAAGCTCTCCGTCGCCGTCACTGTCGAGCTTCTGGAAGGCTAGCTCGCTGTTTGCCGACTTACAGCCAAAGGCTTCGTGAAATTTGGCGAACTCACTTTGTTCGAGGGAACCGTCACCATCTCGGTCGCAGACTTTGAAGGTCGCTTCCGCGAGGGGACGGAAGCCTGCTTTATAAGCTTCGGGGTCTTTGGCGAATGCATTGCGTAAGCCATTGCGCCACTCCTCTGGACTCACTTTGCCATCGTTATCGACATCCATCTTGGCTTGTACATAAGTCCAAAAGTCTGTAAACGTCTGGAACAGTTTTTGTCCTTTGGGACTGTCCTTAGGCTCGCCGAGACAATCAGCAATACGAGTGGCCAGAGCGAGTACATCTTCCCATTCAAAAAAACCGTTACCGTCGATATCGGCGTGAGTAAAACAAACATCGAATTTTCTATCTAACAAATCTTGAGGTGCTGCGACAGACATACTTAATCTCCATTATGTGTTTGCAACTTGGGTTAGATGTGGCGAAGCGCATAGACAACACCCGTAAAAAATAACACACCACATTAGATCAATCAGCGCCTCATCTGGATAAGAACCACTCAAAAAGCAGTATAGTAGCTGGTTTTTTTACGTATATTATGATGTATTATTTTGTGCTCATCATATCATACACATAAGGAAGATATAAAGGACAGATAAGACAGTTAAGCAGACAGTTAAAAAATTATTAGGACAGATAAGACAGTTAAGGAAGATAAGAAAAAATAAAATATCCAGCTGTGTTCCACAGCTAGATATTTTATGAGTTGTAAATCGTTAAGCAGACAGTTAAAAAAATTTACGCTTTATGGTAAAAATGCAAAAATACTTTGCACGCTCGCGCAGTACAGTGAAACCAAACAACGTTTTGCCATGCTCGTCATCAGCGCTTCCCCCACCTATCGGTTAGGAAGCGCTGCAGCCAATTCGGTAAATATCGCCGCAACTTATCCAACCAGACGAAAATGCTGACTAAAGGAATTCCAGAGGAGGCGATCGCTACTGACCGATAAATTTTGGATACTAATGGGCGGGTAAGACCACCAGCCAGCTTGCGCAGGATCACCAGGGAGCAAGAAGCTTGACATTAATAAAAGACCTGCTGGGGGAATGAGCCAGAAGGCGATCGCCCAAAGGGCTGAGACTCCTGGGCGTATCGCTAACAATTCAATCTTTATAAACTTGCTTAATCATCCACAATTTGTTACAAAAGTACAGAGAACTTCTATAAACTTAAACTAGAATGCTAGGCGGACTTACTGGTTTAACAGATCCTAAAGGCGCTGACTGGGGCGAGCGGATGCTCAACACTGTCGCCAGCCAAACGATTCGCCACTTGTTCTCTCAAAGCGAGTCAGTGGAAGTCTCTGTTCGCTGCAATCCTTCAAGTAAACTTTTGCAGGGCAGCATCGATAGCTTCACAATGAAAGGTCGTGGCTTAGTTATCCGCAGACAATTCGCAGCTGAGGAACTTTTTGTAGAAACTGATGCCGTTGCCATTGATTTTAGCTCAGTTTTAAGCGGTAAGCTGCGCCTAAAGCAACCGACTCAGGCTATTGCTCAAGTTACCTTACTAGAAGCAGGCATCAACCAATCTTTTAAAGCAGAATTGGTGACAAAGCGCTTAGAAAATCTTACTACACCAGCACTGACAGCGTTATCTGGCGGTCAACCAGTCTCTTTTCCCGAAGTCGAAGTAAAGTTATTGCCTCAAAACCGATTGCGAATTTTAGCCAAGGCAGATTTAAACAACGGTACACTTGTACCCCTGAATATGACTGTCACTATAGGTATTGAACGACGGCGACGTGTTAGTTTTAAAAACCCAGAAATTGATCTTAACGAGGTAAGCGAAGCACAAAAGGAAATCTCACAAACCTTGAGTCTGGCGCTGGTGGAAATTTTAGATAATATGGTGGATTTAGACCGCTTTGACTTAGATGGGGTGAAAATGCGTCTTAATCGTTTAGAAACAGAGGGTGAACGGCTCATTTTTAGTGGTTATGCAGAAATTGAGCGTATTCCCAAAAATCCCTGATTTTCATTTATCTTCATCTGCTGGACGCAGAGTCTCCAAAATAGCGATCCCAGGCACAGCCTGGGAACGAGAAATTAAGTGTTGAGTTAACGACCAATACCTACGTACTGGAAACCTGCTCTAATCATCATCTCGGGATCAAGGAAATTACGACCGTCAATCATCACAGGGTGGCTCATCAACTGTGCCATTTTTGCGTATTCCAAGTTTTTGAACTGCTGCCATTCTGTCACAAGCACCAAGGCATCACACCCATCAGCAAGTCTTTCAGCATCCGTTTCTACCAGCACACCAGAAAGACCATGACGCATACCTGTTTGAGAAACAATTGGATCATATGCTTTAACTCTTGCTCCCAATCTATTCAACTGCTCAATAACATTAAGTGCTGGAGCATCCCGCATATCATCGGTATCAGGCTTAAAGGTTAAACCCAGCAATCCCACAGTTTTACCTTTAAGAATTTTCAGGGTTTGCTGGAGTTTTTCAATTGCAAGTAACCGCTGGCGTTCATTGACACTCACAGCAGCTTTGAGCAATTGTGTCTCGTAACCGTAATCATCGGCGGTGTGAATAAGTGCAGAAACATCTTTGGGGAAGCAAGAACCACCCCAACCAATACCAGCGTTTAAGAACTTGTTACCAATACGGGAATCTAAACCGATACCTTTTGCCACTTGAGTGACGTCAGCACCAACGCGATCGCAAATATTTGCAACTTCGTTTATAAAACTAATTTTAGTTGCCAAAAAAGCATTAGCAGCATATTTAATCATCTCCGCTGAACTCAAGTCTGTTACCAGCACTGGTACTGGGGGTAGAGATGGATCAGCTGCAAATTTGCGCTCAACAATCGGGGCATACAGTTCTTGCATCATGGCGATCGCTCTGGGACTGTTGCCTCCTAAGACGATACGGTCAGGATTAAACGTATCAGACACCGCCGACCCTTCCCGTAAAAACTCTGGATTACTAACGACATCAAATTTTGCTGTTGTCTCAGCTAAGTTATCGTAGCTTGGCGCTCCACCTGCGGTGATGAGTGTATTTTGGCGTTCGGCAATGCCATCTAAAACAATCATCCGCACCCAGTCTCCTGAACCAATGGGCACTGTAGATTTATTCACAATCACCTTGTACCCACCGTCTAAATGGGCACCAATACCACGGGCAACTGCTTCAACGTAGCGGGTATCGCTCTCCCCTGTTGGTAAAGGTGGTGTTCCCACGGCAATAAATAAAATTTCCCCGTGGGCTACTCCTGCAGCTAAGTCTGTTGAGAACTCAATCTTACCTGTATTAATCGCAGATTGCATAATGTCTGATAGTCCAGGTTCAAAGATAGGCGACTGCCCCGACTTCATTATTTTGACTTTCTCTTCGTTGTTATCTATACAAACAACATCATGCCCGATGTGAGCTAAACATGCACCTGTGACCAGACCTACATAACCAGTACCGATGACGCAAACACGCATTTTTTGCTATTCCTCACTTTTAGGGGTTAATTTTTTACAAGATATTTTCCGTTTTGAAGTCCTGAGTATCAAACTCACCCAATAACAACTCAGGAGATATCGCCCTTGTTGCATCAAGGGGTTTCCTTTCGTTCGAGGGCTAGGAGTTACGGGGCGCCACACGCTCGCGGAAATCTTCTATAGTCAGCTTTAACCCCTGTTGCAAAGGAATGCTAGGTTCCCAATTTAACCAAGTTTTTGCCCTTGTAATGTCGGGACGGCGGCGACGTGGATCGTCAGAAGGTAATGGTTCAAACTTGATCTGTGCGTCGGGGTTCACCAAATCTTGTACTGCTTTCGCCAATTCTAAAATCGTATACTCATCAGGATTTCCCAAATTGACGGGACCAACGTATTCGTTATTCATCAGTCGTATCAGTCCGTCTACCA
Organism: Brasilonema sennae CENA114; assembly: GCF_006968745.1. Lineage (NCBI taxonomy): Bacteria > Bacillati > Cyanobacteriota > Cyanophyceae > Nostocales > Scytonemataceae > Brasilonema > Brasilonema sennae. The sequence goes on along the minus strand of NZ_CP030118.1, from coordinate 2,700,089 downwards.
AATCTGATACGTAACAAAAACTACGGGTTTGCAAACCCTCTCCATAAACGGTTAAAGGAATACCCCGCAACGCTTGAACGACAAAGTTGCTGACAACTCGACCATCGTTTTCTAGCATTCGAGGCCCATAAGTGTTAAATATGCGGGCTACCCGAACATCGACTTTATTTTGTCTGTAATAATCAAATGTCAAAGTCTCAGCAATTCTTTTGCCTTCGTCATAACATGAGCGAATTCCAATAGGATTAACGTTACCCCAGTATTCTTCGCTTTGAGGATGAATTTCTGGATCACCGTAGACTTCACTCGTAGAAGCCAACAAAAACCGTGCCTTCACACGTTTAGCCAACCCCAGCATATTTAACGTCCCCATAACGTTAGTTTTGACTGTTTTCACGGGGTTGTACTGGTAATGTACTGGGGAGGCTGGACAAGCCAGATGGTAAATTTGATCAACTTCCAAGCGAATCGGTTCAGTAATGTCATGGCGGATCATTTCAAAGGAAGGATGATCTAACCATTTGAGTATGTTCCCTTTGTGCCCTGTGTAAAAGTTATCCAAGCAAAGGATATCGTGCCCACCAGCTATTAATCGGTCGATTAGATGGGAGCCAATAAACCCAGCACCGCCCGTTACCAAAATTCTCATAGTTCCCCAATTACTTACAGATATTTGCAGTAGTGATTGCGCTTGTCTTCAGATGACCCAGCCTTGAAACCAAAGTACACTACTAGTGTCTCATTGATAAGGTTTTGTTAAACTTAGCAGTTTACCCATAAATGCTTTTTTGTTATCTTTGCATCTTTTTGCTTCAATTTTTTTGATTGTAAGTCACAAATACCTTTGTTTACACTAGAAAAATAGCAAAATCATCGCAAAAATGTAAGCTGTTTCGCAATATTTTACCGAATCTTTAAAAATATAAAGTTTTTCGTAGATATTCAAAGTTTTTACTTACGTAAAGCCGGTTAAATTTTAACCATAAAAGAACTAAATCAGCTAACTAAAACAAGCTTTACCTTATATAGCGTGTGAATTCTGTACAACTGAGTGGAGAGGTTATAATCTATGCTCATGTCCACAGTCTTTGATTCCTCAATTTTTCAATTAATACCCTTTCACAAAAATCCTGATACATTTGACTCCCTCTACTTCCTCTACCTACCTCATACTAAGTTGCGTTCAAAGAGATAATTTCATAAACGAACCACGTTAGCGTTCGCGCAGCGTGTCGCTTTGCGACTCAGCGTGTCCATAGGACATAGACGCGAACGCGAGTGCGTGCGCCTTCGCGCACAGAGCGCTAAGGAAGAAAAAAGAAGATTACCTGTATGAATGAAACTTGGTATCAACAGATAAATTTCTTAACTGAACCGTATTGGATTCTGAGTTTTGTGTTCTGCGTTGTTGCTCATAGAAGAGGAAAACTTTTTCGTTTCATTTTCCAGTATTGTGAATAGGCGGGAAAAGTAGGAAAAGTAAGTTTTATAGGTTATGGGGCTTGCTGAAGTTTTCGTTCTTTGAATTAATACCAAGTTGCTATATGATAGAGAAAAAAATATAATATCTATCAGTTTTATACATATCTAGGTGAAACCGACGATTTTTAAGGGGTTCTTTAAGGATCACAGTCAAAAGTTTAAAAAAACTCTTCTGATTAACTGAACTCTATCGACATATACGATTCCTCCGCAGATTTTTGAACGCAAGTCAGTACAGTTTGTGTTAAGCGTTAAGAGTTCTCTACCTCAACGAGTTTGTTCATAAACCAAACCAGTCCTATATAACCATGTTGAATTACACAATTCCTTCTGACATAGCAGCTGTGGTACTACTAGTGACTTCAGTTTGTACAATAATATCTTGAGTACGTTGAGGTTCTCCTAGCATAACAATTGAACAGGTGAGTTGCTTAGCTAATTGAGTTGTGACATCGCTAATAGCTAATCCTCCTGGAACAGTGCGATTACGTATAAAAGGTAATACAACTAAGTCATATAATCGTGCTGCTTGCAAAATCGCTTGAGCAGTATTCTCATGAGGTATGATTTGGATTTCTGGTGGATTTTGCAGTGCTAATCTAGAAATCAGTAGAGATAATTGCGATCGCCTCCAAGCAATCTTACTTGAACTAGTACGTCGTTCGCAGACATTTAATACGGTAACTTGGGCTTGATTTGCATCTGCTAAAATCTGTGCAAATTTTACAGGCTGCAATGAAGGTGTCATCAAATTTTCCAGTGGTACCAAGATGCGCTGAAATTTTTTTGGTGATTCTACCAGACGTGTGACTGCTACTGGACAATGGGATGCCCACAAAACGTTATCAATTACATTACCAAATAAACGTGCTTTGAATCCAGTACGTTTACCCCAACCCATGATAATCAAACTAGCTTTTTGTTCTCGCGAAGCCCTACTAATTCCTTGGGCAAAAGCATCGTCAATTCTTAGCAATGGTTCTGCTTCGACTCCCAAGACTTTACTCAGTGCGGTGGCTTTTGCCAGTAAGCGGTGACTTCTTTGCACAGAAGCGTCTAATTGGGGTGCATCCATATGAGCAAAAGCGGTTGCGATCGCTAGTGGTATAATTCTGCCATGAGACTGTCGTGCCAATAGCGCCGCCATTTCAATCAGGTGCTGTTGTGTTTGGGGATTGTGGACAGGAACTACTATACTGTATGAGCTATCGTTTTCTTCTTGGTTCTGGTAAGTCAGATTGACAGTCCCTATGTCTTTCATTCCTGAGTTCGTCAAACCTACAGCGACTCGACTGGTTATGAATAGTCCCAAGGTTGAAGTGATGAGCATAAGGACGATAACGCTACTCAATATCCTATCATCAAGCAGCTTAGCTTGATATCCCATAATGGTTGCTCCTAACGTTGCACCCACTTGAGGTACAGACAGCGACCACATTGTAAGCGTTTCTTGCCAGTTGTAGCGATAAATAAGTTTTACCAAATAAGCAGCGATAAATTTGCTTGCTACTAAACCGATAATAATAAAAAATGTTAGCTCAAGGGTATCAATGCTTTGTAAAAAGGCAGGCACATTAACGAGCAAGCCAACGTTAACAAAGAAGATGGGAATAAACAATACACTCCCAACAAACACGACCTTTTCTTTAACTGGACCTTCTCCCACAGTTTCATTAACAGCCAACCCTGCTAAAAAGGCTCCAACAATTTTTTCTACTCCAATCAATTGTGCTCCCACAGTAGCAAGAAAAACACAGAGTAACACAAACAAAAACTGATTGCCCTCTTCATCACCAGAACGGCGAAAAAATTGTTTACCTGCCCAATCAAAACCTACTAAAACGACAATTGAGTAGAGTGTTAATAAAGTTATTAATGTTATCAGCCGCCCAAAGCTGAATGATCCATCTTTGATTGCTACACAGATGGCTAACACTAACAAGGCAGCAAGATCAGTAACAATACTAGCCCCAATAGAAACACTTATGGCTTCATTATTGACTACACCCAAACGACTAAGAATGGGATATGCCAAAAGGGTATGAGATGCGAACAAAGAGCCAATTAATATTGACGAATTCCACTCAAAGTCAAAAAACCGTCCAATAAAAGTTCCCACGACTAAAGGAACCAAAAAGCTCAAGCTGCCAAATCCCAACGATTGATTTTTTGTGCGACGAAACTGCTGTATATCTATTTCTAACCCTGCGACAAACATTAAGTAAACTAACCCAATGTTTGATAGCACAGGCATCATCGCTGATTCTGTGTTTAATAAATTCCAGCCGTAAGGACCAAGCACGACTCCGGAAACTAGCAAACCTACTAATCCTGGTAGTTGCAACCGCTCAAATACGATAGGCACGACTAAAATAACTACCAGTAAAATCGCAAAGGGAACGATTGGTTCCTTGGCGAAAATTTGGGAAGTTGGTTCCAACGCAAGAACTTGTAAGATGAGTTCCATAGGTAGGACGCAGAAGTGGGCATAGTGAAACTTTGATTACTTAAGCGTAATCGCTGAATCTATTCAATTGCAAAAGTCACCCTAATGAAAAAATCAAAAAACCTTAGCTAGACTACCAAAACGATGATCTAAGAACTAACTATCTATGGATGGATCTGGCTCAATATGAACCGTAAGCGATCGTAGTCATCTTTAAGCAATACGCTCAAGGTACGTCCGGCTTTGATTATCCATTGTCGATCAGCTTTGCGTAACTGATAAACCTCTCGAATGGCAGCTGCAGTTAAAGATTCTACAGGAGCACCATTGATAGAAAGTAGTGTTCGCAAAAAATCTAATTCTTCGGTAAACTTAATAATTGCTTCGCTTTCACATCGGAAAACCGCTTGATGAACTTGTGGGGGACGAGGAGGCAGATACTGAAATACCCTAGTATTTGAAACATGAGCATCTGGTGATTGCTCAAATCCTACAATTGCAGCACGAAACTCTGTTTTTAGCATAGCAAATATCTGGGGTTGTTCCTCTCGCAAGTCCTGCAGTGACAATCCTAGAGCAACTGCCCGATGTACGGAATCCACAGGCATAGTTGTTGCAGAATACACCACAGCATAAATTTGATTGCCTGACTCCTCATCAACTGAACGTACCCAGCTGCCAAAGCTCGGCATAGAGGGAAAGCTCAAATCGTCGGGTTCCAAACACTGAGCTAAAAATTCGCAACTAGAAGTTTCGATAACCTCCGCGATATGATTCGGATGGCGATCGCTTCTATCAAACTGTGGTAAAGGAAGGCGCATAAGCAATTCAAAAAGAAGAATTTACCAATTCCCAAGCCAGAAGTGAGCCAGGGCGGTCTTGGGGTTGGGGGTTTCCAACGCCAGAACAAGCGTGTTCAAAGTAGCGTCTGGGTCAGGAGAGGGAAACCAGGACTATGGCACAAAGTGCCACGCTGCTTTGAACAGTACTGGCTCCCCATGAGCGACTGGCGAACCCCCAAGGGATCACAAGTCAGAAGGCAATTAGTAAGGTCAACAAAGCGCCAGTGTGTTGTTGACCACTCAATCAAAAATTCACTTAGCTTAACAAAGCCCTTAGCCAGGAGGCGACAGTCGCCACGTTACACGAAGCTACCTAGAGGGCGTCCACAAGTCGCGAAACCCGATACCAGTCGCCTCAACGGAGCGAACCTGTGCACGGTAAGACAGCACGGCGAAGTCCTTGTCTCCCGACAAAGGCGACTGCGTAAGCGCAAGTGTGTCCCTTTGGGAGTTACAAGGTAGCGTCTGGGCAGGAGATACCCGAAGGGCGCTGGCTCCCCATAGCGCTACCTCCTCCTGACTAACAGGTGCAAGGTTGTTTAACTAATGACTAATGACTAACGACTAATGACTATTTCGCTTTCTTACGTCCTGCTGTGGTTTCTACAACTTCTAATTCCGAGAGGCGAAAGGTAACGAGTTTATCCCAGTTTCCACCTTCAAACAGGACAGCAACTTTGCCATCACTCAGGCGTTGCACAAGTCCTTCAAAACGATAGTAGGTGTCTTGTGGATTTTTGACGCGAACAGTTGCTCCTGGTAAGATCATCATCTTTTCCCTTGGTTGTTTCCTGTTAATAGCTTAATCTTTCTTAAGCTACGTTTGTATTAGTACTATTTACTCATGCTATTGATTAACCACTATAATTTGGGTTAATAAAACCCACTCCTACAAGAAGTGGGACAGACAGTCGCTGCTTTGGGCTGAGTTTCAACAACTAATACTTCTGCCGTTGCCGAAAATTTGCGACCGATTCTACCAGCCCCAAGGCAATGAAGTTTGTTAGCATTGCTGAACGACCATAACTCATCCAAGGAAGGGGAATCCCTGCGACTGGTGCTAAACCAACGGTCATACCAATGTTAACAATCATCTGAAACACAATCATAGACAAAACGCCTGCAGCGACCAAAGAGCCAAAGTTATCTTTGGCAGTTTGGGCAACATGTAATAGCCGCTGACAAATGAAGCAGAAGATAACCAATACGACTAGACAGCCAATAAAACCAAATTCTTCACCTACAGCGGAAAAGATAAAGTCTGTATGCTGTTCAGGGACAAAATTTAATTGTGTCATAGGACCTTTGAAAAGACCCCATCCCCACCATTCACCAGCACCAATGGCAATGCGCGATTGAATAAGGTGATATCCCGCGTTTAGAGGATCGTGTTCAGGATTCATGAATACAGTCAGTCGGTTTTTTTGATACTCCTTCAAAACATGATTCCAGGCAAAGATACCTAATTCACCACCCAAAAGGTTAAGAGCGATCGCGCCTATACCGCCGATGACGTTTTGTTTCCTAGGCAGAGTTAAAAATCCAACCAGTCCCATAGTAGCTGACCAGATTAACCCTAAGGCTGTTAGAGATAGTTGATTAAACAAAACTATCGGTTGTTCAGATAACGGCCAAGATATGCTGAACAAAATCCCTGCAATAATCGGAGAGATTAGTAGTATTAACCAGCCAGGATGGGCATTTGCCCAATACAACATTCCCAAGACAATCGAACCAAAAACCAATGATGTTGCCAAATCTGGCTGTAAGAAGACCAATCCCCAAGGCACAGCAGTGATTGCTAAAGCCCTGAAGACATTATCAAGATTAGAAGCAGTGCGCTTGTGTAACAGTGCAGCTAGGGTAATAATTAATCCTAGTTTGGCAAATTCTGAAGGTTGTACCGCAATACCAGCAATGTTAATCCACCGTTGTGCTCCTTTAGCACTTTGACCAACTACCATCACAGCAATTAGGCTAAAGTTGGTGATGCCGTAAGTGATCCAGTGCAAGTGAATCAAATTTTCGTAACGGCTTCTAGCAATAAATAGGGCAATAATTAAGCCAATGCCTCCCATGAGCCAGTGCCACCACCAATCAGTGAGTCCCTGATTCAACTCCGTACTGCGGATCATGATACCGCCAAATATGGTGAGAGCAATTGGTAAACAAAATAACAATAAATCTACTTGATGCCAAGGTTTGACCCAGAACTTCCAACTAACTCTGGGAAGCGAACGTTTTGCCAACATTGTATGCGTTTACACTTTAAGTATGAGATTTTAAATTAAAATAACCTAAAATCTGTATTCTAGACTGAGCAACTCCAACCAGGCAAAAATTTGAATTTTTTGTCAAGTTATGTCAAAGCAGCAACTGATACTTTGCCAGCAATTGTCAGGGCGATCGCCTTTAATGCTTGGGCACTAGGCGATTCTGGTTCAGCAACAACCACTGGTACACCTTTGTCACCACCAATTCTAGTAGAAATCTCCAGTGGTACGCACCCCAGCAATGGCACTCCTAACTCAGCGGCTGTCTTGGAACCACCGCCGGAACCAAAAATGTCATACTGCTTATCTGGCATATCTGGTGGAATAAAATAGCTCATATTTTCTACTATTCCTATGATGGGCACATTCATCTGCTGGAACATTCGCAAGCCCTTTCGAGAATCCAGCAGTGCTACATTTTGGGGTGTGGTAACAATAACTGCTCCCACCATTGGCACTGCTTGCGCTAACGTGAGTTGAGCATCGCCTGTTCCAGGTGGCATATCCACAATCAGATAGTCTATTTCTCCCCATTCCACTTGGTAGAGAAACTGGCGAATCACTCCATTAAGCATTGGTCCACGCCAAATGACTGGCTGATCCCGGTCGATTAAAAACCCCATTGAGACTAATTTGACGCCGTAATTGAAAGCAGGTTCCAGAATTTCGCCTTTGTCTGTTGAACGCACTACCATCTCGGCTTCACCCAGTCCTAGCATAGTGGGATCGTTAGGACCATAGATATCAGCATCTAGTAAACCAACCTTCGCCCCTGTTTGAGCCAAAGCAACTGCGACATTTACAGCAACCGTACTTTTGCCAACGCCTCCTTTGCCACTGGAAACTGCAATGATATTCTTAACTCCAGCAATACCAGTGCGATCGCTTAAAGTTTTCTGTTGCGGTGTTTCGGCTGTTACTTCCACAGATACCTCTTTGACTCCTGGAAGCTGTTTCACGGCTTTTTGGCAATCTTCCACAATAAATTCACGCAAAGGACAGGCAGGTGTTGTCAACACTAAGGTAAAGCTAACCTTGCCTCCCTCAATTTTGACGTTGCGAATCATGTTCAGATCTACCAGACTTTTGCGAAGTTCTGGGTCTTGCACTGGTTGCAACACTTTTAGGACTGAACGAGTATCAAGGACATCATACATAATGTTTTTAGTCTTTCGATTGCAATAATTTTTAACAAAACGTTTTGTTATCTACTAGAATCTTAACTTTTAGTGACTCTTAATTTTTCACAGTCTTAAGTCAATAGGCAGTAATCTGTAGTCGGTGAGTCCAAACTCAGTCGTTCTTTTACTCATGACTCATGACTAATGACTAATGACTCATGACTAACAATCAAAACAACCATCTTTGAGAGATTTTCGTTTTCTGGATACCGCTTGTAATGTTGCTTCCTCAACTGCTTGGACTAAGGCTCGTGCTACGCGATCTGCGTAAGGACGAGAAAAAGACCAGATTAAGGGCGACAACCAACCACGTAACGTTACAGAATATGACAAACAAGTGCCACAGACTGTAGATTCTACTTTATAAGTCACCCGTTCTTCTACACCTGGAATTGCTAGTACTCTGACACTCAGTAATTCCCTAGGATTGACGCGTTCTACAAAAATGCGAATCGGAATTGGCGACAAGCGTGTAACCGCTTGATAGATGAGTCCAGGTTTGGGTACTAATCCATATGGAACGTTAGTGCTTTTGAATAATGGATGCCAAGAAACATCTGCTATATCAACCACTTTTTGCCAAAGTTCATCCACAGAAGCAGAACTGATTTCTTGGTAAGTCCGCACTAGAGAAAGGCAAAACCGACGACGTTTGCGCTGGACGAATTTGGATAACCAAGATCCCATTTTCCTATTTCTCCTCGCTACACCTTTTTGGAAACTCTGGCATGGTCAGCATTTGCCTTCAGCCCTTGCATTAAATTTTTTCAAAATTGTCCTCAGCATAGTAAGTCGCCATTTCATATATATGCTAATTTGATGAGTGAAGTGTAACTCAGACTTTTTCATTAACTTTGATTAACAAATACGCTCTTTGAGTCCGGGGACATTAATATACGTTCGCCTTTCGGGGAAGTCTCTGCTCATGGAAAATCCATCGTGCATTATTTTCAAATCCTGGCTCATAACTCGATTATCACTCTAGCGTGTTAATTTGGGCAGCAAAAAAAAAATTAACATAGTGCTCTTGTGAAACTACTTGGTTAGTGACGGCCAGATCAGAAATCCTCTGGGCGAAAAACAACTTTCCTTATATATATCAATCAGCGCCCCCTGCTAATGTGGTCAGAAATTATTCTTTGGACAGAAGTTGAAATTTCCTAGGTAAAAAGTGCTTATAGACTTATTTGCCAGAGTGTTGTGTCCATCCTAAAACTTTACATAAACATAAACAACTTGAAAAAAATCAATAAAAGCACAAGTACACACCCATTTGAGGGAAAATAACTATCTGTAGTCAGGTGCGTCAGTTGTGATTAATGCTTGACTATATTTTGATTGGGCAATTTTAGCCTGCTTTCTGGTGTCAGTTGCTCAGAAATTTTCAGTTGAAAAATTCTTGCTTTTACCAAAATTGTAATAAATGGTTCTTGAGTCTATGGTCATCAACTCCCAAACTCCAACAATGCGGGCAGAATCTACTCAAACTCTACCAACTGACGCCAAAGCCAGAGTTAGTCAGTTCATGAAACAATTGCAAGATAAAATCACTCAAACGTTGGCAGAACTGGATGGTGTAGGGAAATTTCAAGAAGATACGTGGGAACGCCCAGAAGGAGGCGGAGGGCGATCGCGCATTCTACGTGAGGGTGCAATATTTGAGCAAGCTGGGGTCGGTTTTTCGGAAGTTTGGGGTTCTCATCTACCACCTTCAATTTTAGCCCAGCGCCCAGAGGCAGCAGGGCACGGTTTTTATGCCACAGGCACCTCAATGGTGTTACATCCACGTAGTCCGTATGTACCAACTGTTCACCTCAATTATCGCTACTTTGAGGCCGGTCCAGTGTGGTGGTTCGGTGGCGGTGTAGATTTAACGCCTTATTACCCCTTTGCCGAAGATGCAGTCCATTTCCATAAAACACTAAAGCAAGCGTGTGATGCTCATCACCCAGAATATTACCCGGTGTTTAAGCGCTGGTGTGATGAATACTTCTACTTAAAACACCGTGGAGAAACGCGGGGTGTTGGCGGACTGTTTTTTGATTACCAAGAAGGTCGGGGTTCCTTGTATCGCGGTCCTGAGAATGATGGTCCTGCAGCTAGTTACAGTAACCAAGTCGGTACACTAGAACCACGCAGTTGGGAAGAACTGTTTGCTTTTGCACAAGAATGTGGTTACGCCTTTTTACCAGCTTATGTACCAATTGTTGAAAAGCGACACAAAATGGAATATGGCGATCGCGAACGAAATTTTCAACTGTATCGCCGGGGAAGGTATGTAGAATTCAACTTGGTGTATGACCGAGGGACGATTTTTGGATTGCAAACCAACGGACGCACTGAGTCAATTCTGATGTCTCTACCACCCTTGGTCCGCTGGGAATACGGTTATCAACCTGAACCAAACTCTCCTGAAGCCGAGTTGTACGAAATCTTCCTCAAACCTCAAGACTGGGTAAACTGGATACCGAGTAGTCCGAAATCATGAGTTCCAAGAAGTGAAGTATTAATCATCTGCAACTCCAAATTCCCTTGAGAAGCTAAATACGAAAATTCTACACTCAGTATTCAGCACTCACTACTTCTTTAGTGAGTTAGACTACTAAAGAGAAGCACTTAGCAATAAATATGACAGTTGATGTTGTAGCTTTTAAATCATAAGCTACAGCATCGATAAACTTGTCGCAGGTTTGGGTTCCTCACTCAGTCTGGAACTTATTCCAGTAGTAAAAACGAGGAGAAGAGTCGCAAAAACAAGGGTTTTGGCTTTTATCCTGTGAAGAGGAAACTATACCGTAGTCTCTTTATAGAGGAGTGTCAAGGGAAAGTTCAGTGATATATTACATAGATCAAAAAACTTATACTACCCAAGAGGGGAAAACTGTTACCGTTTTAACACCGACTGGTCGCTTGGATATTACTACTGCTTGGCAATTTCGTCTGAAGTTGCAAGAGTGTATTTCTAAACTCAGTCGTCATCTTGTAGTGAATCTCGGTCAAATCAATTTCATAGATAGTTCCGGTCTGACCTCTTTAGTCGCTGGAATGCGCGATGCTGATAAAGTTAAGGGCAGTTTTCGCATTTGTAATGTACATCCAGAAGCAAAATTGGTGTTTGAAGTCACCATGATGGATACAGTTTTTGAAATATTTGAAACAGAACAGGAGGCTTTAGAAAGTGAATCTGATAGTATTGCTAGCTAATATTGCTAGCTAGTACTGAGTTGCATTCAAAGGTAGTAGCTTGGATTAAGAAGCAGTGCACTTACTCACCACACGGATTTTGGCTGTTCGGTGAGTAGACCTCTCCAAAAATGATTTTTAGTACAAGCGCGGGGTATTGGTTTCATAGCCATTTTTGGAGAGGTGTAGTAGTCAAAAGCCCCCATAGCATCTACTGGAGCCAGTGCGTTGGGGAGCGCGCAGCCGAACCGGAGGTTCTCCCCGAAGGACGTCCGGGTTTCCCGACTTGTAGACGCCCGCCAGAAGGCTTCCCGATAGCCGTCAGGCGTGGCGGAGCGCCATAGGGTAGCACCTGGCGTGGAGATCAGATAATTCACGCATTACCATCCCCCTATTTCTAGATGCTATTTCTGAATGCAACTTGGTATGAGCAACAGAAGAATTTTCACGTTACAACTCAGTACTGTTCTCTCTTTGTATAGCAGTAGGGACCTAAAAGTGCTCCCCAAGTGGCTTTTCCAGTGGTGGGATCAATTCCTTTGTCGTAGCTGAGAAATTTATCATCAGTGACCTCAAAGCCTAAGGAAACTTGCACGATATTACCACCGACACTAAAGCAGCAAGGAGTGTCTGGAGGTGGGGTAGCGTTGAACTTATAACTATTGGGGGCTAATAACTGCTGGGTAAGGTTAAGCACACAGCCCGGTAGTAACTCTAAATGATTGGGTGTCAATGTGTTGAGTAAAGCAGGATTTTGACCAGCACCAATCAAAGTACTTGGGTCTTTGATCATATAGTACTGGATTTTTAGAGCTACATCAGGCTCACTTCCTTGCAAAATCCGCATAATGCGCTGGCGGTAGGGTCGCTCTAGGTTGACAATATTGGCTTGTTCAGCAAATATGGTAACGCTGTCTTCTGAAAAAAGAGGGACAAGTCTGTGCCACAGACGAAGGTGAACGTACCAAGCCGGCTCTGCAACAGCTTGTTCTCGATTATCAAATTCACCAGAGAGATAATTAGCTACGGTAAGTAGTTGTGCTGGAAAAGTCATAGGTGTCATATTCACGATTCCATGCAAGCAATTTGGTTGTGCAATGTGGTGAATTGTTGTTATAATCACAGCTTACATCTTCTGTGCTCAAAGAATTGCACACCATAAAAGTAATTTTGGCACTACAGTTTTCGCGCTTAAAACTGAAACTTGGCAAAGTGCCATTAAAGCGAGAGAATAATACTACGTCGCCCTTGATATTTGCTTTGTGAATAACCTCCGTACCGTATCTGATACTAAGCGAACTTTCTACAACCTTCATACCCGTCCGATAAACACTATTTATCGTCGGGTTGTGGAAGAATTAATGGTGGAAATGCACCTACTGTCAGTAAATGTTGATTATAGCTACGATCCTATTTATGCCTTGGGCGTCATCACTGCTTTTGACCGCTTCATGGAAGGCTATCAGCCAGAACGGGATAAGGAGTCTATTTTTAATGCGCTCCTTCGATCTGTAGAAGAAGATCCACAACGCTACAAACATGATGCTCAACGTTTACAAGCATTGGCGACAAGCATAAGCGCTTCAGAACTCACTGCGTGGTTAAGCCAACAAACTCCTCTCAATCGAGATGCTGACTTTCAAGGCTCTTTACAAGCAATAGCGAACAATCCAAAATTTAAATACAGCCGCTTGTTCGCGATCGGTTTATTCTCTTTATTAGAATACTCAGAGCCAGAGTTAGTGAAGGACGAAAAGAAACGCAACGAAGCACTAAAAACAATAGCCAATGGCTTGAAGATCTCTGATGACAAACTCAACAAAGATTTAGAGATTTATTATTCTAATATAGAGAAGATGTCACAAGCTTTGACAACGATGTCAGATATGGTTTTAGCCGACCGAAAAAAGCGGGAACAGCGTGCTCAACAATCAAATACCAAAGTCGCTCCGCCAAAAGCTAACGAATAGTTATAAGTTGTAACTATAAAACGCATAATGATGAATTATGAAGCTAGACCTCTGATTCACAATTCATCATTGATGCTCGTTTATCCCTTACTTTAGAAACGTAGTAGTTTGTATATAAAGCTATTAATAATCGAAAGACTTACTAAAATTTATTTTCTATATGTTTAGGTTTTAGCAACAACAAACCATCTTGTGCAGGGGAAGCAGGAAGAGAAAATACTTCCCCCTCATCCTCATTACCTTTTCGGAGTAGGATTGGTTTGTCCGGAAGGCGCTGTTGGTACTTTAGGTAATACAGGAGAAGTTCCTGGATTAACTGGGCTTACACCTTGGTTAATTTGAGATGGATTGGGTATTGTGGGAAGATTGAAGTTGGGGTTAGTTTGTGGATTGATGGGAGTGATGGGTGAAGTGTTGGGTAGAGATGGTATTGCTGGCGCAGAACCAGACGAGGGTAGAGGCGAAGTTGTCGGTTGATTAGAGAAAGATGGTGTTGTGACAAAAGATATGCGATCGCCTCCCACTTGTCGCCACAAGTCTATCATTGATATAACATCATTGTATGTCGCAGTTTGACTGACTTTCAAAGCTAAAATAGCGTTGGGAGTTTGTTGCAGGTGGCTCTTAAAAGTTTCTTTGATCTGTTCCCGTTTAACTGAGTCATTCTCTACGTAAGTTTGCCCTATAGCATCGATCGTCAAAGTTAATATTTGCCGTTGAGCTGTTGCACTAAGTGTATTTGCATTAGGTTTATTAGTAATAGATGGCGTACTGGTAGTTGATTTCGGTAAATTTATACTAATTTCCTCTTGGCGAGTGAATTGCAAAGCTGCCAAAAGAAAAAATGTCAATATACAAAAAACGACATCTATTAAGGGAATGATTTGAATTTGGACGTCTTCTACTGGAGTCTGTAGGTTAATTTTCATTTTCTTGCTCTTCTACCTGAGTTTGGGGCTTTTTTTGTTAACTATCTTTTGGTTCCGACAAATCAGACTCTGAGGAGGGTTCAGGTGTTTCAGAAAACTTGGATTTACCTCTTTTTCGAGGAGAATTGAGCTTATCTGGTATGGAATCCCCTATGATTGTTACAGGTGGTATTATATTTTCAGATCTCATCTTTGTGTAGTCAGGTGGAGACTGGAGATACAGCAACTCCATATCATTGCCTGCCCTGCGAAAAATTTTCACTTGGTTAACGACTATGCCTTGAAATAAGCGGTAGAATGCCAAAGTAACGATCGCAACAATAAGTCCTGTTGCCGTACTAATCAAAGATTCTCCAATACCAGTGGTAACTCCGGCTGTAGATTCGGTTCCTAGATCACCAATGCGAATAGAGCGTAAAGATTGGATTAACCCTAAAACCGTACCTAACAATCCTAACAAAGGTGCAAGAGCAATCACAGTTTCTAGGAGTTTTTCGCCGCGTCGCATTCCAGCCAATTCATCTTCTGCTGTTGCTTCTAACGCCAGTCGGAAACTTTCTAGATCGCTTTTGGGAAGACTTAGAGGTGCATGGAGAAACCGTCCGATGGGCTGCTTTGTTGCAAGTCTTGCAATATCAGCAGCCGACATCCAATCAACACGAGCTGCATCCAAAACACGATTAACTATCTCCTTTTCCTGGCTTAAAATTCGTAACCAGAACCACAAACGCTCAAAAATCACACTTAAAGATAAAATCGACAGAGCAAGCAATGGCCACATTGCTGGTCCGCCCTTCTTAAACAAGTCTAGGATATCCACTGTTGTAAGTTTCCTCCTTTCATTTGTAGTACAATTGTCCTGAAGCACCGATTATTTTAGAGATTAAAGCACAACTATCATAATTGTTTACCATTCAAGAGTTGAGATGAGTGCAATAACTTACGAGTAGCATCTTCCAGACCAAGTAGGGCGGTTATTCCCACAGGAAGTGTAGGTCATTATTTGCCAAAATTAAAGGTAACTGAAGGTAAAAATCTATGAATCCGATCCAATCACTTTATACTTGGTACCGCAATGTACTTCGTAACCCTAAGTACCGCTGGTGGGTAATTTTAGGAACACTGCTTTATTTTGTCAGCCCAATTGATGTTGTTCCGGACTTCATTCCGATTGTAGGAGAAATTGATGATGTCTTTCTGATGACATTGCTAGTTACTGAGGTGTCTGGGCTAATGATTGAAGGCTTTAAAACGCGTAAAGGTCAGGTTGACCCTCAAGCCACTAATACTACTACCCAGGATTCTACCTCCAGCGCGAATACAATTGATGTGGATGCTGTTTCTGTTAAGTAGTATTTCTAACATTATAAAACCTAACAACCCCCTCCTTTTTGTTTGTCGCTGCTGACAAATGCACTTTTTAGGAAGGGGGATATTTTTTTATTTAGTCATTAGTTATTCATCTGATAAGTAGTTAAAATATATACCAAATATAGCAGAGAGAATTTTTAATTATTTATTTTTCATTACCTATGACAAAACGCCAAATCATCGGACTGCTACCTGCTGGTGGACAAGCAACCCGGATTTCTCCTTTACCACTTAGCAAAGAGTTATATCCGATTGGTTTTCAAGATTTTGGTGTTAAATCTAACTGGCGTCCGAAGGTTGTTTCTCAATATCTGCTAGAAAAAATGCAACTAGCAGGCATTGATAAAGCATATTTTATACTTCGTTCTGGAAAGTGGGATATACCAGCATATTTTGGAGATGGCACGATGCTTTCCATGAGTTTGGGCTATCTCATTATGGGCTTGTCTTATGGTGTGCCTTTCACCTTAGATCAGGCTTATCCTTTTGTCCAAGATGCGATCATAGCCTTGGGTTTTCCTGATATTTTATTTCAACCTAAAGATGCCTACGTACGAATCTTGACACGCCTTGAAGTTAGTAACGCTGATGTCGTCTTAGGATTATTCCCGACTGATAAACCTCACAAAGCAGGTATGGTTGACTTTGACGATCAAGGTAAAGTACGGCTGATAATTGAAAAACCTCCCCAGTCAGATTTGCGATACATGTGGGGTATTGCAGTTTGGACACCTGCTTTCACACTGTTTTTGCACGAGTATCTTATGACTCTTCCGGTAAATAGTAACCTATCGCTGCAACCAGAAATACCGATTGGCGATGTGATTCAAGCTGCGATTAATAAAGGTTTTCACGTGGAAGCAGAAGTATTTGCCGATGGTACTTACCTTGATATTGGTACACCAGATGATTTAGTGCGGGCTGTGCGGCAATTTGCTGCTTTGGTTGGTGAGGAAGGTGAGTAAAGGCGATGGCGTCATCTGGGTATGTCAGATGAGTTGCCGTAATTCATCTAGAGTATTTACCGTTAGGATAGCTCGTTGAATTGCTTTTAATCGCTGTAAATTGGAAATTCGAGCGATTTCTGGCATCAACTGTAACCCTTCAGTGCCAAATTTTACTTCCAAACCCATTTCAATACTCGACAGCTTCTCCTCTCGCCGTCCTCGTTCCTCACCTCGTGCTTCTCCTCGTGCTTCTCCTTCTCTCAAAATTTGCTGATACCAGGGAGATTCGTTTAACACTGCCATATCCCACCTCATGATTTGCTGAACTAATGCACTGTCTAATACGAAGCTAGCAAAAAATGCTAGAACGGTTTCTAACTGATTCAATTGCTCGTCTGCGCGGAGAATTTGCAAAGCTTGTTGTATGGTGGTTTCTTCGGCGCCTCCCTTGAGGATTGGTACAAAGGGAAGCAAAGATAGCACGGGTTGTTGAAAAGCTATTTCCACATCGACTTCCCAAAGATTTATTACGCGGTAGTCTTGACGCACTTGTAAACCTGCAAACTCTGACTCATAGCGCGTGGGAATTTCGATATCACCTTCTTTGTCTTTAAGGATATTGATAAGTACGGGGTAGGTAGGCAAATCAAATTTCTCGCTAGTGCAGCGTATGCTCGCATTCGCTTAGGCATTTCCGGTTTGTAGCGTAATTGTAACTCGTTGAGTACGAGAAATTGCCCATATTGAGGACTTTGAGCGCGGATTAATACGTCACTCTCGCGGCTAATCCATTGGAATTCGGAGTTGAGAACTTCTTGGGCTGTAATGTCGGGAAGTTGCGTTACCCATTTCACCCAGTTATCGGGTGCGAGGCTGATTAATTTTTTGGTGCTGATGTCAGCGGATTTTGGCATGAGGGAGTTGATGCGCGGTTGTGGCGATGACTCATTTTAGTAGGTTATGGGTAAAAAGGCGATCTGCCGAACGCGAGTGCGTGCGCTTTGCGCGTGAGGCAAGCGAAGCTATCGCCTACCCATTAAGCATCCGATTACCCTCACTCCGGAACGGTGGAGAACTCTTTCAACCCCAATCTCTGCTTATTTTTTAGCAATATTGCTTATTGACAAATGCGTGTCACCTTAAACTATAAAAGTTTGACCGTTAATTTTTTGACGGTACTCTCTATAAGCCTGATTAATTGCTTGGATTCCAGCTTTTGCATTGCTAGAAGTGTTGACATCAGGGTGATATAGCCTTGCTAATCTCAAATAAGCACGTTTTACATCTTTTGGATTGTCAGTTTTTTCTACACCTAAAACTTCCCACCATTCTCCAGATGGTACAAACTCAAGTATGGATTCATCACTGCCAAAGGTTTGACGCCAAATCTTGATTGTGCCGCTTTTTCCACCACTCACCAGTGTCTTGCCATCATAACTGAAGGCAACGGGACTGCATCCAGAAAGAGTTTGTAGTAGTTGCCCAGTTCGTAAATTCCAAATATTAATAATACCGTCTGTGCTGCTACTTGCAAGAGTTTGCCCATTTGGGTTTATCGCAACAGATACAACCGATGCTGAGTGTCCATTTAGAGTTTTGAGCAATTCTCTAGTGTGGAGATTCCACAGTTTGATGGTAGTGTCTGTACTACCACTAATTAGAGTTTGACTGTCAGGACTGATGGCAACTGTATTCACTGCTCCTGAATGTCCTCTGAGAATATAAGCCTGCCCCCAATTTTTTAAATCCCAAATTCTGATAGTTTTATCAGCGCTTCCACTGGCAAGAATTTTGCCATTAGGACTAAAAGCAACAGACAAAACAGCGTAGTCGTGTCCATTCAAGGTACATTTTACTTCTCCTGTGTATCGTCCCCAAATTCTGATAGTCTTATCAGCACTACCACTTGCTAGAATTTTTCCGTCAGGGTTGAAGGCTACTGAGTAAACAAAGCCAGTATGACTGTAGGGAGAGTTCAAATAGAAGAGTGTACGGGAAAATTTTTTTGTGTCTAAATACCAACTGCTGATTTTGCGAGCAACACTCCCACTGACAAGTGTCTTACTATCGGAGGTGATAGCAACAGATAAAACTGCCTCTTCTTGCCCAGCTAAAGTGTAAAGCCATTTTCCTGTTTTTAAGTTCCACAGACGAACTGTTGTGTCATTGCTTCCACTAGCTAGGGTTTGGCTGTCGGGAGTGATGGCGATCGCATTCACTGCGGCTGTGTGTCCCCTAAGAGTCTGCACACATTTCCAAGTTTCAGGTGATGCTCCTTTGAGGGAGACAACTTCTGTTTCAATGTTAGGAGGAGAAGTTTGAGCTTTTTTGTGTAATTCTGTCTTGAGCATCTGTAACTCATCCTCAACTTCCAGAGCGGCAAATTTTTGGTTGAGATCTTCACCAGTCAAAAATGCCTCTAACTCCATCAACGCGTCTAACTCGAACACAGCAGAATAAGTTTCCATCTGCAAGATTTTCTCTTCCATTCTGTCGAAAACCTGTGGTGGTGTTTCTCTTGTTCTGGTTTCGTCTAGCAACTTGGCAATACCGTAGGCGGCGAGTCCAAACACAGCACCAATTCCTGCCATAGGAACTGTGCCAATTCCAAAAGCTAAACCTATTTTGGGTGCGACTAATCCCATACCACCGACAACGCTAGAAACACCAGCACCGCCTATTGCACCAATCCCTATTGCACCATAAGCAGCTGCATCTCCCTCTGCTCTTCCCTTGAAAACACCATAAGCAGCAGCACCAACGACAGCGCCAGCACCAACTACAGGAACTGTGCCAATTCCAACTGCCCCAAATCCTCCGGCTAATCCCATCCCGCCTACTGTTGCAGAAATACCAGCACCTGCTATAGTTCCTCCTGCAATAAATGCTGCACCAGTTTTGGAGTTGTGTGTCACTTATTTTTGTCCTCTGTAATTTCAGTTACCTAAGCTACTCACACCCCATAGCTCACAAAGGAGGTAGTAAACCCGGATTGGGTATTACTGCCTGCATAGCTGCTTGTTTAGCTGCGTAAAAAGCTGCTTCAGCACATTTGTCAATAAAATCAAATTCCGGCTTAGAAGCATGAAAAGGCTTGATACCAAGTACTTCTACTTTGTATTTTTGTTCAAGCTTCAAACCATCTGGTATGCAAATGAAACCCATCTCTGAAGCATCGACATTCTTGATCCAGAATTCGTCGCAAAAAATTGCAGGTCTGTCATAGAGAGCTACTTTTAACTTGCCAGATTCGCTGCTGATGTAGAATTTTATTTCGTGTACGTAAGCCATGTTTTTCCTTATCCAAGTTGTTATATTACTTTGTTTCCACACTTAACCAATGATTTGTGTTTTTTAACTATTTTTTTCAACTCGTTATCAAACTTCTTCCATATTGATAAGAAAGAATAAACTAGAATTGGTATTTCTTTCTATTAGCATAGCTATCCGATTGTTAGTTCCAAATAGTTGAGATGCTAAATTAATTCCTAAAATATGAATATTCAGGGTTGGTCTGATGACGAGATAAACTGTATCCTTACTTCTTACTTCTGGTGCTTTACATATTTCGATTTCTAGAGAAGGATATATAAACGATGGTATTTTTTGGAAAACTGTCTGAAACCAGGAAATTAGCTGTTTTTTATCCTGGTTCACATAAGAGCTACTATAATAATTGTCAGAGATTAAGCTTTGAAGTCTTTGTACGTCTTTGGAGTCAATTGATTTTTTGAAATCTCTAAAAAATAGTAAAATATCTCTTTCTAAACCATAAGGATTCCATCTGGTTTCATGTACTTCACGAAATAAGTTAATTCCTGCTTGAAAAACATCAAATAACATAATATTAATTTTACTCAGTCTTACTTTTTCAAGAAACGCGCTCCTTTCCCACGATTGCAATCTGTACACAACGTTTGCAAATTGTTGAGGTCATTACTACCACCTTTGGAAAAAGGTACAATATGATCAACTTCTAATTGCACTTGCTGACTACTGCGACCACAAAAAACGCACTTATAACCGTCTTTGTGTAAAACCGACACACGAACTGATGCAGGAATGTGGCGGGAGCGTTTACTACTATCTTGCTTTGACTTAGTTCGGGATTTGGTAGCAGCAGACTTTTTCACCTTTGGCTTTTTAGATTTATCAGCCTTTTCACTGTTAGCCTGATGAATCAAATCCCGAATAACACCACGCACTAATTTTTGGACAGGATTGAGGGAC
Source organism: Brasilonema sennae CENA114 (assembly GCF_006968745.1). NCBI lineage: Bacteria > Bacillati > Cyanobacteriota > Cyanophyceae > Nostocales > Scytonemataceae > Brasilonema > Brasilonema sennae. Next base: position 2,679,235 of record NZ_CP030118.1, on the reverse strand, counting down.
TGTCTTGTCATTACTTATCAAACAGCTTTTTCAAACCATAAGCAGCTAGTCCAACTACTGCACCAGCTGCTACAACCGGCGCAGCACCAATAGCGACAGCAGTTCCTCCAACTGCTAAACCCATACCTCCAACCACAGCAGAAACTCCGACTCCAACTGCTGCTCCTCCTGCGACTGCACCTATAGCTGTGGCGTCTCCCTCTTCTATTGCCTTCTTAGCCCCATAAGCAGCGGTGCCAATAACTGCACCAGCAGCAGTCACAGGAGCCATGCCGATTGCTACGCCTCCAAAACCTCCAACTAATCCCATACCGCCAACGATTGCGGATACACTAACACCAGCTATAGTTCCTCCAGCTACTAATGCTGTACCTTCTACTTTATCTTTCAGTTCTTCGTTATGATTATCTGTCATTATTTGACTTACGTATGCTTAAGTATATTACATCTAACCTAAACAACTAAATTGTTACTGTCCAGGAATAATCAATAAAATATTGTCTAATCTTCTTAAAGTTTGTTTAAAGCCCTCCACTGCTGGGGATTGCAACCCGTTATGGATGAAACCAACACTTTCCTCACTCCCTCACCCAAGAGTGTTTATTCAGAATTTAAAAGTACTATTTGTTACGCTTTCACCAAGTTTGGCATAGATGAATTTGAAAATTCCAGACATACCTTGCAGTATAGTCTGGAATTATGTCAACTTATTTACAAGAAACTCTAACAACAATCACCGTGAGCATCCATTTTTAGGTAGACAAGAAAATGAAATAAAAATAGCTTCTACCTCTAAACAATCTCCTCATATTGAGTTGAATGTGACATTTTATTCCCGTTTTCCTGTTCCTCATCATCACTGTGGTTAAGAGCGCTATGGTTAGTCTTACTAATCATGTAATCCATGTGTGGTGTCTTAGCACAAACTAGCAGTAGCGCAGCCAGAATCAACAGTAAACCACAAATTGATGCAGCCTGAACCCAAGTAATTTCCAGTGCTCCGTGAACAATGACTTCTCGTAGTACAGATACTATTGACACCTCCACTGCTACTCCTACAGCAATGCTATGCTCCTGCAAGTAAACCATTAGAAGTCGGAATAATTCGACCAAAATCAACAAAAATAGTATTTTTGCAGTCACTTGTTGATGATTTAATGGCACTGTAAGCTGGGTAAATATCTCCCACAGTTGCATAACCATGTAGGCAAACAAACTCAAACACAGGACAATCACAATTAAGTCTTGGAAAGCCTCCATGTTGCGAACAATTCGTTGTCTGTCAATCCAGCGATTGTGAAATAAATATTGACTCTTCTGGCGCTTTTTTTTTTGCATTTTCATTTCCACCGGCACAACTACAGAGCAAATTAGTCAGTCCACCTAATGTTATTAACAAGAACTAGAGTTTTTTTGAGAATTCTATGAGTGGCAAGCTTTGAACAAAAATTATTTACGATTGCTTGCAAAATATTCCCAAACGATCTTTTTCGTAATTTTCTTACCTAAAGAAAATTACGAAAAGCTTTCAAAATGTAGCTGGCACAATCTCAGAACAGGATGTTTGAGAAGTATTGTTGTCAACAAATACACCATTTAGATTTCCCTTTACCTCCCAACCGCATCCGGAAACATCCTAAATGCAGTGCGAGCCGGAAAGCTCGTGTACTAATGCGAGTTTTCCGGCTCGCATTAGGTTCACAAGATTAGAATGCTCTCAAGGCACCGAGGATTTAGGGAACTCGCCGATAAATCTTGGTACAAGACGACACTTTCCAAACATCCTTACAGAGGTGTGGTACAAGAAACACTTTTTATATTTTATGAGAGATTATTTGATACCAAAACTTGGGTTTAATCCCCCTTAATGTTATAGCTTGCGCAGGTGCATTTGGTCAGTGTAGCTGAGGTAGTATGTTTCACAATTGCCCTGCAAGGCGTAAAGTATTCTGGAGTAAATCCAATTGTTCTATTGTTAGTTGATTCATATTTTTGTTTCTATCTCGGAGAGTCTTTAATTCACAGCTTTTGCTTTAAAAAGGTGCGTTAACGCAGCGGTAACGCACCCTATACCCACTTCAGACTTAAGCTGCTATATTTTGCCCAAACTCTATCAAGAAGCGGAACGCTTTCAGAATATAGCTAGCACACTCTTTTGGAGAGGTGTTGTAGAATGATCGCCATGCATTGGCTTTATCTTCATCATAGCGATCGCCCCTTTTCGGATGACTCTCTAACCATGCTAATCGCACGGCGTGACCGATTAACACATCCAACACGATATATTCTTCAATTTGTAAGTTGGGGTTGTTGGATGCAACTGCTGCTAATTCCGTCAACGCCTCAATATTAACTTGTCGGTATTCGGGAGCCTCTATTTTATTTAGCAAATGCTCTACTTGCAAGGCAAAATTCTTTTCTCCTGCTGTCATTTCTGACAAAATGACTTCGCTATCCAAACGGTTGCGGCGTTCTAGCTTATCGCCAATCACCAACCCTTTGCAATGTTCCATCACTAGCCAAACCTGCTTGAAAAAGTCTTTTGGAACACGTCCTGTTGCTCCCTCAGCTTGGCGGAACCGTCGCCAACCGCCGGATGGTACATCTATTTCATCTCCTGAAGCTGGTACCACGATCCAATCTATGTCACTTTCTTTTTGTTTGAGGTGCAGAGATTCTTGCTGACGTAATAGCTGACTCAAGTTGACGTATTCAAATAATACCTGACGTACTCGTGTTTGAACTTCCGAAGGTGACAGTTGCATAAGGTGTTCATAAGCCTCATCCTGAGTAAGGTTTAACTCTTGCACCAGTTCGCTGGTAATCAACAGAATCATGTAACCAATTCTGAGGGTGAGTAGTCCTTTAAACAGTTCTGGTTCTGTCTTGATTAAAGCACTCAGATAAATCAGAACTTCTTGAGTCAGAACGCGATCGCTTATATCTTCCCGACAATAGTCATTTATTTTCTCAACAATTTCGCTGTGCGACAGAGGAATAGTGATGAGTGAATCTTCGCTGTAAGACTTACCCACAGCAACTTGCTTACCCCGCACCACAATACTTGTGACTACGTCCGACAAGCCGATATCGCTCATTTGTCGCAACCCTGCAGCACGACGCACAACTGCCCAAATGCCGGAATCGCCTGCTTTAGTGTAAACTTCATCCAGCAAATCTGCCACAGTTACGGGATTTTCTGCTCCGCCAAAGCCTGTATCAAATTCTAACCCTTCCAAACGAACCAAAGTCTGCAATAATTCTATTTGCTCGTAGAGATTTTCCGATGAACGTAAAGAGGAGAGCAACAATTTTAAGGTTGTTTCGCACTCCATTTTAAATTCTTGAGTATGTTTTAAGGGCCAATTTCCTTCTGGATTGTAAATTAGATACGAGCAGCGAGGCGCAGTATCTTTGATGGAAGATAGAGAATATTCAAAATCATCTTGAAGAAAATCAATCCGTTGTGTTCCAGCAGTCAACATCAACTGATTAAGACGCCCCAATTTTACCCGTACACCGTTACAAATGCCGTTATTTAGTTCTTGCATCAGAGCAAGTAATGCCTCACTACCTGTTTCCAACATGGTATGAGTCAACATTAAAGTCAGGATAGGACGCCCTAAATCAATCCAATATTTTTGGATATAAGCAAGTTCACTTCTAATTTGATAAACCAGAAAATGGTAATCAAGAGTTAAGTAAAACACTTGAGAGTCCAAAACCGAGGGCAGAAAAACAACTGTCTCCCCACGAATACGAAAAATCTTAGATGTTGTGAGACTTCTCAAACGTCGCACTGGACGTCCTGTTAAACCAAGTTTATCGTTGCGTCCAACTTGGGTATAAATAGCTGAAAGATCCTCTGCGAGTCGAACCTGAATTGGTTCGACTTGTTTGGGTGTTTGTGTCTCAATTCCATGAACTGCCAGTTTGGCTTGTAAATCTTCATCTTCTGCAAGTAAAGCGATTTGTACGACAGCTTGCTGGTTTTTTCCTACGCATAAATATCTTCCCAAAGGGTCAATATCTCCAACTGCTATCAATCCTTCACTTAACATTTGACCTAGAAAATACAAACTCTGCGCCCATACGAGCGGAACATTTTCGTTAGGTAAACGTGGCTGAGTTTGAGGTGCTAACTTCTCTGCCTCTATAGATTCTTCTGGGAGATAATAAAGTTCTGGAACTAGATGCAAACCATCACGCTCAATCAATAAAGATTCTAAACGCTCTTGGTAATGTTTCACTTGTTCTTGTTCGCCACGAAACAAACCATCTAGAAATAAATAGGTGAAAAATAAAGGCCATTCACACTCAATTTGCTCGAATTGTTTGAGTTCTAATGGTTCGTAGTGTAAGCGGTTTTTGTCTTCTAAAACTGTTTGGTGTCCATCACGCAGGAAGCGCTTGCAGCCGTATTTTCCTTCGAGTTTATTGATAATATCGTTGTGGGTACGTTCCCGCAGATCTACATCTTCTACAGCAAATGCTGGAAAACCAATAACGCTCAACAACGCGGCATCGATTTCTTTTGAAGACGATTCTCTAGGTAATAGAGATTCTAGCGTAATCCTGGCACGAGCGATTTCATCTGGCAGCGCATGAATCACCGATGCTTGACAACCGTGTACACCAAATAAATCCAAACCATTAATCGCTTCCAATGCAGCTTTTGCCATACCTACAGAACTGGCATTCAATTCTGCATTGCCATGATTAATTTTATTACCTCGTTCCCAAATACCGAAATCTGGAGTACGATACGCCCGTCCAATATAGTAAACTAAATTTTGGACGAAATTCACTTCATCAAATGTGTAAATGATCTGCAATCCTGAAGCAGTCATTTGCGCCAATATCAGAATAAATATTGATGTGGCATCTAATTGCAAATGTCCCCATTCGTCATCACCAACAACAATATCACCCGTAGCAGTGTTGTACTTAGCGTGTAAAGCATCCAACGAAGATTGAGTGTGCTTGAATTGCTCTAATTTAGCGCTTTGGCGCATCATAGCAAATAACAAACCCCGCATCAACTTAACGACGCTATGTTCTAGCTCATATGTGCGTCCCTTGTCATCATCAACTTTCCGGTAGGCGATCGCCAACCCCCAAACTGCCAGAATGCTGTAAACGTTATCACGTACCCAAGCATCAGTGTAATCTCCGTGGGCAGTTATCGCTGTGCTTGCTGGTAGCAAACCTGTAATTGGGTTTTGACGGGTAAGGATAATTGTCTTGATTTGCTGATAATAACATTCAAGACGAGCTTGTAGTTGAGTGGCTGTTTTCATAGTTAATTTGTTACGTTGTTTCACCGAATGCAACCCTGAGATCGTGAAGTAAATTATGTCAGCAAAGCCAAAACTACCTTTGTAGTAGGCACTTGTTTTGTGGATCGAAATGAGAAATGAATTGTCGTCTCCTGTCAAGATACAAGTTAGCTTCTCCATTTTTAGAGAAAGATACTCGAAATGTCAAATTTTTTCAAATATTTATCAGCTATTAGACGACTTTCTCTTGTTCTGAAAATTAGTTTTATTAATACTCCATAAGAATAAACTTCTACATAAGGGTCATAGACACGTAGGAAATCGCTAGAAAAATTGTAGTTTTTCAAAACATAAAACAGATATCTAATTATCATTTTTTTAGAAGGAGTTAATATCTGTTTATACCTGAAAAGCAAAATAATTCTCAATTACTAAAAGTTGTTTATTCCCAAGTCAAAGTCAACTGCACGACTGAATTGATACCAGTGGAGTTATAGCAGTTCTCGTTTGCATGAAGTACATTTTTCAACCTCACCACGCCAGGTGCCTCAAGTCGGGGGACCCGCCCACGGTGAGACAGCGCTGCAGGAGGTGAGACCAGTGCTGCGGGAGGGTCTCCCTCCGCAGGCATCTGGCGAACCCGAAGGGGTCTCCCGACAGAGGCGACTGCGTAAGCGCAAGCGCACGCTAAGAGCGTTCGCGTAAGCGTGTCCCTTTGGGACTTACGCGCAGCGTCTCCGTAGGAGATACGCGTAGCGTCTGGGCAGGAGATACCCGAAGGGCACTGGCTCCCCAACCCCTCTCCGAACTCCGGAGAGGGGAGCGTTTGCGGAAGCTTATGCGGGGTGAGGTGACGACTGTATTGCACCGAAGTGAGAACCGCTATACATGCCAATAGCTCATTTCAGCAAATTGTTGTATAAAAACTAAAATTTAGTATTCCTCATAGGATCATCTTCGCACAATCTTTGGTTGTAGGGGGCTACTTATAAATATCTATCACACAGGTTTTTATAGGCAATGCCCGCCCTAGAACACCGATTCAGTATTCATAATTGTGACTAAAAAACCCGGTTTTTTCCTGTTGAGTTAACGAAACTTCGGTCTTCCCAGTAACAGAAACCGGGTTTTTGGGATTAGTGAATCGGTGTTCTAAAATTTGTGCTCTTCTAATTATAAAATTGAGCGAAAAATGTAACAAAACATACAAAAAAAGAATGAATCTGGAAAAAGTACGCAAATGCAGTTTTTGCGATCACAGCCAAAAGTAAAAATTTTTGCCAGACAAATCATGTTATGAGTAGCCGACAGTAAATATTTTTACTTAAAAAAATTTCCATTAAAAGAAACTTGTACGCTTGACACAGACACTCAGAGTAGTAAAATCTACAGAAATCAATAGGCATCAGGGTGAGAAAAAATTCAACTCAAGTGGAATAGAACTTTCTTTTTCTGACTTTTGATATCTACCAGATTACACTGTTCCAGGTTAGGATTATTAATTAGCGATGCCATTGTATTGGTAATCGATGTTGAATTTCTGAGATTTTATGGACAAAAGTCCACAAGACGGCAGTACTAACCTCCTCTGATCTGGCGAGTTTGTCTCCCAGCGCGGGGGAGGCATTCGGAGGTTTTATCATGCTCTTAGAAGATGTTCGCAATTCGGCTTTTGACATTGGCGACTTAAACCAACTCAAGTTGGATTTGAATAGTACACAACCCGTAGATGTGGGAGAGTACATTACACAATTGCCCAAACAAGACAGGGCGATCGCATTCCGTTTACTCAATAAACATCAAGCTATTGATGTATTTGAATATCTGCCTGCGGAAGTACAGGAAGAAATCATAAATTCCTTGCATGATGTTCAAGTTGCACAAATCATCGAGGCGATGAGTCCGGATGAACGCGCAGAATTGTTTGATGAATTACCGGCTGGGGTTGTCAAACGTCTGTTGCAAGAACTAAGTCCAGAAGAACGGCAAGCAACAGCAACGATTCTCGGCTATGCTGAAGGCACCGCTGGACGCGTGATGACAACTGAATACGTGCGGTTGCGAGATGGGTTAACTGTTGGAGAGGCTTTAAGTAAAATCCGCCGTCAGGATGAAGACAAGGAGACGATTTACTATGCCTACGTCACAGACGATAACCGCACGCTGATGAGTGTTGTCTCCCTACGACAGCTACTGTTTACCTTTCCTGAGGTTTTGATCACAGATATCGCTAGCACTCGCGTCATCAAAGTCAGAACAGAAATGCCCCAGGAAGAAGTTGCCCAAATCATGAAGCGATACGACTTAATCGCTGTCCCTGTGGTTGATCGAGAAGAGAGACTGGTGGGTATTGTCACGATTGATGATGTGGTCGATATTTTGGAAGAAGAAGCCACAGAAGACATTCAAAAACTCGCAGGTGTGAGTGGCGGTGATGAACAGCCTTTTTCGTCTCCTTTGGTAACTCTTCGCAAGCGCTTACCGTGGCTGTTTGGAGTTATGTTGCTTTATATTGGGGCGTCTAGTGCGATCGCCCCCTTTCAGGAGACCATAAAAATGGTGCCAGTGCTGGCTGTGATTATGCCGCTTTTCTCCAACACAGGCGGTACTGTAGGCATTCAAACCTTAACTGTGACAATTCGTGGACTTGGTGTTGGAGAACTAACACCCCAGGATACTTTCAAAATTCTCCGTAAGGAACTTCAAGCAGGACTGGGTACAGCGGTAGCACTAGGACTGACTATGATTATGCTTTCCTTGATTTGGGCACCACCTCAAGAACGTTGGGTGTCGTTAGTTGCAGGAACAGTCATGGCAACAAATACTCTTGTGGCTGTCACTTTAGGAACTTTACTACCAATGGGCTTGAAGCGACTAAAACTTGATCCCGCTTTGGTGAGTGGACCTTTAGTGACAACAATGCTGGATGCCATTGGTTTTGTGATTTTCCTAACCCTGATTTCTACGGCTTTGCATATTTTCCACTTAAAAGCATGAGCTAGACAAATCGACAAAAGAGGATGCAAAGCATTTTCCTTGTCGAAGGAAAAACGTGGAAAAAACGCTTAACCGTATACACACCAGATCGCTATTTACCTCACCCTCGCTTTTAGCTACGCTAAAATCTTTCCCTCTCCTTGAAGGAGAGCCAGTGCGTTGCGGAGAGCAGCGCCTTGCGGAGCCAGTACTGCAGGAGGGTTTCCCTCACTTGGTATCTGGCGTTGGGGTTCCCCCAAAGTCTGTCGGGGGAAGCTTCCCCCGACGAGCTTTGACCGTTGTGGCGACTGCGGGGGGTTCCCCCCGTTGTAGCACCTGGCGTGAGGGATGCTCGATAGGGCAGGGTGAGGTTAAGCGGATGCGCGGTGTTATGATCAGCTTTTCTTGACTAGTGTTTCACCACAGGAACTTCGCCTGGTTTATCGCGCGATACGCACAAGCTAAAGCCTCCGGCTTATCGCTCACCCTGCAAACTAGCTTTGCGCAGCAGCTAAGCGTCGCATACACTGGTATCAACAGGCTTTCATCACCAAGCGTAAAATGCCAGAAAACTCGCAAGACCAGAACACTCCCCTGACGCTGGAGAATTTTTGGAATATTCTTAATTCCAAACCCGTTAGTTTAATAACTCCTGGAGGTTTGGTTGTAGTTGCAGTTCATTTCGCACTAAAATCAGAATTGCGAAATACTGGGCTTTGCTTGCTTGCAGCTGTTGCTGTTTGGTTTGTCATTAAAATTGGTAACAAAATCGCTCCACGCATTGACAAATTACTGGACTGGATATTAAACAACGCTGAAATTCTACTTCAGAATCTGTGGGCAAAGCTGACTTCTCACTTTGAAGGCAAATACTATGAACGACTGGAGTTTGACTGTCGAGAGTATGAAACTCAGGGAATCAATCAAGAAACTTTGCTACTGGAAAATCTCTTTGTTCCATTGAAAATAGCGCCGAAAACCGTTGGTGATATTTCTCAGAATATCATTCAGCAACCAGGGGTGAACCCACTGGAGCAGCAAGAGATTGGCAACCTTTTAGTACGCATGACGCGTGATGATATTAAGTCAAGCTGCTTTGAATTATGCAACAGTTCCTGTACTTACGCTTGCTTATCAATGCAAGAAAGAAGCGGAACAAATTTCTTCTGAAAGTGTGCGACAACAGCTAGAAAAGAAGTTTGAAGAAGGACTAAAGTCTGAGAAACTAGATGAATTTACCCTGGCGGCGGAAGTCAGACTTGCTTCTCGCCTAAATGAATTAAATCATGACTTGAGCCAGAGCAATCGTGAAATTGATACCAGTTACATCACTCATGCAGAATATCAACTCTTTTGGAATGAAACAAATTCTCCCACCAACTCTCCCACCACTCCTGCTAACAAAAGAGACGTTGAACAACCCATCACTAACATCAACTTTTGGGATGCTAATCGTTTTTGTGCTTGGCTTAGCTTAAGAACTCGTAAAGAATTGGGAGAACCGGGAATCTGCTATAAACCAGCGACACAGGCAGAAAAGCAACAACATCCCTGCGAAGAAGATAAAAAGTACGCTGATAAAGAAGGAATTCGGCTCATCCGGTTTCAAGTACCAACTCGCTACGCACAACTAGCTTACTACCTTGCAGCAGGTGAGTGGAAAGAAGCTGACGAGGAAACTAATAAAGTTATGCTTGAGGTGGCTGGGGGAGAAAAACAAGGTTACCTAGAATTAGAGGACATCCGACAATTTCCCTGTGAAGACTTGAGAATCATAGACAAATTGTGGGTAGAGTACAGTAACGGACACTTTAATGTTAGTATCTAGCAAATACATTAGATATTATCTGAATTATCAATTGAGTTTATCACTCTCCCTTTATAACTATGACGCTCTTTATCAATTTCAGCAAAAATTTCTATTAACTCAGGTTGCTCTTTCCAAACTCCGAACAATTGATTGAGTCTTTCTAATTTTTCCTCATCTGTTAGAGGCTTTTGAACTTCAACATGTTTAGTGGAAGAAGGTTCTAAATCAACAATAATTTATGCTCCATCTGGTATACTATCCACTGAGTCTAATAGTTCAATGGTTTGACCGCGTTTAATTCCTCTAATTCTCATCTAATAAGTTCCTCTGGTAATGGTTATTAAGATGCGTAATGGTTTGCGTCTAACATATCCCACAGGAAAAATTTTCCAGCTTATTCAGGTTGTGGCTTTTGAAAAGGATATACATCTTTTATAGCTTGCACCCAACTATCAGACACAGATTCAAGAATGCATAGCCCTTTCCTAAAACAAACACAGACAAACACAGATAAATTATCTGCGTCCATCTGCAGTTCCAAAACTCTAAACCCAAATCTTGCCATCTACATCATCTTAGGTACAGAGATAAGACAAAAATTAGATTGATCGTTCACCTGTTCTAAACGCGAAGTCTTTAACCTATCAAGCCACTTTTGCAGAAAGACTCGATTCATTTTTTGCTCATCTGGATTTTGAGTATCCACTGGATGAGGCATAAGTCCCAAAATCGTTGCTGTAGTCACACAGAACATCGACTTTTGAAAACTTATACAAATTTGAACTCGCAAATCATCTTCTCCCCGACGACTGCGCTGATAAACTTCGTGCAAATAATCTGGAAGATAATGACGCATATCTTGCATCAACAAGGTAGGAGGAATACCCGCACCGCCAATTGGTAAAGGATCGGCATACAAAGCACCATATTGAAATCGAGATTGATCTGCGGGAATTTGATAAGCTTGGGCATTATATGAAACTGTGCCATGAAAAGCGGTTCCCCGGAAGAAAACTGCTTCTACATAAGGGATTGCTGTATCTGCAAGAAATGTCAAACCAGCAGATTTAGGAATGATATCGTAAACTTTATCCCGAATTTTAACTGCGTAGGTAATAGGCTTGTTGGCATCTGCTACCAAACCTGCTTTGACGTGTTCTACAACATCAGGAATACATTTGATTTCACCTTGATCGTAACGGTCTGATAAAGTGAGGAAAATATCAGCCATCACACGCCAAAATTGACCTAAACCCGTGGAGTAAGAACTGACACGCAACTGTTCTGTTAAGAAATCAGGGAAAAGTTGGTTAACTCCCTTGATGATAGGATTATTTTTAAATTTTGCTGCAATAACAGCTTGCGCTCTTTCTTCAAATTCTTTTGAATCTAAGTATTGATCCAACCCACCGCCACCATGCCATATCATCCCTTTCATGCAATATTCGGCATATTCATAATTAATTCTGTCATGCCACCAATGCCGAAATAGTTTCTTAAAAGAAAAGTCTCCATTAAAGTATTTCCAAAATTGGAAAAATACTAAAAATTGATGTTCAGCAACATAAATGAGATTTTTAGAGTAGGCATCTAAAACGATGCCGTAACTTTTCAGAATACCCACGACTTCTATCACATTTTCTTCGGTATCAGGAAGTAATGCCCCTCCTGACTCTAATCGCTCGATATATTCAAATAATGGATAGTTAACAGGTTTATCTTTTATGTTTACCATTGCTATATCTCCTACTTAAAATACATATTTAAAAGTTAGGTTTGTAGTATGCATTTGGGCACATCTTACAAACCTAAGAACAGTCTTTTAAGTTTTGGTTTTTTCCTTAACAAACGATACCGTTGCCACTGGGGTTGGTATATTAACCATCGTCGTCATTGTCGGTTCAGTCCAACGCACAAGCCAATTGGGTTGGACTCCAAAAATCACAATCAGCACAGCTAAAACGACAGCAGGAATACGATCGCCCCAAGAGACACGTGGCAAATTGACGACTTGTGCAGACAAACGCCCGAAAAAGCCACGGTTCATGAGAATTAAGAAGTAAACAGCAGTTAAGCCGGTACCTATCATCGCTAATAGAGTTTGGACTGGGAAAACTGCGAAACTGCCCCGAAAAATGATAAATTCGGAAATAAATCCCACCATTCCCGGTATACCAGCGCTAGCCATTACTCCCAAAACCATCAAGCTTCCAATCACAGGCATACCTCGTTCTGGGTTGAGGAGTCCCTGAAGAACTCCTAAATCACGGCTTCCTGTTTTTTTATAGACAATCCCTACTAATAAAAACAGCAGGGCTGAAATCAAGCCGTGACTAATCATTTGCATGATGCATCCCAAGACACTCAAAGGTGTTGCAGCTGCGGCGGCTAAAAGCACAAAGCCCATGTGTCCAATGGAACTGTATGCTACCATTTTTTTCATGTCGTTTTGGGCGATCGCACACGATGCACCATACAGCACGCTGATAACTGCCCACGTTGCTAAAACGGGAGATACATAACTCCAACCATTCGGCAACAAGTTCATCCCAAACCGGAGTAAGCCGTAAGTTCCCAACTTCAACAGTACCCCAGCCAATAATACAGAAATTGGTGTGGAAGCTTCAACGTGAGCATCTGGTAACCAAGTATGCAGAGGAACTAAGGGAATTTTGATGCCAAAACCAATTAATATTCCCAGCAAGAGTAAGACTTGTGTCTCTACAGACAAAACGCTAGTATTCAAGGCATCCAAAGCAAAGCTAGAAGCTCCACTCAGCCAAACCATGCCCAGAAAACTTGCTAAAATCATTATCCCAGAAACAGCGGTGTAAATCAAAAATTTAGTCGCTGCATAGCCGCGCCGTTCACCACCCCAAATCGCAATCAGGAAATACAGGGGAATCAGTTCGATTTCGTAAAACAAGAAAAATAGCAGTAAATCTTGTGCCATGAAGGCTCCAGTCACGCCAGCGTTTAACAGCAGGAGCAAACTGTAATAAAATCGAGGACGCGAAATATTTTCGTCAGTGCTGTCAATGGCGATCCAAGTCAACAAGCCATTTAATAGCAGCAAAGGTAATGACAGACCGTCTATTCCAAGATAATAATTTAATCCTAACGCATCTATCCAAGGTAGGAATTCGGTGAACTGTTTATTCATTTCCCCAGGATTAAACTGGCTTGCAATGACTATAGTCCACAAGAAAGCGATACTCGCAACAACCAAAGCGACTTTACGAGAAAGTTTTGCTGTTATGCCAAAAGGCAAGAAACCGAGTAAAGCCGCACCTAGTAACGGTATCAAAAGCAAAATACTGAGCATAGGCAACAACGTAGGTAAGGTGAACACAGAACAAGGGATTAGAATGGCAAGATATTCAGTAAGCCTAATGACCAGCTGACGAGAAAACCTAGGAGACTAACGCCTACAAGGATTGTCAATAGGTATCCTTGAGAACGACCAGAAATGCTGTACTTTAAGGTTTGTCCACCAAAAATTGTTGCAAACCCAATTAAGTTAATGAAACCATCTACCAGATAGCGATCGCTCCATGCTGAAATTTTAGAAAGCAGCGCGACTATACTAACGACTGTCACATGATAAAGTCGGTCAATGTAAAAGTCATAACCTAACAAGTCTTGCAAAAATCTCCAAGTAAGAACTCTAGATCTCGACCAAGCTTTGTGCAGATAGATGTTAGACCCTACCCCTATCCCCAGCACTCCAGAGGATACTAACAATGTCACGACAATCCAATTTATACTTTCCCAATCAGGTAAGAGATACCATTGTTGTAGCATCAGGGGTAATAACAAGGTCATTACCGTCAGCGTTACCATTGGCAATGCCATCTGCCAACCGACTTCTGGAGTGCGACGGGTCTTTGGTTGTGGCTGACCCCAAAATATTAAGCGAAATAGGCGTGTCAAATTTAATGCCGTCAAACTATTGACCACCACTAACACACCAATGACCCAAGGGCTAACCAAAGCCAAGCCATCAGCCCATCCTAACATCGCCCAAAAGCTTCCTAGTGGTAGCAGTGTCACCATTCCAGCAGAACCGACAACAAAAGCTGTGGTGGTTGCTGGCATCCTTGACCACAGACCCCCCATTTCGGTTAAATCTTGAGTATTGGTAGTAAATATCACTGCTCCAGAACTCATAAATAAGAGTGCTTTGGCAATGGCATGAGTCAGCAACAGCATCAAAGCTACTCCTCCTTGCTGCATCCCGACTGCCAAAAACGCTAACCCCATGTATGCACTTGTGGAGTGAGACATTGCTCGTTTGATGTCAATTTGAGCCAGTGCCACTAACGATGCACCAATTGCGGTGACTGTACCCATGATGATTAAAGCATTTAATGCAACTGGCGACAGCGCTAAAATTGGTTGTAGTTTAAACAGCACATACGCCCCACCAGCCACCACCAAAGAGTTTCGCATCACTGAAGCTGGGTTGGGACCTTCCATTGCCTCATCTAACCACAAATGTAGCGGAAATTGAGCGCATTTACCCGCAGGTCCTGCAATCAGCCCTAAACCTAACAAAGTTGATGTTGTTGAATTTAAATCTGCCGTCTGCGCCCATTCATACAAGTCAGAAAAGTTCAAGCTACCTGCTAGGGTGGAAAGTGTCACAACTGCCATCAGCAGCAACAAGTCTCCCACTCGCTTGGTCCAAAATGCATCTCGTGCTGCTGTGACGACTAAGGGTTGAGCATACCAGAAACCGACCAGCAAATAGGTGGAAAGAGTTAACATTTCCAGAAGGGCATAGCTGAGAAATAAAGAGTCACTGATAGCTAAGCCACACAGCGCTGCTTCAAAAAATCCCATCAGCCCAAAGAAACGTGCGATCGCCCAGTCCTTTTCCATATAACCAAGGGCGTAAGTTAATGCCAGTAAACTTAACCCTGTAATTAAAACTGTTGTCCCTACAGTAATTGACGAAACTTCTAAAGCAAAGGATAAGTCAAAATCCCCAGCTTGGAACCAGGTAAACAAAAAAGTTTGTGATTCTGTATTCCAAATATCAACGCATACGAACAAGCTGTGGAGAAAAGCCAAAAAGGTTGCCAGC
This sequence comes from Brasilonema sennae CENA114, assembly GCF_006968745.1. Classification (NCBI taxonomy): domain Bacteria; kingdom Bacillati; phylum Cyanobacteriota; class Cyanophyceae; order Nostocales; family Scytonemataceae; genus Brasilonema; species Brasilonema sennae. Next base: position 2,664,081 of record NZ_CP030118.1, on the reverse strand, counting down.
CAGTTGATATAAGCGGCTGGTCTTGGTCCTGTGCGCCGAATTAATCCTATTGCCCACGGTAAAGTTAACAGGGCACCCATTAACCCATAAAAAGGTATACACCAACTTGTTGAAAACAGAATCTGATTCATTCAAATATTCCTTTTTGCTCCGATTAATAATTACTTTTTCAGTTTAGGAAATGATTTCTCCTATTCTCTACTTTTAAACATTATTTTTTTTTTATTAATTATTTCATTGTTTGTATCTCAAACACAAACAAAAATCTCATACAATTCATAATATCTTTTTTATTATCCTTACTTGTTTTTATTCTTACAGCATAATCTGATAACTCAAATCATCTAGTTGAGCAGGTAGATAATCAAAAATTATATACTTTTTTCTGATTGTCTTTACAAAGAGTAACAGCCAAGGAAGAACTGTCCTAACACTCCTTAAGTTTCGCGTCATTCCTCTTGAGGCAGAATTTGCACCTTTATTAACCTGTTTGCTGCAGATAGTATAAAAAAATTATAAAACAGAAGTGTCTGCTCTAGGAATCTATGAAGTTCGGTTGAGCAGAATTGTCGTTATCCAGTAATATTAATTTTTATTAATTGACTTTATTATAAACTATTATGGTAATTTATATTGTCAGGGACGCCAAGCTTTTCTATGCTTAATTTGGGAAAGGTTTTAGATCTCAAGATGAGCATCCCCGTAGAAAAATTTTCACCTGAGAGTACATATTGCACTAAATTTGTGGGAGTTATGCGATGCCAATTGCGGTTGGAATGATTGAAACAAAAGGGTTTCCGGCAGTCGTTGAAGCTGCTGATGCGATGGTGAAAGCCGCTCGCGTTACTCTAGTAGGGTATGAAAAAATCGGTAGCGCTCGGGTGACTGTGATTGTCCGAGGAGACGTTTCTGAAGTGCAAGCTTCTGTTGCTGCTGGAGTGGAAGCAGCTAGAAGAGTGAATGGCGGTGAGGTGCTGTCCACTCACATAATTGCCCGTCCTCACGAAAACCTGGAATATGTTCTGCCAATTCGTTATACCGAAGCCGTGGAGCAGTTCCGTACTTAGCAATTTTGGAAATTCATTCTTCAGTGCAAGGCTTAGATTAAGCGGCAAAAAGCAACTGAAGAACGAATCAAGCTTTCAGCCAACAGCCCAACTGCTGACGGCTTGAAAAATCTGAAGTTGTTGGGGTTGTCGTATTGGGCTTTGGTTGTATTCAAATCTTAAAAACAAAGGATTTAAACTTATGTCAATTGCAGTAGGAATGGTAGAAACTTTAGGGTTTCCTGCGGTAGTAGAAGCAGCAGATGCGATGGTAAAAGCCGCCCGCGTGACTTTAGTTGGCTACGAAAAAATTGGTAGCGGTCGCGTAACCGTGATTGTACGGGGAGACGTTTCTGAAGTACAAGCTTCAGTTGCTGCTGGGGTTGAATCAGTCAAGCGAGTCAATGGTGGACAAGTGCTGTCTACCCACATCATTGCTCGTCCTCACGAAAACCTGGAATACGTGCTACCAATTCGTTATACAGAAGATGTAGAACAGTTCCGGGAGAATGTGAACGCAATTCGTCCCTTCGGCAACAGAAGACCATAACGTGTAATGCAAATTGCTAAAGTTCGCGGCACAGTAGTGAGCACTCAAAAAGATCCAACTCTGCGAGGTACTAAGCTACTGCTGTTGCAATTAGTAGATGAACAAGGACAAATTTTGCCAGAATACGAGGTGGCCGCTGATAGTGTGGGTGCGGGAATAGATGAGTGGGTACTTATTAGTCGTGGTAGTGCCGCCCGTCAAGTTATGGGTAACGAACAACGTCCAGTAGACGCTGCCGTAGTGGCAATAATTGATACAATCCACGTTCAAGACCGCGTGATTTACAGCAAAAAAGACCAGTATAGATAGTCATGATAGTTATGAGTCATTAGTGAGCCAAGGCTATGCACCGACATTTCCCCATGTTGGGGACTGGCAAGGTAGCGCGCCCTGTTTTGAAAATTTTCCTCGTGCCGGCTCTGGCGTCCCTTGTCCCGCAGCGCGTGTCACGCCACTTGCTCTACTTGGGGAGCTTGGGACGAGCGCGTCTGGTAAACCCGAGTACGGGCAAGGCAGGGCTATTGAGATACCCGGAGGGCTATCCGGGGAGACTTCCAGTCTCGCTGCGATAGCCGAATGGTCTGCCGCAGGCATAGATCGCCAGTCAGCCTAAGTCGGGAGACCCACTTGCAGTGCTGGACTCACCCGTTCGGGGTTCGGCAGTTGCTCCTGGAGGAAACCACACCACATACTACAAGTCGGCACAGCCGACTTGTAGCAACTGACGTCCCGTTGTAGCACAAGCGCGTTCTCCCGACCTAGGCATGTGGCCTCCGCACTGCCTCACCAACGCAGTGGCTCAACGGATAGGTGCCTCAAGTTGGGAGACCCTTTCGGCAGTTTCTCATGGCGAAGCTAGTCCTATGAGCCGGCTAGCCCCGCAATCAGCGTAGCCGTGCTGCAGGGATAGGGGCGCGCTCGTCGTCGTAAACCGACACGCTCTTGCAAGGTAAACGCCAACAGTACTGGCTCTTGTGCAGGCGACTGGCTCTCCCTTTGGACTTTCCCATTGGGTCATTAACTGTAAACAGATGACTTTTGACTAATGAAACAGAGGAGGAATCTAGCGATGGCAGTCCGCAGCACGGCGGCACCCCCAACCCCGTGGTCAAAAAGTTTAGCTGAGCCAAACATCGATGAGACAGCGTTTGTGCATCCCTTTTCCAACATTATTGGGAATGTATTTGTGGGCGCAAATGTAATGGTTGCTCCGGGAACTTCCATTAGAGCGGATGAAGGCACACCCTTTTACATAGGTGAAAACACTAATATCCAAGATGGTGTCGTCATTCATGGGTTGGAGCAAGGTCGAGTCATTGGTGATGACCAAAATGAGTACTCTGTATGGATTGGCACCAATGCATCCATTACTCACATGGCGCTCATTCATGGACCAGCTTATGTTGGGGATAATTCCTTCATTGGCTTTCGCTCTACGGTGTTCAACGCCAGAGTAGGAGCAGGTTGCATCGTGATGATGCATGCTTTAATTCAAGATGTGGAAATTCCACCAGGAAAATACGTACCTTCAGGAGCAATAATAACAACTCAGCAGCAAGCGGATCGCTTACCAGATGTGCAAGCACACGATAAACAATTTGCTCATCATGTGGTTGGGATTAATCAGGCCTTGCGCTCTGGTTACATCTGTGCTGGGGATAGTATGTGTATAAATACTGTTCGGAAGGAATTGACAAAATCTTATACAAGCAATAATGGGTTTGAAAGGAGTAATGACGTGGCAAGAAGTAGCTTGGGTGTTGAAACAGTCGAACAAGTACGTTATCTGTTAAATCAAGGGTATAAAATTGGTACAGAACACGTAGATCAGCGGCGGTTCCGTACTGGCTCTTGGCAAAGTTGTACACCAATAGAAGCAAGATCAGTTGGTGATGCGATCGCAGCTTTGGAAGATTGTCTGACCAGTCACAGCGGCGACTACGTTCGTCTTTTTGGCATTGACCCCAAGGGTAAACGGCGCGTGTTAGAAACAATTATCCAACGCCCAGATGGAGTCGTAAATAATCCGCCTACTAACTTCAAAGGTCATACCAATCAAACAAACAGAAGCTATAACGATAAGAGTTACAGCAATAGCTACAGCAACGGCAGTGGTAGTGGTAAACTCAGTGGCGAAACTGTAGACCAAGTACAACAACTCCTTGGCTCTGGTTACAAAATTGGTACAGAACACGTAGATGAGCGTCGCTTCCGTACAGGTTCATGGCAAAGCTGCCAGTCCATTGAAGTCACTTCCACAAGAGAAGCTGTTAGCGCATTGGAACAATGTATGGAAAATCATCCAGGTGAGTACGTACGCTTGATTGGTATTGACCCCAAGGCAAAACGGCGCGTATTAGAAAGTATTATCCAACGTCCTAACGGTCCAGTTGGCTCATCCGACAGTTATAAGTCTACAGCTAGTGCGCCAGCTAGTGGGGTGCCAGTAAATTATTCTGCCACATCAACAGGAACAGCAACCAGTAAACGCCTCAGTTCCGATGTAGTAGAACAGCTACAGCAACTCATCAATGGTGGGTATAACATTAGCGTAGAACATGTAGATCAGCGACGTTTTCGCATAAATTCGTGGTCAAGCGCTGGGCAAATTCAGACTCGTTCTGCACAACAAGCCGCAGCAGCATTAGAAAACTATTTAGATCAATACCAAGGGGAGTACGTGCGACTTATTGGTATTGAGCCAAAAGCTAAACGCCGGATAGTGGAAACAATTATCCAACGGCCATAAGACAAAACCACAAACAAACAAAAAGAACTGGGGACAAGGGGAAACAGGAGCGAATGAGCGGTGAAAAACTTCTCCCACTCCTTCAGTCTCTGGTTCCCTCACTCCCTCCTATTCAAAGGCTTCTGAGGTTACATATCATGTCTGTGCCGCCACTGCGCCCAAGTTATGACTTTGATTCTTATATAAGTGGCGAGGTGATAATTCATCCAAGTGCAGTACTTGCACCAGGTGTGATACTCCAAGCAGCTCCAAACAGCAAAATAATTATTGGTTCGGGTGTTTGTGTTGGTATGGGGTCAATTCTCCAAGTCCATGAAGGAACACTTGAGGTAGAAGCAGGAGCAAATCTGGGAGCCGGTCTTTTGATGGTTGGTAAAGGTAGAATAGGGGCAAATGCTTGTATTGGGGCAGCAACAACAATTTTTAATTGTTCTGTTGATCCGGGACAAGTCCTACCTGCGGGTTCTGTTCTGGGAGATACAAGTCGCCGTATTTCTGAATCTCCTACACAAACCGAACAAACAACCCAGGAATCATCCATAACTAACCCTACTTTCAGTACTACAGAGTCAGAAAATGGGACAGGTAGACAAAAAGGAGAGGCAGGCAAGGAGGAATCATCTGCCATATCTCCCTCCTCATCTTCCTTATCCCCACCAGTTTCCACTCAAGACTCTCAAATCAGTACTTACATTTATGGACAACAAAGCATACAAAAGCTGCTAGTTACATTGTTTCCCCATAAACAGTCGTTAAACAAACCTATATCTGACGGTGAACCTGAATAAGTGTTAATTGTTAAGTTGTCAGCAATTAAAAAAGCAACTAACAATTGACTACCCTGGAGAATTGAAATGGAGGCATACAGTCAAAGGTCTATAAGCAATATCCAGGCATCGCGCCGTCGAGACACACTCAGTGAAAGTGCGTTGGGATTAGTGTCTACCCGCAGTTTTCCAGCAATGGTTGGTACAGCGGATATGATGCTCAAAACCGCTGGAGTTCACCTCATTGGATATGAAAAAATTGGCAGTGGTCACTGTACTGCGATCGTCAGGGGTGGGATAGCTGATGTACGTCTGGCGGTAGAGTCTGGTGTGCAAACTGCTGAACAATTTGGTCAGTTGGTTTCTAGCTTGGTCATTGCCCGTCCTTATCCCAACCTAGAAGTGATACTGCCTATCAACAGCCGCCTGAGTGCACTTTCTCAAGACAGCTACAACCGCCTGAGCAACCAAGCAATTGGTTTAGTAGAAACGAGGGGATTTCCAGCGTTGGTGGGAGCTGCTGATGCGATGTTGAAAGCTGCCGATGTCCAATTGGCAGCTTACGAAAAAATTGGTGCGGGTTTGTGTACAGCCATTATTCGTGGGTCGGTGGCAAATGTCGCGGTGGCAGTAGAAGCTGGTATGTACGAAGCAGAACGCATTGGAGAGTTAAACGCAGTCATGGTCATTCCAAGACCATTGGAGGAATTAGAGCAAACCTTGCCAGTTGCAAGTTGCTGGATAGAAGAACGTCAACCGTTAAAGTTACCTATCAACATCAAGGAGCAAGTCGCAGAAACAGAGTTAGTAGAATTGCCAGATTTAACCAGGTTACCTCTAAAAATGACCGAAGAATGACTGCCAGTGAAAAAGTTAAGAGTTAAGAGCTAAGAGTAGCCAGTTGTGTAGACATTTCCCTGGTTAAGCAAACTGGCTTTGAAGAATGAGTCCTTTGTCTTTTGAGTTTACAAATGACCCTTCTGGTCTAGTCCGTTCGCCCTGGGGGCACGCACTTGCACAGGGAACACAGGCACACCCTATGGCTAACGCCACGCCTTACGGCTATCGGGAACGCCCGTCGCCGTGAGAGGGCAGACCCTCCAAAGAGCGCGCTTACTCACCAGTCACCCGCTTTCGGGTTACCCACCAAAGCAGTGCTGGACTTACCCCACTGGCTCACAAATGACGAACCACTCATCACTCATAACTCGTAACTTGAGCAACTTAGCATCAAGGTATGTAACCTTGGCTGGAAGGTGTCTTACGCTGTTGAGTGCTTCTTTAGAATCATAACTTTATCCCTATCATAAGGAAAATACCATTATTTGAATAGTTTTAGTAGATATTTATCTATGTTTAGATCATTCGCCTTATATTCAAAGAAGCAACTAACCCAAGTTGCTAGTTATCAAAAAGTGCCTAATTTTAAGTACAAAGTCTCAAATTATAGTACTTAGCAATACTGAAACAGTCATTTTTTGTATTCTTTAATACCGTTTAGACGCACTAACTAGCAACTTACGTAACTATCTCCAGCAAGAGCCGCTAGGTAAAGTCAGAGCGTCAACACTTGTAACTTTTAGATGAGCAAAGCTATATCAATTTCAAGTGTTCAGTGATACTAGATTTATATCTATAAAAATCACTATAAAAGGAGAATAGCTTTTGAACCAAGCGACGCTGCACCAGTTAAAGGTGTTCGAGGCTGCGGCGCGTCACAGTAGCTTTACTCGTGCCGCTGAAGAACTCTTTCTCACTCAACCCACTGTTTCCATGCAAATTAAGCAACTCACAAAATCAGTTGGGTTGCCGTTGTTTGAACAGGTAGGAAAGCGCCTCTATCTTACAGAAGCGGGACGGGAACTATTTGCCACTTGTCGGCAGATTTTCGACACAATTGCCCAACTTGAAATGAAAGTGGCAGATTTAAAAGGGTTAAAGCAAGGACAATTGCGGTTGGCAGTCATTACTACAGCTAAGTACTTCATACCACGTTTATTGGGTCCATTTTGCCAACTTTACCCAGGAATTGATATCGCCCTGCAAGTGACAAATCATCAAGGCATTCTGGAACGTATGAGCAGTAATATGGATGATTTGTATATCATGAGCCAAGTTCCAGAACATTTAGATGTCAATTACCAGCCATTTTTAGAAAACCCTTTGGTCGTTATAGCACCAGCTAATCATCCTCTGGCAATGGAAAAAAATATTTCGATTGAACGTCTTGCTGATGAACCTTTTATTATGCGCGAACCAGGTTCAGGAACAAGGCGATCAGTGCAAGAATTATTTGATCATCAGAAAGTGATGGTGAAGGTTAAGCTGGAACTGGGCAGCAACGAGGCGATTAAGCAAGCAATTGCTGGTGGCTTGGGAATCTCCGTTTTGTCTCGACATACTTTAGTGACAGATAATAAAGATTTAGCCATTCTGGATGTAAAATACTTTCCCATCCAACGGAATTGGTACATGGTTTACTTAGCTGGTAAGCAACTGTCTATCGTTGCTCGTACCTATTTTGAGTATCTACTAGATGCTGCAAAGCAATTTGCAGATCAAACACTAAGTTCTAGTCTTTTTCAGGCAGACAAAAATAGTTAGAGAGGTATAAATTTATTGATAAGACTAATATCAATAACAGTTTCAAAGCAGTAAAAAATCTGTCTTTGGATTGAAATCATCAACTATTTAGCAATGCCCCTTTTCAGCAAAAATGGAGGAGATGTTTGGGTAAAGGCAGCAGTTAGTTAAGGGACAGTTCACCCATACGATTAAATAAGCAGCAAAAGCATTCACAATCAGAGAAAACTGACAGTGACTAGTAAAGGAAGCATCGGCTGTGCGAAAAACAGTAGGAACCGAGATTGTATCTGTGATAGTGTATACGGATATTGCCCTGGTGACACGACGAAGCGCGATCAAGGAAGCGTCAAGCCTCCAGCTTATCGCACTAACCGGACAAGAACGAGAATTAGAAATTCTCCAACTGCCAGTTACGCTGTTAACTGAGTCCATCAGGGTTAGTGGTAGAGCTGAAGTTGTAGTACACCTACTGGGAGTCAGCACAGAGCGAGTCTTCTCTTGCGAACCCTTTGCCGAACGATTGAGCCATTTGACAAGGCAAATCCAGCAATTAGAAGCAGAATGGAACCTCTTGCAAGCACAAATCGATGCTTTGGCTTTGCAGTCAAAGTTTATTGAAGGTTTACGTGAGAAAACAGAGGAACCTTTTGCACAAAGTCTGTCGCGGAAAAATCTTAGCTTGAGTGAAACTTTGGATTTTCTCAACTTTCTAGGAAGCCAGTACAGCGAGTATGCTATTGCGACAACGGAGTGCAAAGTCCAACAGCAAGAATTAGACAAGCAGCTACAGGTTCTGCGTCAACAGTGGCAACAACTACAAACACCATCACCCAAGGAAAGTTTTACCTTGAGTGTGGGGATTGAGCCTGCGGGTGCTGGAGAGTTTGAGCTAGAAGTCTGTTATGTAGTCAATTACGCTAGTTGGACTCCGCTGTATGACTTGCGAGTCAATACAAGCAGCAATTCCATCAATCTTACCTATCTGGCTGAAGTCACCCAAAGTACAGGTGAAGATTGGACGAACGTATCTCTGACTTTGTCTACCGCAAAACCTGGGTTGGGAACTTTACCACCATTACTGGAACCTTGGTACATTGACGTACTGCGTCCACCAGAGTTTTTGCGTATGCAAAGACTAGCAGCTATGCCTACTCCTCCTACTGGAGATAATCCAACATCAGAAACCGAACAATTTCAGGAAAATTTGGTCACTGGAGAAACTGTTGTTGCAGAAGTTTCTAAACAAGGAAATACAGTCACTTTTGAGGTGAACAGCAGTGGAAAGATTCCCAGTGACGGCACACCTCATAAAACGACAATTTTTAACGGCGATTTCCCTTGTAGCTTTGAGTATGTGGCAATACCACGCTTGTTTAGCTTTGCTTATCTACAAGCAAATGTAAAAAATACTGTTAATTGTGTCACTTTATTACCAGGAAAAGCGAATATTTTCCGAGATCATACATTTGTCGGAACAACTCAATTAGAAAATGTTGCACCAGGGCAAGAGTTTAAGCTCAACTTAGGAATTGATGAAGGTTTAAAAATTGAACGTGATTTAGTAGAACGTCAGGTAGAGAAAAAACTGATTGGCAACAATTGCAGGATTACTTATGCTTATCGGATAGTTATAACTAACTTACAAAATCAAGAAGCAAATTTAAAAGTCATTGAACAATTACCAATCAGCCGCAACGAAAAAATTAAAGTCCGTCTCAACCGTAGTAATCCGCAAATTCAACTTGGTGAAATGGGAATATTGGAATGGTCTTTAGCTCTTTCACCGCAGGCACAACGTGAGGTATATTATCAGTTTGTTGTTGAACATCCACCTGAGTTAACAGTCGTTGGTTTGGATGTTTAGCCAACTTGTGTATGATCAATTACGCCTGACACAAACCAAAAGTATAAAGAACGAGTGTTTGAATGTAGTCGTTGCGGTTTTGTGATCGACCGTGACTTAAATGCAGCTATTAATTTGAGCCACTGCTCGACTAGGGTTTCCCGGCTTGAGGCATGTGGCGTATCGCGTTTGGCTAAAACGTGAATGCTTTCTGAGGGATAACCGCTCCCATGCTCCCCATGAAGAAAGAAATAGAATGTCTAGACTTGTCTAGCTTTTATGTAGCAGGTTAAGATAATTGCACAAATGTCTGCGAGGGTGCAGGAAAAGGCGATAAATCTAGCTTGGAAACTGGCTTTCGCAGATATTTAACCACACCTAAGTCTTGATTCTCTGGGGCAGCGAAGTATTTAATCGGGTCATCCACTTTGCCTTTGTCATTTGCGACACTAAAATGGTACAAACCACGAAAAATCATCTCCAAAGAAATGCGGTCAAACGGTAGAGATAATTCGTCAGCAACCCCATCTCCCAAGTCAACCAAAACAGCATAAAATAACCAAGTACCCCAGACTTGTAGCTTGATACCATTCATAGAACCAGTCCATAAATAAGATAGCCCCAGCAAGCGTTTTACTGTGTAGAAAGCTTCTTCAACTCTCCATCTTCGGCGGTATAAATCTGCCACAACATAAGGAGGTAAAATTTGTGGGTCAAGGACAGAAGTAATGTAAGAATAGCTAGTTTTACCAACTTTCAGTAGACCGAAAACTTTTGAAAGTTGACGAAAGAATAAGGATTTCAGCCGTCGTTTTGGAGGCTGGCGATCGCTTATGGTCGCGATGGCTATGCGCGTCCATCCAGAACAGAGGTGCTTGAAAGGTAGATTAGAAGCTAATTTCGACTGCTTGCATTTTTACCGGAAAATGAATGAAGGACGCTTAAAGCTTCTGGAAAACTTTTCGGTCTACTGAAGCTATTTATGTATGGTTCATTTTTTTCACAACTCATTTAGGATTGCTATAGTAGTGTCTCAGTTTGAATTTCAAGATTGGGTTGATTCCGACCCTTCCGCTTTGTTGCTATACTTGGCGAAGCTCAGTGCCGCTGTCATGCGCTGAGTCGCACGCTCAACTATAGGTCGAGGAAGAAAATAACGAATGGTAAATGACGATGGCACCAAGATAATTTCCTGGGGAACGCCAGAATCAGCGGCGATGTTGGCGAACGTCAAACGAGCGATGGCGATAACCGCCAAGCTTAACCGTTTGACGTTCAACGATGTAGACGAAATCCGAGCCTTGTTCAGCGAACTTATCGGCAAAAAAGTAGACGAGAACTTTTTACTGCTCCCGCCATTCTATACTCTCGGCGGGGACGAAATCCGTGTCGGGCGTAACGTCTCCGTAAATCAGAACTGCACTTTTTATGACGTTGGCGGCCTCGACATTGCTGACGATGTAATGATCGGGCCGAACGTGAGCATCATCACGACAGGTCATCCCCTTGAACCTTCGCAGCGCCGCAAGGTCACAATCGGCAAGCCCATCGTAATTGAGAGAAATGTTTGGATCGCAACAGGCGCAATAATTATCGGCGGGGTGACGATAGGCAAAAACTCGGTTGTAGCTGCAGGTTCGGTAGTCACCAAGGACGTTCCCCCCAATGCCCTTATCGGAGGAAATCCGGCGCGTGTCATTCGTTTGGTTGGCGAACTGGAGCATCCGGCAGAAGCCATGAGCGAAAATTCAAATTGAGACACTGCCGTTGTGAAGCCAGGGTAAACGCATCTTATTTACTAATAAAAACTAAGAAAGATTTAAAAATGACATAAATAATTGTAAAATTTGAGGAAATGATAAAGAAAACAACTCAATTTTTTTCTCAAACTGTGAATAAGCTTATATTCATCTGAATGGCTATTCAATAATACTAAAAATATTCAATTAAGGGGGAAATAAAAGCATATTTCCCCTGAGAATAAAGAAACATTTAATGTCAAATACTTAACTCAAGTTTTGATCTACTGTTTGAAGCTAACGCTAAAACATTTAGTAAATAGTTGTTATCCATCGCCGCGAGGAACTGTTTATTTTTGATTCCTCATTTCACACGCTTTTCTTTACCTAACTGGAGTAGCGCAGATCGCTCTAGTAAAGAAAAGCTAATTCTTCATACTTTCACAACCTTTAACGTTCTTAAGCTTGTATCAGCACAACCACTAATAAATCCACCCAACTCTTGAATGTGTTGTAAATACTCTAAAGCACATGGAGAAATAACTTCTCCAGGCATCAAGATGGGAATTCCTGGTGGATATGGACAAATGATTTCCGCACAAATGCGTTCTGAGGTTTCTTGAAATGGCAAGGTTTCTGTAGGAGAAAAAAAAGCTTCACGGGGCGAAAGATGTATGGAATTTCCTGTGATGCTAAACAAATCCTTTCCTTCCCTCATTAATAGGGAGTAGGCAGGAGATGGAGTTTTTCGATACTCTTTACTAAGGGTAAGAAAAGCTTGCACAAGTTGTTCAATATCCTTTTGGGTGTTACCGAAACTGATGATGAAAGTCAGATGTTGTAGTGATGAAAATTCAGCCGTAACGCCCAGCTTGTCATTCAGAATTTCCTCAGCTTCAAAGCCAGTCAAACCTAAGCCAGAAACAGTGACGGTTAATCGGGTTTTATCTAAAGCAACAAAACCAGGTGATGTCTCATGAAGAGGGATTTCCAAAACCGATAAACCAGGGATTTGACTAATACGAGTTCTCGCTTCTTGGGCTAGTTGCAATGTGCGAGACATCAACTCTTCACCATAAAGCGCCATTTGCTGACGGGCTGCATCCAGAGAAGCTAAAAGTAAATAACTAGGACTAGTTGATTGTACCAGTTGCAATGCTTTACTCACACGGTCAATATCTATCTTGTTACCTTGAACATGCAGCATTGATGCTTGAGTCAATGCACCTAGTACTTTGTGAATAGATTGTACGCTGATGTCAGCACCTGCGGCTAAAGTTGGAGTGGGTAGTTGGGGATGAAAGGCAAAGTGTGCACCATGTGCTTCATCCACAATTAAGGGGATGTTATGTTGGTGGGCGAGGGAGGCTATTGCCCTCACATCTCCACAAACACCGTAGTATGTAGGGTAAACCATAAACACTGCTTTCGCATCAGGATGCTGTTCCAATGCAGCTTGTACAGCCGTGGGAGTGATACTGTGAGCAATATCTAAAACTGAGTCATATTCTGGATGGATAAAAATTGGGATAGCGCCGCAGAGAATTAAACCTGCGATCGCAGAAGAATGAACATTCCGAGGCAGAATAATTTTATCTCCTGTAGCGCAAGTCGCAAGAATCGCCGCTTCAATTCCGCAGGTAGAACCATTGACAAGAAACCAAGTCTGTGACGCAGCAAAGGCTTCAGCCGCTAGTTGCTGCGCCTGCTGAATAACGCCACTTGGTGCAAAAAGGTTGTCTAATTCTGCTAATTCTGGCAAGTCAGCACGAAACACTGCTTTGCCAAAAACATCAGTTAAGGATTTGGAAATTCCTTGTCCTCGTTTGTGCCCTGGGGTGTAAAAAGGAGCGTGAGGACGTTCTGCACTGGCTTTTAAGGTGTCTAATAAGGGTATTTGGTTTTGATTGAGCATTTTGGCAACGGATTTTGTCGCGGATGTAGTGGATGAGTTACTTTGTAAGTCTCACAGATAATCTATCCGTTACATCAGTTATTTCATCCGTTGCAAATAGTCATATTGGAAGATGTCAGCAGCATCTGTTGTTATCTAGGTTGGTAAGGTCGAATGATTTCAGTAAAGATACTATGATTTATCCCAATCCTGGACAATTACCTGAACCACAGCTTCCTCCTCCATTACCAAATCCCGAACCATCACCGGAACCAAGAATTCCACAACCCATACCAGGACCGGTACCAGAACCAGTTCCTGCTCCGATTCCGCAACCAGTTCCAGCACCTATTCCCCAACCTGTACCGGCACCTATTTGAAACTCCTTGCGAGTAGTTTTGTTTTAAGATAGCGTTTGGTACCAAATCCAAAATTTCAAATCTAAGATGCTACGAGCCGGAATTGTCGGACTCCCCAACGTTGGAAAATCGACTTTGTTTAATGCCGTGGTTGCCAATGCCAAGGCAGAAGCAGCCAACTTCCCTTTTTGTACTATAGAACCGAACGTCGGCATTGTCTCTGTGCCGGATGAGCGGTTAAATGTTTTATCGAAGATTTCCTCCTCAAAACAAATTGTTCCGGCGCGTGTTGAGTTTGTAGATATTGCCGGTTTGGTCAAAGGTGCTAGCCAGGGGGAGGGACTGGGTAACCAATTTCTCTCCCACATCCGGGAAGTTGATGCAATTATTCATGTCGTGCGATGTTTCGAGAATGATGATATCATTCACGTTGCTGGTTCAGTTGAGCCAGCACGAGATATTGAAATCATCAATTTAGAGCTTGGTTTAGCCGATTTGGCACAAATTGAACGACGGATTGAACGCACCCGTAAACAAGCTCGTACTAGCAAAGAAGGACAGATTGAATTAGCTTTGCTGGAAAAATTAGCTGCTGTATTAAATGAAGGGAAATCAGTACGGCAAGTTAGTTTGACCGAAGAAGAAGCCGAGATTATTAAACCACTAGAACTGCTCACCAATAAACCGATCATTTATGGTGCCAATGTGTCTGAAGATGAATTGGCAACGGGTAATGAATACGTAGAAAAAGTGCGAGAAATTGCATCAGCTGAAAATGCACAAGTTGTCGTCGTTTCTGCCCAAGTTGAATCGGAATTAGTTGAATTGCCAGAAGAAGAACGGTCTGAATTCTTGGCATCTTTGGGTGTAGAAGAAGGTGGTTTAAAATCTTTAATTCGCGCTACTTATACTTTGTTAGGTTTGCGTACTTACTTCACAACAGGAGAAAAAGAAACCCGTGCTTGGACGATCACAGCAGGAATGTCAGCACCACAAGCAGCCGGTGTGATTCACAGCGACTTTGAACGAGGATTCATTCGGGCAGAGACTGTTGCTTATAAGGATTTATCCACAGCAGGTTCAATGAATAGTGCCAAAGAAAAAGGGCAAGTTCGCAGTGAAGGAAAAGATTACGTCGTGCAAGAAGGCGATGTGATGTTGTTCCGCTTTAATGTGTGATTTTGTGAAATTGAAGTAATTATAAACCCGGTTTCTTCAAGAAACTGGGTTTCTTAATTAGGCTTGAGAACTATAGCTATTCTTAATCCCCGGTTGTACGCCCAATGCAAGAGTTGCTGACACGCGGTGCCATGTTTAATTCGGAAGTTCTGTAAAGAGTTTTGGAGCCGGAACTTTTCCCTTTATAATTGAGTTTTAGTGCTTGAAAGTTCTAAAATTCAGCACCAAATTTTTGAAATTGTTCCGACACTAATAAAACTGGGAACTTCTATCTCTTAAAACCCAACCAATAACGCCCACTAGCCGTTTTCTTTTTAAGATGCCTGTTCGTTACATACATTAATTACATAGCGTAAGAAGCGTACTGCCTCAACAGCCCGACTCACTTTGCTGCGATAGGAGGAGCCGTGCCGAATTTCGCGGAGATTGATTGCTTCTTGGATAAGCTGATGCCACTTTGCTGGAAGATGCACCAATGCATATCGGCCAGCCTCCGTTTTTGAGGTGATATCATGCTCTCTTAAAGTGTAAAAGAGTCGCACAACGCCAAGCACAGCCCACTGAATACCACTATCCGTTAGTAAATATGCTACTTTACTTGGTGATCGTGTCCAACTCACCCAATAGCTGTTCAAATTTTCCTTCATCTTTATTTGCAACAGATTCCAATCTACTGCAAATGCAAGCATTTGTGATGGAAGTCCAATGATGGAAATGCCTCGATGTTTTAACACCCACCAGGTGACCAGGTTCACATCATGATAACCAGCAGAACGCAGGACGCGATCATGGTAGTAGGGATAGGGAGCAATTTCTTGTTGCGAGCGCCCAAGGTCTTCCCATTGCAAATAACTTCCTTCTAGTTTCCACTGTGGATAGATCAGTTCTAGCTCTTGATGGACGGCTTTTAGATTCTCTACCTCTTGTGCTGTAGCTCGTCGTGTGAGGATAGTAATGAAGTCAATGTCACTCAAGTGTGGGTTGAACGCACCAAGTGCAATAGATCCATGAATATAGCAAGCATCTATAAGATCAGGTAGTTCGGTTCGTAATGACAACAAATAATCAGCTAATATTGGACGAATACATTCTGGTATGCGAGTATCCATACTCCACTCCGTAAATTTTTGTTGTTCAAAGGCAGTAAAAATTAAAAGCCAATCATAGCAAGGTATGAGCGCAACTTGGCACTCCTACCGCAGCAACTCTTGCCATACCCCTTGTAGTAGATCTAGTGAGGAATGTGAGCATTTTCCCTACACCCGCAACCCGTGTGAGGCGATAACCGCGCATCATTCAATTTAAGCCGAATTGTTTCTGTAGTTGGTAACTCTTCGTCTTTACAACTAAATTTCTCTATTAGTTCTTCTGCCTCTACTTGTAGAATCTTCAGCGAATTTAATTCCTCCGCCAATCAATTCAAAATTTCAAATTCAAGATACTTATTAGTCATTATCAAATAACTAACAAAAAATAACAAAATATTATGGTTATGATTCCAGTCATTGATTTTCATCTCTTCACTAGTAGTGATGCAACAGACAGGCAAACTGTCGTTCAACAAATCTATCAAGCTTGCCATCAAATAGGATTCATGTACTTAAAAAATACAAACATATCAAATGACTTAATTCACCAAGTACTTAAACAAAGCAAAGACTTCTTCGATTTACCTTTAACAGTAAAGCAACAGTTAGCTTGGACGGATGAATTTAGCAATCAAGGTTACGTTGGTTTTGAAAGAGAACGCCTGAACCCCAACAACCCAGGAGACTTGAAAGAAGCGTTTAATATTGGGAAACAAAAGTTAACAGATATAGATGTCACAGATAAATTATCTTCTCCTGCAAAAAACCCTCATATTCTCAACTTTTACCAAGCTTGTACAGAACTTGCTAACAATGTGTTGCAAGCGATCGCTTTGGCTTTAAAATTACCAGAAGATTTTTTTGCCACAAACCATAACCAGCAAAATCATACTTTGCGGCTGCTGCACTATCCATCTTTATCCCAGCCACCCAAACTACGACAAGTTCGCGCTGGTGAACACTCCGACTATGGCAGTATTACCTTGTTATTTCAAGATGAAGTTGGGGGATTAGAAGTACGAACAGCATCAGGAAAGTGGATTGCAGCTGCACCAACTCCTGATACCATCGTCGTCAACACTGGCGATTTAATGGAACGCTGGACAAATCACGTGTTTTGCTCAACTAAGCATCGAGTGATGATTCAAAATGATGATACACTCAACCAGTCAAGATATTCTGTGGCATTTTTCTGTCATCCCAATGACGATACAGAAATTGTTTGTCTAGAAAGCTGTCAAAGGGACAAATCACCTATTTATCCTCCTATTCTTGCAGGAGAATATCTTTTAAGCCGTTTACAGGCAACTTATTAAACGGTTCTTGAATAAACCTACCACCTACAAAATGTCTACCTTGATCTTGGGTGAGGAAAACCAATGAATACCGGATTTCTTCGTTCTCACTCTATCAGCTCGCCCATATTAAAATCTATTCTTACCCAACCTTTGAGTCTTCGTAAATTGTCGAGAATCAGTAAGGGAATCTGCCAGTGATGTACGAGCAGAAAGGGTAAGGGATCACTTACCTCAAAAATTGCTTCTTTCCCCCGCAAAATGTTTCTTACCCAAGTTTGCAGTTGCTTAAACGATCTAATCTCATTCAGCCGCCAAACTTCGTGGTACAGCCAGTAGGTTGGCTTACTATCAGCAAGAGGCTGCAAAGATTCAGCCAGAGGTTCTTTACCAAGATAGGCATCCGCTACCCCTGGATGATTGTAAAACATAGTAATGGCGGAGTGAGTACGGGGGTTACACTCAATCGCGTAAACAGTTCCGTCTTCTGCCTCGATGAAGTCAAAGGAAAGTTGCCCGGTTTTTCCCAGTTCTTTGGTAAAGTGACTCGCCCATTGCATAATTTCTTGCTGATCAACGTTTTCGTAGTTGACTTGAAAGGCGGACGACTCACAGCAGCAGTACATTCTTGACTCTCCATCTCGCGCGGTAGTGTGAGTGCAGTATTCCTTTCCAGGGATGAATTCCTGCATAATCCACGGGTTTTCCTCACTGATAGGCAGACTCTTGACAAACGCTGCTGTTTCTGCTTGTGTATCGCAAGGTAGCTTGGTGAGATTCAAGCGACGTATTTGATCGTAGGGGATGCTTTTAATAATGTATTTGCGCTTCTCCTGAGAAAAGTCAAAGTTGATGACTTGTTCAGGATCGGTAATTTTGAAGGATTTGGGGACTGATAAACCGAACGATCGCGCTGTTTCGGCAAAGGCAAATTTGTCATCCAGGATCTTCGTGACATCAGCATCGAAGTGGAAAAACTCTACATCGTCTGGTAATGGTCGCTTGCCGTGATCGTAGTGGATGACAGAAAAAATGGCTACAGGGATAAAAAAGTCGATCTTTTCTTTTTTGGCGATCGCGTGTAGGGTTTCAACGTAGCCTTCTAAGTCTTTGCTTGGATCGGGAACGGTATAAAAGCCTGCAACAGAGTTAGAATATTTATTACCACTTGGCCAGAATTTCTCGATGTCAATTATAATCACCCGATGCCCAGCAGCATGAAATGAACGCGCTAGCTGAAGAGTTTTCGTCATTCTCGCGCCAGCGATCAAGATATTTTTGGAATTGGGGTTGACAACAATTGACTTGCCAAATGGTTGCTTGAGAAAGTTCCACAATAGCGAAGTCAAAACGACGATGCAGTTTAAGGGAAATGCGATCGCCAGTAATACAAGAGTGCCTAAGTTTTGGAAAACTACAAAAATCTGCTCCTTCATACTTATAATTGTGACATGATAGTGGAATCAGTGGTTGGTCACTTGGAAAAATCAAGCGGGACAAGCAGATGCAGTTCTGCCCTTGCTTCTTAGCTTTCCTAAACTCGCATATATGATCGTCAAGCCATCTCGAATTGGTAATAACACTTGCTCAAATCGAGAATCATCTTTGACGATGCGATTGAAAAGTCTAAACTATTAAAAACCCTTAGACGAATAGGATGTGCCATGCCGACCTATCGATCCAAAACCTCCACCCAGGGACGCAATATGGCGGGTGCCCGTGCGCTCTGGCGCGCCACCGGAATGCACACTGCGGATTTCGAGAAGCCAATCATTGCGGTCGCCAACTCTTTTACCCAATTCGTACCCGGCCACGTTCACCTGAAGGATCTAGGCCAATTGGTGTGCCGTGAGATTGAAGCTGCTGGTGGTGTAGCCAAGGAATTCAACACCATCGCAGTGGACGACGGCATCGCCATGGGGCATGACGGGATGCTCTACAGTCTGCCCTCGCGTGAGATCATTGCCGATTCGGTCGAGTACATGGTCAACGCCCATTGTGCCGATGCCCTGGTCTGCATTTCCAACTGTGACAAGATCACCCCTGGTATGTTGATGGCAGCCCTACGTCTCAACATTCCCGCAGTATTCGTCTCCGGCGGTCCTATGGAAGCCGGTAAGACAAAGCTGTCGGAACACAAACTGGACTTGGTGGACGCCATGGTGGTTGCTGCGGACGACAGTATCAGCGACGAGGTTGCCGAGGAATATGAGCGTTCCGCCTGCCCAACCTGTGGCTCCTGCTCTGGCATGTTCACCGCCAACTCCATGAACTGTCTCACCGAAGCGATTGGCCTTGCCTTGCCAGGTAACGGCACTGTGCTTGCAACCCATTTCGACCGTAAGGATCTGTTCCTCAACGCCGCGCGAACCATTGTCAGTATTACCCGTCGCTACTACGAGCAGGACGATGAATCGATACTGCCACGCTCCGTGGCCAGTTTCAAAGCGTTTGAAAATGCCATGATGCTGGACATCGCCATGGGCGGTTCAACCAACACCATTCTGCACTTACTAGCCGCCGCCCATGAAGCTGGTGTTGATTTCACCTTGACCGACATCGACCGCCTGTCGCGTAAGGTTCCACAATTTTGTAAGGTGGCACCTAATACACCCAAGTATCATATCGAGGATGTTCACCGTGCTGGCGGCATCCCCAGCATTCTCGGCGAACTTGATCGTGCCGGACTACTCCACACAGAGGTGCCGACGGTTCACAGTAAGACGCTCTTGGAAGCGCTCGATCACTGGGATGTCATGCGTACTGATGACGAAGCCGTCCACACCTTCTTCAAGGCAGGCCCTGCGGGTATTCCAACTCAGCAAGCTTTCAGTCAATCGACCCGTTGGCCCTCACTCGACCTGGATCGGGAAAACGGCTGTATCCGCAGCGTCCAAAACGCCTTTAGCACTCAGGGCGGACTTGCTGTGCTATATGGCAACCTGGCTGAGCGCGGTTGTATTGTTAAGACGGCAGGCGTAGACGAAAGCATTCATGTGTTTGAAGGTCGGGCGCGCATCTATGAAAGTCAGGATGCCGCTGTCAAAGGAATTCTCAGCGATGAAGTGAAATCCGGTGACGTGGTGATCATTCGCTATGAAGGTCCGCGTGGTGGACCTGGCATGCAGGAAATGCTCTATCCGACCAGTTACCTTAAATCCAAGGGTTTGGGTAAGACTTGTGCCTTATTCACCGACGGTCGCTTCTCAGGCGGTACTTCGGGCCTCTCGATTGGTCATGCCTCTCCGGAGGCGGCGGCGGGCGGTAATATTGCTCTGGTTCAAGATGGCGATCGCATCGTGATCGACATCCCCAATCGTACCATCAATGTGGATCTATCGGCGGAGGAATTAGCCAATCGTCGTGTTGCCATGGAAGCGAAGGGCAAAGATGCTTGGAAGCCGGAGCTACCCCGGCAACGTCGGGTGACTCCCGCGCTCAAGGCTTATGCACTGCTGGCGACGAGCCCGGATCAAGGCGCGGTACGAAACCTGGAAATGCTCGAGTAGAGAAATACAAAAGACAGAAAAACGGGGGTTGTGTCACTTGCAACAGGTCAATGGTAAGGTGGGAAAGCCTATCCTTGCCTCCCCACCCTATTTTGGATGTGAGTAAAATTTTTGCCATCAACCGAACATCAGCGATTTATAGCTACACCAGTTATAGCCATTTTCAGGTAATGGAACCACAAACTACGGTAAGTAGACAGAGAGTGATTGTTTGATTCAATGCCAGTATCTTATTCATTTGTGATCAAGCCAATAAGTAGCTATCATGAGCTGCGTACACCAGGACATATGAAAATTTCTCTTTTCTTCTGAGTTCTGAGTTTGGTAGCTGAGCCTTGTCGTTCGCGTAGCGTCTCCGGAGGAGATAGCTCTAAGTTCTATTTTCAAGTCAATCGTGATGAACTGCGTTCACTCCTTCCCTCCTTATTTTCAAGACAGGCTTACTATCACTTAGGGGTTGCAGAGGTAGAGGTTTTATATCTTACGTCTTCTCCAAACTGTATGAGTTTCCCGATGTTGAAATCAATCCTCACCCAAGTTCTTAGGGAGCGCAAACTATCAAGTAATAGTAAAGGAATGTGCCAGTGATGTACCATTAAGAACGGTAGTGGGTCGTTAACTTCAAAGATTGCATCCTTTCCTCGCCAAATATTTTTAAACCACATTTGCAACTGCTTTAACGATCTAATTTCATTAAGTCTCCAAAGTTCGTGATAAAGCCAATAAGTAGGTTTACTATCACTCAGGGGTTGGAGAGGTTCAGCTGGAGGCACTTTACTAAGATAGGCATCCGCAAAACCTGGATGGTTGTAATACATTGTAATCGCAGAGTGAGCGCGAGCGTTGCACTCGATCGCATAAATCGTCCCATCTTCCGCCTGAATGAAGTCAAAACAAAGTTGTCCAGTCAGTTGTAATTCTTTGACAAAATGACTCACCCACTCTTGAATTTGTGGGTGTTCAACGTTTTCGTAATTGACTTGAAAAGCAGATGATTCACAGCAGCAGTGTACTGTTAATTCACCGTTTCTCACTGTATCGTGAGTACAGTATTCTGTTCCGGGAATAAACTCTTGCAATATCCAAGGGTTATCTTTACTAATTGGCTTATTTTTAACAAAAAGCGCCATTTTTTCGGGAGAATCCATTGGTAGCTTAGTCAGATCTAAGCGTAAAACAGAGTCATAGACAATACTTTTGAGAATGTATTTGCGCTTTTCGTTAGAAAAGTCGAATTTAAGAACTTGTTCGGGATCTGTAATTAAGAAGGTTTTCGGGACAGATAGCGAGAGTGAGCGTGCTTTTTCTGCAAACGTAAACTTGTTATCCAGCATACTCATCGTATCAGCATCGAAGTGGAAATTCTCGCAATAGCCTGATAACACTGGCTTACCCTCGGAGTCGAAGTAGCTGGCAGCAAAAATGCCTACCGGGACAAAAAAGTCTATGTTTTCTTTTTTGGCGATCGCACGCACGGCTTGAGTATAAGCTTCTAAGTCTTCTTGCGAGTCAGGAACTGTGTAAAAGCCAGCCACAGAGTTGGAAAATCGATAACCACTGAACCAGTATTGGTCGAGATCAAATAAAATAACTCGATGCCCAGCAGCGTGAAATGATCGCGCCAGTTGAAGGGTTTTGGTCATTCTACCACCACCGATCAAGATATTTCTCGGATTCTCGTTCAAAACCACTTGTTTGCTGAACCGTCGGCTGAAAAAATTCCACAGCAGCGATGCGAGTACGACGGTGCAGTTAAAGGGAAATGCGATCGCCAGTAATGCAAGAGTGCCCAAGTTTCGGAAGATTGCAAAAATCTGCTCTCTCATAGTTGTAATTGTGACATGATAGTGGAACCAGTAGCTGGTGGCGAGTCAGAGGTTAAGCGGACAAACAGATGCGCTCCTTCCCTTGTTTAGACGACGATGCAGTTCAGAGGTTAAGCGGACAAACAGATGCGCTCCTTCCCTTGTTTAGACGACGATGCAGTTGAAGGGAAATGCGATCATCGCCTCCCCATTTTTGACTTGCTCCTGTGGTCGCAAGTAAACTTGCCCTGAAGCAACGTGTTGTCCACACAGATCAATCTGTTGGCAGACAACAAATTGTCGTCTATCAGTATTTTAAAGTACTGCACATATTCAGTTTTTTTAGCATCAATGGACACCAAGTCAAATGACTGCTCTGCTGCTGCTAGCTTGTAGAGTGTTTCTAATGCTGGTGCCAATTCTACACGAATTTTGCCACTGTGAGGGGCGTTAGCAAAACGTTGAACATTCAAGTAGCTCTTGAGCGGTTGTTGAAGAAACTTCTTGCAAAAGTCAAATTTATGAAAGTCAAACCACAGATAAGTAAGTAGGCGTGAAAAAACCAAACTATGTAAAGATAAGTAAATACGGAGAATGCATCTACCGAGGTGATTGAGATATGGGCGCTCGTTTAAGGGTATTTCTAACTCGTGAGGAAGATAAAACCCTGTTAAATCTGAGAACTGCGGATGTACCACACAAAGTCAAAGAACGAGCAGACGTAATCAGGTTAAATGCACACGGCGCTTATGTAGAAAAGATTGCTGCTCACTTTAACTGGGATACACAAACAGTTAGAGACGTTTTACACAAATGGAAAAAGCTTGGTATACAAGGACTTTGGGAATTGCCAGGTAGAGGTGGGAAATCGAAGTACAAGGAAGAGGACATAGTTTTTTTGGAAGAATGCCTTAAAAGGGAACCACGTACATATAACAGTCTTCAGTTAGCCCAAAAGTTAGAAAGCGATTGCCTACGGCAGAGCTACGCTTAACGCTCTATTAAATTGAGTCCCGACAGATTAAGACGGGTGCTTAAAAAAAGGGGATCATTTGGAAAAGAGGTTTGAAATTGTCATAAAGGGAAACAAGACCCAAAAATCAGAGAAATAAAGCAAGCAGACTTAGATATGCTGCAACTGGAGAAATAGACCTAAAGTATTTGGATGAATCAGGGTTTTGTGCATGGAGCGAACCTGGTTATACCTATTACCAACGAGGAGAGCAAAAGCGCCTAGAACAAACAACGCGTCGTGGTCGTAGATTAAGCATTATTGGGTTTCTTCAACCTTTAATCAGTTAAGCGTTAAGCGTTAAGCGCAATGCACTGCGCCGCCCTGAGCTTGTCGTAAGCGCAAGCGCAGTCCGTTCGCGAAGCGTGTCCGGAGGACACAGGACTCAGGGAGCTTGCGTTGCCCTGAGCTTTATCGTAAGCGCAAGCGCAGTCCGTTCGCGGAGCGTGTCCGGAGGACACAGGACTCAGGATGGAAGTGTTCCCTGCTATAAGTACAGATAAATTATTTGCGTACCGCTCATAAAAATCTGTACAAAGCTACTCACAAGTAGTCAAAAATAGACATTTACGTTTGTAGTCTTAGTCCAAAGTGCTAAAACTACAGGGATAAACGGCAATCCCACTATCCCATCCATAAAGTTTGGGATTACTTTACGAGCTATATTCAAGCTTCCATTTTAGTTACAGTTACTAACCCTTACGGCGAAGAAGCTAAAGGCATACAGAGCGCACAACTCAGAAGAAATTCTAATTATGAGTTGTGCGTTCTGAATTCCTGTGAAGTACCCCATCTTACCTATGCCTGACGGCAGGCTGCGCGAACGGTTGAAGATGGGGCTTCCCCCGTTTCCAACTAGCATAAGGACGGTCTTATTCGTGTTCAGGGCTTCCCGTTTCATCCGTCGTTGCCACGTTAGGTACACTCATTGTAGACTGTCAATCAAAGGGACATTGAGTCCCCTTGATTGAGGGCGCAACCTCGCCCACCGCACTCCTGTATGGGGAATTCCGTCCAAATGCGTTAAAAGGTGAAAGTGGTGCGGAGTACGCCTACAGTTGTTGTGTCATTTCTACTGTTGCCTTCGGGATTAAACAGGACAAATGCTCCTGGAGTAATGCTGATATTATCACTGACTTTAAAACGATAGTAAGCTTCTAAATGATAAGGAACCGCCCGCCGCTCACCAGCAGGAGTCAGTCTAGCATCACCATCTGCAGAAGTCCGATAAAGTGGCTGTCCAAAAAGAATCCCCGCATTGTTTCCTGGTTTGAATAAATCATTGAAGTGCAATCCCGCCATCCAACTTGTGAAGGTGGTAGAAGCATCAACACGACCCGAAGAATCATCAACAAACATTGCTGCACCGTAGCCAGATAAAGCAACTTTTGGAGATAAACGCCAAGTTACTGTACCGCCAAAAGAGTTTAGTTCAACTGGTGTTCCCAATGAAACACCAGCCAAAGCACCGAAATCACTACTGCTTAATCCTGTACCCAGGATGTTGATTTCGTGATAACTGTGGGCATAGTTGAAAGCAATATCCAGGGAACTACTTGGTCTAAAGGTTAATTGTGTCGCCACGATACTACTACCTCCAAACACACCTGCTCCCAAAGGTGTGTTAGAAACTCCCGGCAGACCCGGAACATCCGCAGCAGAAGTAGGAATATTGGCATTTGCGCTCGCATAAAAAGCTCTTACATCAAACTGCTTTGATATGTCAAAGATAAATCCTGCAGCCGATGCCAAACCAGTACCCGAAGTACCACCGGAGACACGCACCACGGGGTTCAAACCTGCAAAGCGAGAAATCGCTTCTTGTCCTTCACCATAAAAAGGTATGATGCTACCAAAGGCATCCGATGATTCCACTGCAGTTCCAGCAAACAAAGTTAATTTTTTAGCAATGGGAAAGATATAAACCAGCTTGTAAAGCTCAACGTCATTGCTACCAGTGCTCGACAAAGTTTTAGGATCGACGCCAGGAAATTGCGGTTCAAAACTGACACGAGCGCTACTGGCACTAAATCCTGACGGAGCTAATCCCAAAGATTCTTGAAGGCTACCGCGACCATCCAAACCACCTAAAAAGTTATGAGCTTGCAAACCAGTAATCAGTAAGTCTTTGCCTGTAAAACTGGTGTTGAGATTCAACCGCACTCTATTTGTCAGGATAATATTTGGATCATTCCTACCAGGAGCGCCTCCTGTAGCACCAATAGCTGCAATAATAGCTTCACCACTTAGTTTAGTTGTTGTGGAAAACTGATTTGCCTGCAACTCTGCTGTGCGAGCTTCTACAACATCTACCCGACCTCGCAGTGTCGCAAGTTCTGCTGTGAATTCTTGTTGCAGTCTCTGCAAGGTGGCTAAATCCTCTCTTTTTACCAAATCAGCAGTCGCTGTGGCAACAAGTTCGTTGACTCGATTGAGACAGGCATTTAAGCCAGCAGCAAATTCATAGCGAGTCATCGCGCGATTGCCTCGATAAGTACCATTCGGATACCCAGCAATACAACCGTAACGCTCAACCAGGGATTGCAGTGCTTGAAACGCCCAGTCCGTAGGCTGTACATCAGATAATTGGGATACGGATGTCACTTGTGCTATCACATTTGATGCGGGGACTCGATTTGGAAATTTTGCAGTTAGCCCTAAATTGTTGCTTTCCTGCTTCTGATTCAAAGCAAATGAGTTTTGTTGTTTGCTATCCGCAGATACAATGAATTTTTCCTGAATCTGACTACGTTTTTTTATAGAATGAATCTTACTTTTAACTTCAATGAAAGTACTGTTATTATCTGGTAATTGTTCCGCTGCATCATTGATTATATATGTGTTATTAGCAATATCTGGATTCGGTATTACTTGTGCAGATAATGGTCTAGCAATTAAACATAGAAAGCTGGCTCCGCTAACAGAAGCTAGTAAAAATCTTCTCATGGCAACCCCCACACACTTAAATAGAGAAATTTAGACTGCGATATGGAAAAATAAAGATTAAATAAAATCAAGGCAAACTTTGCAACACTATGTTACTTGCCTCGCTTTCATGAATCCTTATGAAAAGAGTCTTCTTTAGTGAACTTGCTAACTACTTTATGAGTAATTACCGCAAGTGCTTAATTATGATAAATCTATTTAGAGCAATAATGCAAATAAGCTGTTATTCGTAATTTCTATAGTAATCATTTCACCAAGTATTGCTTTATTTATCACAGTCTCATGTTTTGTCTTACAAAATACAAAAGATGACAACACCTGCTTATGACAAAACTTTACTGTATATTTGCGGTATTTTTTTGAGTTAAATTGTAAATTTTTATTAAGCGTTGATAAATTTTTGGTCAAAAATTCTAGTAATTTTACTCTAATCATAGTACAAAATATCACTTATGCTTCATGCACAGGGATCGGGTGAATATCTTTTTATCATTTTTTGATACATAGATAGATTTTATGTAGCTTTCGTAAAAGTAGCCTGAGAATTACGGAATCGCGATCGCTCCTTTTGTATCTCTTATCAAGAGTCTCGCAACACAGAGAAGCAAACTAAATATTAAGAGGATTTTATGAAGCAATATCTGAGATTTGCCAAGCGGTTTAGGCTACTGTTTACCCCCTTGGTAGCGACTTCTGTGCTTTTCACCTCACCCTGTCAAGCTGCTACTTTTGCTTTTTCTGATGGAGAATTAAGTTTGACAGATTTCAATGGAATTCTTTCCACAGAATTTAACAGCCGCAATCATGGTGAGACTGAAGGTCTTGCTATGGGTAAGAACAGTTTTGTAAGCTTGGAAAATTATCTAACCGTAGAAACGTCAAATTCTCCACTAAGAGCATTTACTGATGTTGCTAGTACAGTGAGTGGTGAAGGTATAAACTACACAGGACTTGTACAAAGTGATTCGGAAATTGTTGCTAATTTTGATATAGATGCTGGTAAAACCTTTTCTTTCAATTTCTCCTCTTTTCTAAATCTAGGGACACAAATAGATGCATCTCCAGTAGAAAATGCTCAAGCAAAAGGGGATATTGCCTTTTATCTGTTCGATACTTCAGACATACCAGAAGAAACTCTTTCTGATCTTCTTATTGATTTATTAGACAATCCAGACAGCATCAATAAAAGTCCGCTTTCTTTCTTTTCTCTTGTTGGAAATATCAATACTCTTGGAAATGATTATCTAAACTATCAGAATAGTTCAGATATTACTTTAACCGAAAATTATAAAAAAACTGATGTTGAAGGAAATGAAGAACACACTTTAGTTGAGTATGAGGGCTTTTTCCAACGCTATTTTGAAAAACAAGCAAATCTTACTTTGATTGTGACTAGGAGAAGTCAGGCAAGAGTGACAGCACCTGAACCTTCAACGAGTTTAGCTTTACTATTATTTTTGGGATTACTAGCTATAGTTCATAAAGGTAGATCGCGAGCAAAAAAATTAAAGGACTCTTCTGGAATAATAGTGGTTAAATTGTAGATATAAATGACGTCAAGATCTATACTAAAAATTTGCAAAGAGGTTTTTTCATGGCTACTCCAAACACAATTACTTCTGAACCCTCCGTGTCACCTACTCAGGCGGCGACTTCTGCTCTTTCTTATGGAGATTTCTTTTTAACAAACTTGAGTCAAAGCTTTTCCACTGTCAATAGTAATAATCAGGCTGATACCTCAGCTCATGCGGATGGTGGTACAGCGACTGTTTACAATAATGCAGTCGTAGAAACTGACGATACAGTAGTATCGACTTTTGCAACTAGTTCAGCTTCGGGTGAAAATAGAGATTATTTTGGATTCGCAGAAACTAATGCAACTATTGTTGGTAATTTCTTGATAAACGCAGGAAATACTTTCTCTTTCAATTTTACATCTGCCTTAGATTTAGAAACCTTAATAAATGCTTCACAAAATATAGAGAATGTTAGCGTTATTAGAGAAGTTTCCTTCTTTTTATATGATACTTCTGATATACCGAAACAAACTCTTCCAGACTATCTTGCCAATTTATTATCCAACCCAGATAGTATTGGAAAAAAACCTTTAGTGTTCTTTTCTCTATCTGCAAGTTTAAACACGTCCGGGAATGATAACTTTTTGACAAGCAAGAAAAACGAAAATGTGACAATCACCTCTGAATTGAAAGATTCTAATTTTGCCGGAAGTCAAAAATTTGCTAGTACTTTTGTTCGTGGTTCTGTAAAACGCTCTTTTAAGAATCAAGCAAATATCACTTTAATAGTTTTCAGAAAAGGTCAAGCCAGAGTCGCCGCACCTGAACCTTCACCTACCTTAACTTTAAGCTCAACGAAGCCTAAGTTACTGAGCGTTCCTACCCAAGCAAGACGTCAAAATGCGACTTCAAATCGTTCTTCAGATAGAAAGACTATGAAGGTGAGTGTTGGCAAATAATTGCGATAGCATAATAATCTCATAATTAAATTGGTTGGAGTTGGAGTACCACTAAACACAGAGAATATCTTTTAAGGCTCTTAATAAAAATATTCAATGAAAACCTACGACTGGATTGTTGTTGGTGCTGGTATTACGGGTGCTGCACTCGCCTACGAACTGGTAAATAAAGGCTGCAAAGTGCTTTTACTAGAACAGTATGCAACACCACACAATGCAACTCGTTATAGTTATGGTGGTTTAGCTTTTTGGTCTGGTACCACTCCACTCACTCGCCAATTGTGCGACGAAGGTATCGCACGTCACCGCATTCTGTCACAAGAGTTGGACGCTGATACTGAGTTCCGCGAACTAGATTTATTGTTGACGATTTCTGCCGATACAGATCCAGCAAGCGCAGCGGCGTCCTATACTCGTTTTGCGATCCCTCCCAAATTGCTTAGTTTGAAGGAAGCCTGTGAATTAGAACCTCTGTTGAATCAGGAGGCTATAGCGGCTGCTTTAACTGTCAAACACGGTCACATCCATCCTGGAAAAAGCACCCAAGCTTACATTAACGCCTTTTTGCGTGCAGGCGGTGAAATGGCGATTACCCAAGTTGTGAAAATACTGCCAAAAGCAGTGACAACAACAAAAGAAACATACAACACTGCTAATACAGTAGTGTGTGCTGGTGGATTGAGCCGACAGATCCTCAAATCATCAGGCATTTCTATCAAGCTATATTTCACTCACGCAGAAATGATTGAAACTCCGCCTGTAGATATACAACTGCGTACCATAGTCATGCCAGTAAATCTAAAAAGATTCCAATTAGAAGCAGATTCCACTAAAAATGACGAATTGTGGAATGAATCAGGTCTTGAGCTAGTACCACCTATCTTAGATGCAGGCGCAGTTCAATTTCGAGATGGTAGTATTCGCCTTGGTCAAATCAGCCGCGCCATCACAGATCCTCACACCAATGTTGACTCCAAGCAAAGCGAAGCTGAGTTAAGAGCAAGCATCGGAAAAACTTTGCCAAAATTAAACAAATTACCGGGAACTTGGCATAATTGTTTGGTGTCATTCAGTAATGATGCACTTCCCTTGATTGGCCTCATCCCAGAGCACGAAAGTGTTCACGTTTTTTCTGGTTTTAGCAATCCCCTTGTGATTGTGCCTCCTCTGGCACAACGTTTTGCTAATTGGGTTTTTGGAATGAAAGACGAAATTATTACCAAATTCTCCCCTGCTCGCTTTCAAAACTTGTCCTAGGGCTTATAATAAAAACTAATGCTTAAGCCACTTGCTACAAGTACTCAGCAAAACAGGAATTCCTTTTTATAACACTCACAACCTTAAATGTAGAATCTGTTGGTAGTGTTTGCTGGGATAAGATCCTGTTCCTCTACCACGGCTTTGACTGCATCAGACGCAGCAAGAGCTTCGACACCAGCCGCAGAAATTTCAACAGGAATTGTCCCTAAAACATCAGGACTTTCGGCTAACTGTGTGCCTCCAAAGTCCTGTATAATTTTCCGTATGTAATCTAGAGCTTGCTTGGCTGAGTTGCGTATCCCTTCCATCGCTGCTTTGCGTTCAGCACGTGACTGCCGCAAGCTTATCGGCTTATCTAAATTTTCTAGCTTTAAAAATACAATAACGCTAACCTTCTGTTGAGGCGCTAGATTATTTAGCCGACATGCAAACTCAGAACTAATCTTGTTTTTGCCATTATGATACATGATGCACTTCCCTGATAGTCCTCAACTAAGAGCACTCAAAGCTTCCCAAGGTTGGAGTAAACCCCAACCCCACCTATTGTCAGGACGACGACCTGATCCCCCTGGATGTTTTGCCGTTTCCTTGAGTACATTCATGATATCTGTTACAGTTGCTGTTGGCTTAGCTGCCATCAGTAAAGCCGCAACGCCTGCAACATGGGGAGTTGCCATAGAAGTGCCATCCATATAGTTGTATTCGTAGGTTCCGTGAGGTGTTCTCGTCGGCGGTATGCAGGAGTAGATTTGAGCACCTGGGGCAACAACATCTGGCTTTGTTACCAAAACGTTTGGAGCGTCTCCTGGAAACACCAGACTCGCTCCGCTACTAAAGAATGCGACATCAACCTTGTCTAATGGCAGTTTTTCTATTGCACCCACACTGAAGGCATTATAAGCATTGCCAGGTGAGCTAGTGTTACCGTGGTTTTCGTTGCCGATCGCGACTACAGGTAAAATACCATACTGCATCACCAATATGTCAAGTACCTCAGCAAACAAAGGTTCGTAGTAACTTAAACCAAGGGACATGTTGATAATATCAGCCCCTTTTTCGATCGCCCAAGAAATACCTTCCAATAAGGTTCGTAAAGTCGTATCTCCGATCAGAACACCACCAACTAGCAAATTAGCTTGCGGCGCAACGCCAATAGAGAGACCTTTTGGGGTTTTACCTCCAGCGATCGTCCCACAAACATGAGTCCCATGCTGTCCAGAGTCAAAAGCTGGGTTGGCATTAATCCGCCGACCAAGTGGATCAATGACCACAAACTCTTTGACTCGTTTTTCGAGTGCTGGATGGGCAGCATACACCCCTGTATCTAGTACCGCCACATTGATGTTCTCGCCGGTGGTTGTCTCCCATAATTTAGGAATTTCAAGCTGTTTTAATCCCCAAGTGACGTTATCTTTGTTTTCCTCGGTGAATAACTCAGAATACTCGACTTTCCGGGGTTGGATGAGATGAATTTTTTGATTTGGCAGAATAGCAACCACATTAGGTTGTTCCACCAGGGCTTCTAGCGTCTTGGCAGTCACTTCAACTGTCGCCATTGGCATTGCGCCAGAACCGATAGTAGAAACCTCTAGAGGTTCATTTTGATATCCCATGTCTTGACTTGCTTCGTGGTACTCATCAAAAAGCTTTGCCGCTGCTTGATTAGCAGCCCGCTTTTGAACCTCAACCAACCTATTTTTTAGTTCACGCAAACGACCTCGTGGCGGCAAACCTTCAACTGGTGGCGCTTTGTAGATCACAATCGCATCGCGCTTGTCATCTTGCCCCATCTCGGCAAGAAATGGCTCGAAAGCTGGCGATATCTTATTTTCTGGATTCATTGCGATCTACCTCTTCTTCAATTTATTTTCATCGGCTTAGTTTTTTACCATAGTGTGATTGCGGAATTTTGACTCTATCTTCTGTATTGTTTTTTCACAAATTTTTTCCCGGCTCAGGTATACTGGCAGGAAAAAATGTGCAAACTCTCTGCCAATAGAGCTCCGCTTTGCCAAAAAGCCACTATGGAGATGGACGAAATTCTCGTCCATGTGTCTCTCACCTGCTTATAAAAATAGCAAAAATTTAAATATTATGAACTTTTGACAATTTTTTTCCGATTTGTGTCGAAAATGTGTTATTCATTAACTAATTAATTTTGCTCTCCGAAAATCAAGTTTTTAAATATATTTATAAATTTTCAGTATAAAAGTGTTGAGGGTATGCCCCGGCAGCGCTGCCTCACCCCACCCTGTCGCTACTCAGTTTTACTTGGGGTTTAAATCTTCAAATTGAAAATATCTTTCATTTGAAATTTTGTAGAGTGCAAGCAAGCAGTCCATTTTGAATTGTTATTTGCCACCCTTTATTTGATATAGTGCTGCATTTGTGCTTCTGTATCAATTTTTTCTGAAGCCAAAAGCTCTGTGGCTTCTTGTAAAAGGTGATTTTGTTCTTGTTGAATTTCCTCTAGTCGAGTAGAAATCTCTACCAATCTTTGTTGCTTATCTTTGTGAATTTGTGGAGAGATTGTAGGTAGTACAGTTGGTATAATATCAGTGGTTTTCCTATCGCTCAGTTGCTTAAAGGCCAAGTTACCAAGTTTGGTAAATGATACAAAGCTGAGCTTTGCAAGAGCTTGGAGTAATTTCAAAGGAACTTGCAAAACTGATAAACTGGCTGACTCAACGATACGACCAATTGCTTTGATCACGCTCCAAGTAACAGCAAGGGCAAAAAGCAGAACCACTAAACTGATGATTGGGTGGTTAGCCGCCCAACCAAGAATTTGAACCAGCCGCAAAAGTGTAGGATGTTGCTCAAACCAATCACTCATAGCAGAAGAAATAGCTGTTTGAACAGCCACCGTTGTTGTATTTTTGACTTGCTCTGCTGATTGGAATGTTTGTTCAACAGAAACTTTAGCTTGCTCAAGGGTTGTCGTCACTGTATCAACAGTGCGATTAGTTGCTTGAGATGCTCTTTGCTGCCAAGACTCGCCAATCTCTTGTGCTGATGTCGTTAAAGAGTTAACGCTGTGGTTAAGAAAATCTTTCGTCTGGTGAAAGCCTAGACTGATATCTTTATAGAGTTCGACTAGAAGTGTCATAGAGTATTTCACAACGGACACTGAAAGCAAGATGATGAATTGATGAACTTGATTCTATGTAAGCAAAAATTTATCCGGTTCATTGTAAACTTTAGGGGATAATGTGTTCTATCCCTAGATAGAAGTGCATTGATAATAGCTGTTTGTCTTTGTACTTAATCTTTACTCGTAAGATTATTGTCACAGTCTCGTGAAATCATTGAGTAGTCTCAAGAATTAGTGCAGTATATCTTTAAACAGATTGAATTCTCTACTGAGACAAAAAAATTACAATTCTTTTTTTAATGATAATGAATTATCATTCCTAGGTTAGAAGCTAAGAACAAGTACTATTTGTTACAAATTAAGAAGAGATGATTTGAAATAGCAAGCGTTAAGCGGTTGTAAACACAATACCCATGTACTTAAGCGAGGAGTTTTTTTTAGGGAACACCAACCTTAGCTTTTACGTCAAAATACAAGAAACACATACCCCAGTCTTTTACCAAACTCATATGCCTTAGTAAAATCTTTTAACCTGCTAATAAGCAATTTCTGCTAATTCATGCAAATTAGTAAATTTTGTCTTTACTAACATAATAAAAACATACTGTTACACAGATAATTAAGATAATCGTCTTCCATGTGAAGATCTACAACCTTGTCTACCCTAGCATTTGAAATGTTATGAGTATGACACTTTAGCAAAAAGTCTTATATTGCCTATTTTTAACTAGGGAACACTTTTTTTGAGCTATACACTGTCACAAACCCCATGAATGTCATTACCCGTTCGCTGAGTGTATTCAGCCTGTCTGTGTTTGCGTTAGCAGCCATACCATCTGTTGCAGGAGCGTTGGAAACTCCAACAACTCCCAAACAGACAACAACACAACAAAATATTTGTTCTTCCGATAGGGGCGAGAAATTACCGCCTTCAGCAGTAGATAAGCAAAGCCCTTCTCCATTTTATAACCTTGCAAAGGCAGGTTTTACACAGAAGCCAGATGGTTCCTGGGTTTGTTATGTCAAAGATCAAACAAAACAGAAGCGCTATTACACTTTGTTCAAAGTGCAACAAGTCAATGGAGCGCTTGTGGCTAGTTCCTTTCTAGAAAATGGCACTCTGAGCGAGGGACAGGATGTTCGCAGCTTGGACTTGTTCATGAGCCTGATTTCAAACTATACGAATACAAATCAAGGGGATCGTCAAGGTATCCAAAGGTATTTAGAATCCTTTATAACTCTCGTCAAGCAAGGAAAAGTGCCTGCGTCAGGTCGAGGGTATCTTTTTGATGTAGCAAGCCGTGGATTTGTGCTATATCAGCCCATTACAGGACAACTTCAGGGCACAGCAATCACGATTAACATCAACTCGCCTCAAAATTTAGATTCTTCTCCGGTTTCTCAGGCGAAATCCCATGGAGGGAGAGTGTAGAAACATTCAACATTCAAAACGAAATTAAAAAAACTCTCTCAAATAATCTTTTTGAATTAGAAATTGGTTTTTCCTCAGTCCCCTATTGCCTTATTAACAGGAGGTTCATCTTGTTTAAATCTCGTATTACAAAAAGTCTTATCGCGTTCTCATCCTATATGGCGGCAATACTGAGTGGGCCTCAACAGGCTTTGGCTCAGCTCAGTATTGGCAATTACGGTGTCCAGCCAGGACTAGAGTCAAATTATCTCCGGTATCAACTCTCCGGCCAGGATTTGAGTAAAATGCGAGTCATTCCTGGATGTGACGTGGGATTTGGTGCTGCTTGTAATAAGTCTGGAGCAGTACTACAGCAATTAGTGGAATCTAATAACGGACCTAGTTACAATGACCTCTTGACCCGAGCCGCTGGAGGGCAGCAAAACTTTCAAAATTTTGCCTCTTTCTACGGAAATAATCCTAATCTTGAAAAGATACCGTATACCTCATTCTGGCAAAACGACAGTCCTTATATTATGGATGGGTATCGGTATACTCTTGGGCAAACAGTTGGTCGGACACCCCAAGCAGGTTTGGGACAGGTTACCAAGAACTTTTACTGGGCACCCGAAGGATCTGGAAACTCGCTTGATCCTCGCAGTGGGTTATTGAACCTAAAATACTCTTATGGGCGTTTGCTGTTGCAAGAGGTCGCAAAAATTCCCAATTGGAAGCAGCAGATTCAGGCTCAAGATTTGCCACCAGAGGTCAAGCAATATTATGTGAATAATGTCTCTCAAGGGTTGCGTGCGCTGAATAGTGGCAATGAGGAGCAACTAGAAGGAAGGCTTCTTAATGTCCTCTCCTCACCATACTCTCCAGAAGGAGGTCCGTTCAATCGTCCAAATGCTGGTATTCCTCCAGAGTTTGACCAGATTGCTGGGCAAGGTGTTCCAGGAGACGTCGTTGCAGGGGGAGTTCCAATATTGCCTGGGGGAGACGTGATTAGTCAAGAATTTGCTCCTATTCCTGAAGCAGATGTTGTCACACGAGCCGGAGGTGCGGGTTTCCCATACTGGGCACTCGCTGGTATTCCATTAATTCTTCTACCTTTTCTTTTGGGTGGTGGAGATGATAATTCCTCAAGAAATGTAGCTCAAACTCCTCCTGGCGGTGGCGGTGTAACTCCTCCAGGGGGCGGTGTAACTCCTCCGGGCGGCGGTGTAACTCCTCCAGGGGGCGGTGTAACTCCTCCAGGGGGCGGTGTAACTCCTCCAGGGGGCGGTGTAACTCCACCACCTCCAGTACAGCGTATACCAGAGTCATCAACCTTAACGCCTCTTTTGTTGCTGACAATGATCATGTCCATCCTCAGCTACAGAAAGTGGCTCAAGCCCGGTGTACGGATGTAAAAATTAAAATAAATTAAAATCCGTTAGTGCACTTAGACTGCTGGAAGATACCAACTTGGTATACTTTACCAGCACACCTCTGATGTAACGGGGTGGAAGTGGCTGGCAATTGGCACGACGATGGGCTAGTTTTTCGTCAGATATATGTAAATGTAGTGAACGAGCATGGGCATCAATGGTGATGGTATCGCCTTCTTTAACAAGAGCGATCGCCGCGCCCCCAACTGCTGCTTCTGGCGCAACGTGATCTACACTTGAGGGATACCACCCACTTTGTGTAAATCTGTAGCGAGATATCGACCACTAGGTTTTAAATCGCACAAAAGCGGTTTATATTGAATCAGCGATGACTTCCCGTGAAACCAAGGAATATTTCATCCCTTCAGTTCCCATAGAAACGCCATCGCTGATGGTAATTGTGCCGAACATTTGCGTCATTGCCTTGGCATTTTTGACGCCAATTTCTGCTATGGAGTGCTAATTTGTTGATCCCCATATTGCAGGGGGTAATAGTACTATAGCCATTGGCTATACCAACAATAGCTTTGGAGAAATCCTCATCTTAAAAACCAACGGCAAACGGCACGCAGCATTGATCACTTAGGCGTTAAGCGTAGCTCTGCCGTAGGCAATCGCTGCACTCCTTGCGTTACAACTTGGCTTCTTAAATTCTCTGACATTTTGATAATTTCCTTGCGCCGTCATCTTTCTCTTGGCACATTTCCTTTGTAATTATCTCAACATATCAGATACTTTAGAGCCGACGTTCACGCGTTTATCGAAATATGATAGCTACGGTAGCTAATTATTGATTTTACCATCTGGCATAATCGCACCCTGCAACAGAGTACCCATCATGTGTGCCCCGTACAGATTAGCTCCCTCTAGATTTGCAGCGGTGAAATCTGCATCTATCAAGTCTGCCATTTTCAAGACTGCTCCATCAAGGATAGCTCCTGTGAGCTTTGCTTCATGAAGATTTGCTCCACTCAGATTGGCTTCAGTGAGGTTAGCCCCCGTAAGGTTAGCTCTCACTAAAGATGCTTCTGTCAAGTCAACCCCAACCAAATTAGCTTTACTCAAATCAACTTCACTTAAAGAAGCTCCTTTTAAACTTGCTCCGCTGAGATTGACTCCATTTAGGTAACCACCTATCAGGTTTATACCTTTGAAATTTCTTTCTCCTGTCTGATAGCGTTTCAACAAATCATCAACGCTCATTGCACGATTTAACAATACTTCTTGCATGCAGTGTGCCTCAAAGAACAGACTAAGTTGAGTGAATTGTGTGATCAAGTCGAGTTGTGAAAAATTCTCTCATTAATAGATAAAATATCATGATGATAATCCAAACTAAGTCATTGGTAAACAACTCACAAATAATAGTTTGTTAGGGCGTAAACACTACCACCAATTAAAGTTGTATATTAGACAATTTGTGTTCATTATTGTTTGTCAAGTTTTTTGACTTAATGAGTGTAGTTCTCTTACACTTCATATATAATTCCAACCACGACGCAGTTAACTTGATTCTTCACAGAGGAAGCTAGATGTGATATGGCAGTCTTAAATCATAAGCCCTACGTGTACGCTACAAGGGACGTGAAAATCTCTCTTTATTCTTCTGGTGGTGCGTACTCTGCGCCTGGTGCAGTTCAGTGAAAAAGTAATTTTCACAAATCAGAGAAGCAAACATAAGCGGCGATTTATAAACATTCCCATGCTGCTTGAAAAAAGTCTCGCTCACATAACATGGCATAACGATAAGTTGACTCTACCAAAGTCGTGCGACTCGCATACGAATCAACCAAATCTTCTAATTGTTGCGTTAATGGTTGAAAATCTGCGCCGCTATAAGTACGAATCCAATCCGCATATTGATGATTGGGAATGTTATCACCAGCTAATTGTTTTCCTAAAAAAGCATATAAACCCATACAGGGAGACATCGCTGCAGCAGTTAAACCTACATCAGCACTCCAAGCAGTAGCTAACAGAAAGTCGGTATAGCGACGGGTAGTCACTCCAGGTTCTACAGAATGTAAACTGACTCCCCACTTTGCTGCATAACCCTCATGAAGTTTCAGTTCTTGTAAAACTCCATCAGCCAAGGAGTGAAATGTCGTAAAGACTGAGAAATCTGGTGCTTTAGCTGCAGCTATGCTGTAAGCACGAGCAAAGGCTTCTAAGAAAAAAGCATCTTGTCCGACATAATAGGCAAATTTTTTCTGCTCAAGAGTACCATCAGCGATACCTTGGACAAAGGGATGTTCAAGACAAGCCTGGGCTATGTCGTGATTTGCTTGCCATAGTTCTTTAGAAATACTCATGAGTCATAAGTTATGAGTTGTCATTCAAACAGTGAGCAGTCAACAGGGAACGCTTAACAGTAACAACTGATAACTGATAGCTGATACTGCGGGTACTTGATCAAATACTACTATCCACTGACTACTAATCACTAAAATGGCAAAAACTGGAGTAGTAGAGAGCCAACACTTCCTACAAAATCAATGAAATCAGGTTTGGCAGGTTTTACCTTAGTTTCGTAAGGTGTTTGCAGTTCTTTGATAAAAGCTTGTGCTGTTTGTATTCCACTGCTATTGTTTTGGGATCTAAACAGTTTTTCAGCAACTTGAGCGTCTTGAAATGCACCTTGTCGATCAAGTATTTGGTAACGAGCAACACCACGAGCTAGATAAGCACCTGCATAATCAGGGTTCATGACAATAGCCTGATTGAAATAATCAATTGCTTGCTGTTGATTGCCTTTTTGTGCTTCGGTAACACCCCAAGCATAAAATTTCTCATGTGTAGCAATTTGCGATGGTATGCCGATTGCTCCTTGGAAATTAATCCCATTAAGATTCACACCATCTAATTGAGCGTTAACTAAATAGGCATGTCGCAAATCAGCATTCTGCAAATTTGCCCCACTAAGATTGGCTCCCGTGAGGTTAGCACCAAATAAACCAACACCACTCAAGTTTGCACCCCTCAAGTTAGCACCACTCAAGTTAACGCGGCTGAGATTCGCACCTGCAAGATTGGCTTTAGTTAAATCCGCTCCTGATAAATCAGCCATCACCAAACCAGCCCCGGCTAAATCACAGTTTTGACACTGTTTGCTTGCTAGTAACTGTCTGACATGTTCCAGATTTGCTGCTAGAACTGCCTGATTTAAGCCGATAAGCGTTAAAAATACGCTGGTGGCTAAAATTCGGCTTTTCATTATTGGCGTCACAATGTCTTTGCCTGAAGGCTCAGTGTTTCCATAGACATATCTTTTTATATTTTTTTTATTTTCCTAGTCATATCACTGTTGCTATGGCGTATAATTCTTGTTATCGACGTAAAGTAACAGTGAAAGCTGAGAAATCAGAATTTGTCCTGTTTGTGGCTGTACGGGCTGAAGAAAACCAGTTCAGTTCTGTAAACAAACTTAAGGCAAATGTCAGAGTAACAGCTAGTAAAAGTTTTTCTCGCATAAGTTATTCCTCACAACTGCCAAGTAAGAAATCAGTACTTGTAGTCTAAATACAAGAATGATTTGTCTTCCCTCCCAAACTAAGAGATAAACAAATTTGGGGAAAGTGATAAGTATCAATTATTTAAGTGATGCTCGTCACTTACATAGTATCATGTACGTGAGTCGCTTACCTAGAGCCAACTCCCTAAGGCATAATTGTGTTGCTCAGGTTTACACCTTCTAGAAGAGTTCCTCTCAAAAGAGCTCCCTCTAGGTTAGTATGATCAAGATTGGCACCCCTCAAGTCGGCGCGACTGAGATTAGCACTGCTCAGATTCGCATTTTCAAGAATTGCACCACTGAGATTAGCACTGCTCAAATTCACACCACTCAAATTAGCATTTGCAAGATTTGCACCACTCAAGGTAGCTCCACTCAAGTCAACACCACTCAAGGTAGTGTTTGCAAGATTCGCACCACCTAAGTTAGCATTACGCAGCTTCATCGTGCGTAAGTCCTTTCCTTGCCAATCAACACCACCAAGGTTTTTTCCTAGTTCGTTTGGCTGTTCTTGAATTGCTACGACTGGTGTGTCTTGTGGTGATGAAACCAATGTGTCTTCTGGAGGCGGAGTTAATGTATCGACAGGTGCTTGTGTAATGTCTTCTTCTGTGCTTTCTGTTTGGTTAGGTACTGCTATTGGTCTTTCCACGCCTTTGAGCACTACATAGATTCCAACTCCAGCTAAAAGAGTTGCTCCAGTCAGTATAGCCGAAAGAGTGAAAAGCAAACTTTGGCGTTGTTGGTGATACATTTGTGCTGGTTGAATTGTATAAATTTGGGCTTTTGCCTACTATTTATAGCAGTTCTTAATTGAGTAAAGTACCTATTTAAAATAACGATGTGCAACTACGATCGCTTATTTCACACAATTGAGGAATTAGTCATGCATCATTCTCCCAGTGGTGCAGAAACAGAAATTAACCAATTCTTGATACAGCAATTTGCGGCACTAGGAGTGGAAGTATGGTGCGATCGCGCTGACAATATCATTGCTAAAATTCAAGGGCTAGATTCCACTAGACAGATTGCCATTACTGCTCACAAAGATGAAATAGGCGCAATTGTGAAAACAGTTGGCGAAAAAGGTCGAGTCGAAGTTCGCAGGCTAGGCGGCTCATTTCCGTGGGTTTATGGCGAAGGAGTGGTAGATTTACTGGGAGATAACGCAACACTCAGCGGTATTCTCAGTTTTGGTTCCCGTCACGTTTCCCACGAATCACCCCAAAAAGTTCAGCAGGAAGACACTCCTGTCAAATGGGAAAATGCCTGGATAGAGACAAAATGTACCACAACCGAATTGGAAGCAGCTGGTATTCGACCAGGTACCAGAATGGTTGTCGGCAAGCATCGAAAACGTCCAACACGGTTAAACGACTACATAGCCAGTTACACCTTGGATAACAAAGCTTCAGTTGCTATTTTATTAGCACTTGCCGAAAAGGTAAAACAGCCACCAGTCGATGTGTATCTAGTCGCATCAGCAAAAGAAGAAGTGGGAGCAATTGGAGCACTTTTCTTTACTCAAAACCAGCGCTTAGATGCTTTGATTGCTTTGGAAATTTGTCCTCTCTCATCAGAATATCCCATTGAAGACGGGGAAAGCCCTGTGATACTTTCTCAAGATGGATATGGAATTTACGATGAAACGTTAAATGGACAACTGCGTCACTGCGCCAAGCAACTAGATATGTCAGTACAGCTAGCAACAATCAGTGGTTTTGGTAGTGATGCTTCTATTGCGATGAAATTTGGTCATGTTGCTCGCGCTGCGTGTTTGGCATTTCCGACACAGAACACCCACGGATACGAAATTGCGCATTTAGGAGCAATTGCTAACTGTGTTGAGTTGTTACAAGTCTTTTGTGAGACGGAATTTGAGTAATTATTCTTCTTCCCCTACTTCCCGATAAGTAACAATGTATTAACGTGATAAGCTTAACACCCACAATTCTTTACAATAAACCAGGTAGATTAATAACAAAGTGACAGCAAGCCAATGCCTAAAACAGTTGCCGACATCATGAGCCGTGATCCAATCGTCGTCCAACTAGAAACTCCTCTACAGGAAGCGATAAAAATCCTGGCAGAACGACGCATTAGTGGACTACCAGTTGTGAACGACGCTGGGAAGTTAGTCGGTATTATCTCAGAAACGGACTTAATGTGGCAACAAACTGGTGTAACCCCTCCGGCTTACATTATGTTTCTTGATAGCGTCATTTATTTGGAAAATCCTGGAGATTACGAACGTGACTTGCACAAAGCACTTGGGCAAACTGTTGGCGAAGTCATGAGCAAAAACCCGATCACTATTGATCCTGACAAAACAGTCACAGAAGCTGCTAAACTCATGCACGATCGCAACGTCCACCGCCTACCAGTACTTGACAGCGAGAGCCAAGTTATTGGTATCCTCACTCGTGGTGACATCATTCGAGCAATGGCAGCGAGTCAAGATCAGTGAACACTAAACAGTGAACACTAAACAGTTATCAAGCCAAAATGAGCTGATGAGTGATAACTGATAACTATTTTTTGAAAACATTTTTGAAAATTAGGATAATTAAATGAGTATTACTCCTGAATCTGTCAAGCAACTGCTGGAATCTCAAGATTTAGGCGATCGCTTGCGAGCAGTCAACCAAATTCGTCAATTAGAGCCAAAGCTAGGTTTTGAGTTGGTTCAAAATGCTGTAAATGATAGCAACTCCCGTGTGCGGTATTCAGCTGTGAGTCAGTTGGATACGCTGGGTAAACAAGATTTAGATTTATCTCTAAACATATTGCGCGATCGCTTGCTCAATGATCCCGAAGCTGATGTTCAAGCAGCCGCAGCAGATTGTTTGGGTGCTCTTGGGCTGCGTGAGGCTTTTGACGATTTACAACAACTTTACCAAACCAGCAACGAGTGGATTGTACAATTTAGCATCATCGCTACACTCGGAGAGTTGAACGATCCAAGAAGTTTTGAGTTGCTAAAAACGGCACTTTCTTCAGAAAATGATTTAGTCAAAACTGCAGCCATTAGTTCTTTTGGCGAATTGGGAGACTTGCAGGCTATTCCCTTGTTGGCTCCCTATGCAACAGATCCAGATTGGCAAGTGCGTTATAGGCTGGTACAAGCCTTAAATCGTTTAGGCGGTACAGATGCAAAATCCATATTGGAAACTTTGGCGAATGATGAGGTAGAAGCTGTTGCAACTGAAGCCAAAAAATCTTTACCCGAAGCTTGAAGCATCTGTCTTTAGCATGACTCAGTGAACCGTATTGCTCCATACCATTAAAAATTTGTTCATACTGAGCTTTTTTCCTGTTTACAGTTTGATACATATACTTATAGCCTCTTAAGTTTCTAACTCAGGAGGCTAATTATCTTATTTTGTGTAATTGACATCTTGCACTCAATGAGGTAAAGCGAATATAATTCATTCTTACCTACCTGAAATGCCTTAAAAAAACAGGGTTTCACAGGACTTGAGCGCAATAGCTTATGTCCATATCAGTGTAGTTATGTAAAAATTTCTACATTTTGAAACAACCCGAATCTCAAACTAGGGAAAACTAAGGCAGTTTCTCCAAAAAAAAGGGTTCAAAAACCCATATTTTCCCGGAATCTGCCTCACCAGACTTGGGATCTATATCAGTTGGCTTAACAACAAGGTGTCACAACCGAAAAAATACCCATTAGGGTATGGGCAATTTGTCAAACTATTGTTATCGTTCGTAATACGGAGGTAAAAATATTTTGGACAAATAAAAATTTAGCTATATACCCTATTAGTTCAGCCGACGGCTATATCACCTTTACTTTTTCTTTTTA
Source organism: Brasilonema sennae CENA114 (assembly GCF_006968745.1). NCBI lineage: Bacteria > Bacillati > Cyanobacteriota > Cyanophyceae > Nostocales > Scytonemataceae > Brasilonema > Brasilonema sennae. Next base: position 2,620,709 of record NZ_CP030118.1, on the reverse strand, counting down.
GGAGTTCATCATGAATCAACCAATCGAATTGAGCCTCGAACAGCAATTCAACATTCGCTCATTCGCCACTCAGGTGCAGCATATGAGCCATGACCAAGCTAAAGACTTTTTAGTTAAGCTCTATGAGCAGATGGTACTTCGGGAAGCGACTTATAAACAGCTTCTTAAGCACCAATGGGGAATAGACGAGGGATCGACCTGGGCAGCATAGAGTTGTAGCGCCGCCGTAGTAGGCGACCTCCTTCTCTAGCTAAGTTCCAAGGAGGAAATGAGCTGGGGATGCCGGGGCGTCAACTAAGAGGATCAACTACGATTAGAGATTTTACCAACGATCATTCATCTTTTGCAAGTGAGTTTCACTTTGTGACGTATATCGTTTGGCTTAACATTGGGTCACACTCGCTTTATGCATCTACGACACTCCGCTGCTACTAAATTGCAGGTTTGGAGGATAAATGCCATTGCACGTGTTTTCCATTAACTAGCGTTTAACTCGTCTAGCTCATGTAAACTCCAGTCATTAGTTTACTCTAAATTGCATTATTCATCCTCTTTGTATTTATATTTCTTATAACTTTGTTCATAATTGTATACATATTTTTTTAAAAAAAGTTTACAAAAGGATGGAACGATGGTGTATAAATCACATGGATGAGCAGTATATTCCTTTCAGCCGAAAAGGTCAAACGAGGAATCTGTATCCATTGCTTGTATCTTTGCCAAAATATGTGGTTTGATCTTTTCGTACTCAGTTTTAAGTAAAGTTTTACTAAATTGTGGTTCGGCAGAAGAAACCAGCTTGTTGCTCATCGTTACCCAGTGATGTAACCACAGGCGTTGTGTAGAAGCAATACTTGAGAGTAATACATCAACACAACGATTTGGTGTCTCGCGAGTAAAGAACAGTATCGGGTAGTAACCTGTTTGTCTGAGTAGGCGAGTGATTTTTTGCCCGAAAGTTGTCTTCAGATCAAGGTAGTATGTTAGCCATTTTGCACCATGCATAGTGTTGTAGATCAGGGTAATCCATAGCAGCATGGGGTGAGGAGAAGTTATAAAAAGAAATTGATTATAGCGTTTACAAACCAAACGCTTTTGAATTTCCAAATGCGGTAGCATCACCCACAAGGCGGGTAGTTCCTTACCATTCAAACCCAGAGGACTAGGAAAGACGATATCGGCGATCGGTTTATTCGAGGGCCAACAAGCTTGCTGTACAATTTCCTGTATCAATCCAGATGATAGCGTCACTGCTTGGCTGTTGTCGTCATACTGAGTTGAATTCAAAGATAGTAGGTGGGATGACGATGAGGAAGGAGCAAAAAAGCGAGGAAAGGATATTTTTTCAGACTCCCACACTCCCACACTCCCTAACTCTGTGAGTCTGTGAGTCTGTGTTCTTCCGCCATTTCTAAATGCTATTTCTGAACGCAACTTGGTATCAACATCTGTTTTGATTAAGACACAGACAGTTGGAGCTTTATCTATATTTGGCAAAGTTTCACTTGCCCGATCGCCCGAAAGGGGCGGCGCGAGAGGAGCATCGCCCTGTTCTAAAGATCGCAGAACCTGAAGAATTTCGTTTATACTTTGGGGACGTGAGCTTGGTGTCTTGGCTAAACAACTCATAACCAAATTTTTCACACTCTGTGGTAGTTGCAGATTGGGTGCAACTTCAGAGAATGATCGTGGTTGTTGATAGTGGTGTACTTTGTACCATGCTCCAAAAGAGTTGGTTGATGCGACTAGGGGAATTTTGCCTGTAAGCATCTCAAACATCATCACTCCCAAACTATAAATGTCAGCACGGTTATCTAATTCCTGACCATCTATCTGTTCGGGAGAAGAATAAGCAAGAGTGCCTAAATAGTAGTCAGTATAGCTGCTATCGGCATGTAGTAACTTGGCAATACCAAAATCTAGAACTTTGACTAATTCGCCGAAACTATGGTCTTGAATGACCACTATATTACTGGGCTTAATATCGCGGTGAATAATTGGACATATTTTGCCTTCTACAAAGATACCATTATGAGCGCACTGTAATCCCAAGCAAATTTGACGCACCAAATTCAAAAATCTTGGTAAACAGGGTGGTTGGTGGCGAATGATATTGCTCAGGCTGCTTCCTTGGAGGTATTCCATAACATAGAACGGAGTATTATTCTCGTCTACGCCATAGTCCATGACTCGGACAATGTGGATGCTTTTTTGTCCAAGAATGGCACAGGTTTTTGCCTCTTGCTCAAAGCGTTCTTGCACTCGCAGATTTTGATTTTGGGTCGATAGAGCTAGAAACTTCACAGCAACAGGTACGCCACCCAACAAAATGTCCTTAGCACGATAGACTCTACCCATTGCTCCAGTACCAATTATCTCCTGGAGTTCGTAGCGTTTGCCGAGTAAACGACCAATGTTGGGATCTGACATAAATCGATTCCAAAGTTTAATAGTAGAGAACCCAGCTTTGCTGACAACTTGTAAGTTAATAAAGACAAATTTACTAGTGTTTTCACAAACAAATAAAGTATAAAAAAGTTAATCTATATTAAATTATACTCAAAAAACACCAAAAAATCTACGTTATACGTGTAATAAATAGTGCGAACCAGGAGTGAGCTTAAGTAGAGAGAATTTCCAACCGCCTTGCCCTGGAGATGATACAGCTATACGGAAACGCAAACAGCGAATGTGTAGTCTATAACTAAATATTCTTTTTTGTGTTAAAAGTGTCACACCATGCCAGTCATCACGATTCGGGAAGAAGAGAAAACCGACACCGGCTTTGAGGTAACTCTGAGATTTGAAGGTGAAGAATATTCACTTACAATCACTAACCCATTCACTTCTAAAGAGGAACAAGAACTGGAGTGGTATTTTGAAGAGTGGTTGGAGTTTCCCTTTAGCGACACGATCATAGCCGAGAGGGCAGCCGCCAGTATTAAAAAGTATGGGGAAAATTTCTTTAACCAAGTTTTTAGAGATAGAGATGCTTATAGTCAATATCAGCGGCTACGCAAAGGGCAAAATCCCCTACAGATAGAAATTGTCGGGAAAACTCCGGACTTTCAAGCACTGCACTGGGAAGCTTTGTGGGAACCTGGCTATCCGCGACCGTTGGCGGTAGACTGTGTGATGGTGCGTAAGAGTGTTAAACGTGGGGCAAGGCAAGCGAACATTCCACAGTCACCCGTGATTAATTTGCTGGTGGTGACAGCACGACCAAATGAAGAACAAGATGTTGGTTATCGTACCATTTCGCGATCGCTGATTGACGCAATTGAAAATAGCCAGTTGGCGGTGAATGTGGAGTTACTGCGCCCAGGTACTTATGAAGCACTAGCAAGACATCTGGAAGAAAAAGGCGCGGGGTTTTATCACATCATCCACTTTGACACCCACGGTGCGCTGATGAGATATAAGGATATCCAAAAGGAAACCGCAAATCCTTATGCTTATCAGTTGAGATGGGGGCGCTATGATTTGCAACACTACGACGGAGTGAAGGCGTTTGTGTTTTTGGAAGGAGAAACCAAAGGCGATGCAGATCCGGTGGAGGCGACGGAATTGGCGAATCTGCTGACGGGTAAGGAAATTCCTGTATGTCTTCTCAATGCTTGTCAGTCGGGGAAACAAATTAAACCCACCTTTGCAAGGGGGGAAGGGGGGGATCTCGACAATGAACAATCAAGATCCCCCCTTCAAAACGGGGGAACAGGAACAGAAGATTACAGAGAAACCAGTCTCGGAAGTCAGTTGATGGCTGCAGGGATGCAGATGGTAGTGGCGATGGGGTATACCGTCATGGTGGATGCTGCCAAGCTGATGATGCAGCAAGTTTATGCTCATCTATTTGATAATAAGGATATCAGCGAAGCGATACGGCTGGGCAGGCTGGAACTTTTCCATGACAAGAAGCGCAAAGCTTATTTCAACAAGCACATTGATTTGGAAGATTGGTTGCTACCTGTGGTTTACAGCAATCAAGCTGTCAAATTCAACCTGCGAGAATTCACGCCACAAGAAGAAGAGCAATTTTGGCAAACTGAAGGTGAAAGATATCGCTTCACGTCGCCAGAATATGGATTTTTCGGGCGAGATTTGGAAATTCTCAAAATAGAAAAGTCATTGCTGCGACACAATATCTTGCTGTTGCAGGGAATGGGCGGAACAGGTAAAAGCACTCTGCTAAGATATTTGCGCCAATGGTGGCAGAGGACGGGTTTTGCAAAAGATATCTTTTATTTTGGGTATGACGAGAAGGCGTGGAATTTAGAGCAAATCATCTTGGAGATTGGCAACAAGATTTATGATAGGTATGACAACTTTCATCGGATGGTGCCAGAAGCTAAAAAGCAAAAGTTACTGAAAACACTCCGCGCTGAATCTTATATTTTGATTCTGGATAATTTGGAATCGGTGACAGGGCAACCCCTGGCGATTCAAAATACTCTCCCAGAAACAGAACGCAACCAAATCAAAGATTTTTTGACGCGCTTGGTAGGCGGAAGAACGCGGGTGATTCTGGGTTCTCGCAGTCGTGAAGATTGGTTGCAAGCAACGACTTTTAAAAACAATATTTATGAATTGCAAGGGCTAGACAAAGAAGCACGTTCTGACTTGGCACAGGCAATTCTCCAACGCCATGTTACTGAAAAACGTATTCCCACTATTCGTCAAGACGAAGATTTTCAGAAGTTGATGCAACTGTTGGCGGGGTATCCATTGGCGATGGAAGTTGTGCTGGCGAATTTGAAAAATCAATCGCCCAAGGAGATTCTTTTGGCGTTGCAGTTTGCTGATGTGAAGTTGGATACGGGAAGTGACGAAAAGACGAAAAGTATTCTCAAATGTGTAGAATATTCCCACAGTAATCTTTCACCAGATGCGCAAAAGTTGCTGTTGTGTTTGGCTCCTTTTAGTGGGTTTATTTTCCGCCGCACTATTCCAAACTATATCAACAAATTACAAGCACTGGAACCATTCAAAGATTATCATTTTGAGAAATTTGATGAGGCGATTCAAGAAGCAATTAACTGGGGTTTGCTTTCCTCAGATTCAAATTTACCTGACTTGCTGACAATTCAACCTGTATTCCCCTACTTTTTGAAAACTAAGTTAGAGACTCTTGATGAAGAAAGCCGTGAAGCTTTGCAATCGGGATTTAAAAACCACTATCAAGATTTGGCAGATTCTTACAATGAGTTGATGGAATCCAAGGAAGTGCAAGAGCGGCCATTGGGTATATTCTTCTGTCAATTAGAGTATGAAAATCTCTACAATATGCTACAAATATGTTTAGATAACCAAGAAAGTATCAACATATATTTTTGTTTATACAAATACTTTGAGTTGATTAACGATAACCAAAGTAAGCTAAAGTTAGCAGAAATGGTTTGTCAACGTTTGGACAAGTATCCACCTGCATTCATCAAGGGGGAATTAGGTTATCAGATACCATTTGCAATTGAGAGACTGGGCGCATGTCAACTGAAAACAAACCAGTACCAGCAAGCAAGAAAGTCCTACGAAAAGACTTTGGAAATTAATGATGCACTTGGCAGTGAAGAAGAAAGACAAAAACAACTTTGGAAAGCTGTCACGTACCACAACTTGGGAATAGTTGCCCAAGAATTGCGAGAATTTGAAGAGGCAAGACGCAATTACCAACAAGCTTTGCAAATCAAAATCGATTTTGGCGATCGCTACGAGTGTGCAAGCACCTACCACCAGTTGGGAATCCTAGCCAAAGAATTGCGAGAATTTGATGAGGCAAGGCGCAATTATCAACAAGCTTTGCAAATCACTATCGATTTTGGCGATCGCTACTCTTGTGCTCGCACCTACCACCAGTTGGGAATAGTCGCTCAAGAATTGCGAGAATTTGAGGAGGCAAGGCGCAATTACCAACAAGCTTTGCAAATCACTATCGATTTTGGTGATCGCTACTCTTGTGCTCGCATCTACCACCAGTTGGGAAGGGTAGCCCAAGATTTGCGAGAATTTGATGAGGCAAGGCGCAATTACCAACAAGCTTTGCAAATCAAAATCGAATATGGCGATCGTTACGAGTGTGCAAACACCTACCACCAGTTGGGAAGGGTAGCCCAACAATTGCGAGAATTTGAAGAAGCAAGGCGTAATTACCAACAAGCTTTGCAAATCAAAATCGAATATGGCGATCGCTACTCTTGTGCAGGCACCTACCACCAGTTGGGAATGGTAGCCCAAGATTTGCGAGAATTTGAGGAGGCAAGGCGCAATTACCAACAAGCTTTGCAAATTTATATCGAATATGGCGATCGCTATTTAAGTGCTTACACCTACGCGCAATTAGGATTGCTTGCAAAAGCAGAGGAAAACTACGTGGAGGCGAGGGCTAATTTGCAGAAAGCTTTGGAGATATATGTTGAGTATAAGGATGAATATATGGCAGAGGTAGGACGGCGGGATTTAGAGAGATTACCAGAGTAGTTAGAAATCAGGCTTGATGATGCGATTAGATTAATGACTTTCTCGTTCCCATGCTCGGCGTGGGAATGTAATTAGAGAGGCTCTGCCTCCACTCACACTAGTCAAAATTCAATAATTGTACTGATGTTTAATGAGGCAGAGCCTCATCCTAGGCATTCCCTGGTTGAACCAGGGAACGAGAAAACGAGAAACGCTATGCTTTGTGCTTTGCAGAGCGAAAAGCTATAAGGTGGTTCAGGATTAGTTTTTTGGTGGTTGGTTTCCCGAAGCATCAGCATCTGGTTCGGTATACTCACAAAAAATATCGATGCCGACATGGACAATGTACAACACAATAACAGTAGCAATATTAGGGTCGAGTGGTACTCCAGTCATAGCTAGCAATGAGACAATCAACGCTGTGAGTAACGGCGCACTCGCTGGATTTTTTTTGTATTCCTGCACTTTGGTACGGAAACTATCATCAGCGCCGCAGAGTTCTTTGCGCAACCGCTTCAGTGTCACTTCCCGCAGAGATTTTTGATAGTCTCTCGTCGCACCGAATTTATCTAACAAAATCTCATCTAAACAAGAGTCAATGTCGCCGTTGTGTTGTTCGATCTGAGTCAGTGCTGACTGGAAAGATGCATCGTTTGGCAAAACTTCGCGATATTGCTCGATTTCAGCGGTAGAGAGTTGAGTCATGCTGAACCTTGGTTGTTGAAGATAGTAGGGACAAACAAATATAGATTACATTGGCGGAGGTTGAGATTACGGAAAAAGTTAGCTAAACGGATATGCGCGTTGCATTCGTGATTTATACCTCACCCTGCCCTGTCGGGCATCCCTCTCCTTAAGGAGAGGGAAAGATTTTAGCGCCGATTCAAGCGAGGGTGAGGTTACGGAAAAAGTTAGCCAAACGGATATGCGCGTTGCATTCATGATTTCTACCTCACCCTGCCCTGTCGGGCATCCCTCTCCTTATAAAGGAGAGGGAAAGATTTTAGCGCCGATTCAAGCTAGGGTGAGGTTTAAGCTTTTTTATCCCATTTGCCATGAACAAACAAGAACCCCGACAACTCTTATGAAGTCGGGGTTCTGAACCGATTGCTATCATTCAGTTGCTCACGGATTTGATACCAAATAATCTTCCAGTAAAGAGACGATCGCCTCTGGATGAAGATTCTTATATTCTTTTGTCCCAATTTGCAAAATCAAATTCGGTGCGTTTTTACAACATTTTAAACAACTAGTGCGCTCAATGATGACTTGATCTGATAAACCGCGAATGGACAAAATCTTTTCTAATTCTGACAAGTAATTTTTTGCACCACGCTTGACACAGCCAGATTTTTGGCAGGTTAAAATCTTTGCCTTAGGAGCACGTTTGTGTTGTTGAACGGGTGTTTTTTGAGTCGAACAAAAATTAAGTGGTGCTATGCTAAAAGCTTTTAGTTTGACTTCGCCTGTTTGGGTGTCTAGCTTACTAATACCAAATACACGAATTTGCTCGCCAGGAACTAGAGAAAACTTGAGGTGTTGACGTAATTCTTTGGGAATTTTGATTTGTACATCCTCGGATTCTAACGCCAGTTGTAAGTATTTGGATTTGCCTGGGCTATCACCAACAAAGCTCAGGAATTGTCCTTCGAGGTTAAATTCAGATAATTTTAAGTAATGATGACCCATGTTTTTTTAATCAGTGGATTTTTTGTGTGGGTTGTCTTTTTTAAGTAAGTGGAAACAGATAATCGTAATACTTAGATCTTGCTTTCTTATTTTTGTCCACCAAGAACGCCAAGAAATAAATTTCTTGGCTCAAAGTCCAAGTCCGTTAAAACGGACTGGGTAAGTCTTTGAGTCCGTTTTAACTGACATTTTGCACTATTCTCAAGAACGCAACCTCGTCCGCCTCGGAATCAATTGGGAGGCTCACACTTCAAGTCTCTTAAAGTAGACTCAAAGGCTTATGCAGTCGTCTAAAGACGACTTTGACTATGAGACTAGGGTTTAAACCCTAGGCGGTTGTTGGCACAAGTGCAAGATCTCAGCCTTAAACTCGTACGCGGTTACACGCTGGCAACGAATGAAAGAAACACTACCTCCCTTCTTCCCTATTCCCTCTTAATTTTGCAAGAGGCTTGGTGCTAAGCTAGGAGAGGCGTTTAGCTTCTACAGTCTGAGGTAAATCTACCAATTCTGGCAAGTTAGTAAATGCTAATTCCCAGCCATTTGCTAAGGTCAAAATTTTGCCTTCTGGTCCTTCAGTTTGTTTGACAACTTCTTCTTCAAGGTCTTTCTTGGCAACGTAGACGACCAAGTTTCCAGCATCATTTTGACGCAGCATGACTTTCATAAGAATTTTACCGCTTCCTAGTGTTGAGATTAATGTATTTGAGAAATGTCTGATTTTCTGTTCAGAAAAATAAGTTTATGAGACTTACTCAGTCATTTCTTGCCCTTTCTCAACAAGTTCTAATTCTTTTTTGAGACAACCTATGACAAATCCTTTGTCCAAAAAATGGACTGCATAGATATAGGATCTTTGTAAATAAGTGCCTATACTAGCAACGTAGCCAGTATCTCCTTTTGTCGCTAAGATAACTCCAATCTCTTGACCAGGAAAAGTGCCATCGTTCTTAATAACTTTACGCAATCGGACTTTATCACCAATGTTAAAAGCTGGTGGTTCTTCTAGTTCTATTTCATCTGATGGTCGCATGTGAATACCTCTGTTGTTCTTGTACTAAATCCAACAGTTCTTGCACGGTTAAACTGCGTTTTTTCTCTACTGATTCTTGTCTTACCGCATCTAAAACAGATTGAGTTTCTTGTGAACTCAGAAAAATACCATGCTCTTGCAGGATACTAGATAATAAATGCCGACCAGAATGCTTACCCACAACCAAACGCCGCTCCCAGCCTACTTCTTGGGGAGCAAACGGCTCGTAAGTGGTGGGGTTTTGCAGTACGCCGTGAGCATGAATACCAGCTTCGTGGGCAAAGGCATTCTCACCAACAATTGCCTTCCAAGGTGGTACATGAGATCCTGATGCAGCCGCAACAAGTCGAGACAGTTCTAATAAACGAGGGGTTTCAATACCCAAATTAACGCCGTATATACGTTTAAGAGCCATGACAACTTCTTCTAAAGCTGCATTTCCGGCTCTTTCGCCTAACCCGTTCACTGTAGTATTGACTGATAAGGCTCCAGCTTTAAGACCAGCAAGAGCGTTGGCAGTTGCCAAGCCAAAATCATTGTGAGTGTGAATTTCTACGGGAATGACTAAAGCCGATACTAATCTTTTGACTTTAGTGTATGTGCTGAAGGGGTCGAGAATGCCTACTGTGTCACAAAAACGAAACCGTGATGCACCCCATTCTTGGGCATATTGCGCAACATCGAGAAGGAAGTTTTCATCAGCTCTAGAAGAATCTTCTCCTCCTACCGACACCCAAAGACCTTTATCAAGAGCAAAGTTAATGCTATCTCTCAATTGTTGCAGAGTGACTCGCCACTGACCATGAAATTTAGCAGCGATTTGGATTCCAGAAACGGGAATAGCGATATGCACTCGCTTCAAACCGCAAGCTATGGAAGCTTGAATATCAGAAATGACAGCGCGATTCCAGCCAAGCAGTTTGGCTTGCAAATCTAACTGAGTAATTGCTGATATCGCTCGTGTTTCTTCCTCACCCATCGCCGGAATACCGACTTCCAACTCATGAACGCCGATGGTATCGAGAAATTTGGCGATCGCGACTTTCTCTTGTAAGTTGAAGGCTACTCCTGCTGCTTGTTCGCCGTCGCGTAGTGTTGTGTCATTTACCAGGACTTGATTCATCTTAAAAACCTCTGAGAAAATGATGAATGATGACAAGCATTGAACTCAGACTAATTGGAACCAGAACCGAGAATCTTTTTTTGGTGATTTCGGTTTATCTGGAATCCAATGCAAGTAAATTTACACGGAGATGAATCACTCTTGTGTTGTCAAATTTATTCCGTGAATTTTAGGAATATTCTGATTTTTGTATTTTGACTTTTCACCCAAATATTACTATTCATAGTTGATAATTCTTGCTCTATCTGTATGCCATCAAACAAGAATTTGGTATCAACTACAAATTGTTATTATCTGGTGGTGATTCTGTCTCACCAAATAGCATATGACTGAGATACGTATTCGCAAGTCCGGAAAACACTAAAATGCTCAATCCGGCTATTAAGGTAGAAATCATCGTCACATCCTCCTAAAGTTATTCAGGATTTGTAGATCGTCATTTTGACCGCACATTGGAATTTATACAGTCTTCTTAAGTTTTGAATATTTTAATGATTGGTGCTGATTTTTATCAGCTAAAATTTGAATTGTTTAACTTTGGTCTTCTAGCCAATCTAAAATGCGCTCTAGCTGTTCTATATCAACTAAGCCATACTGCCAAAGAAGCATTGATAAAGGACTATTATCTAACTCATGTTTACGTAATGCTACAGAAATATCCATAGTTGAAAGTGCAAATTCCTTTTCTAAAAAATCAATAAATTTTACATGAGTTTGATGGTTTGCCATAAGAGAAAGTTTTACCAAAACTATAAAGTATAAAGGTATAAGGATAAAGGATGTAGACGCTACAGATACTTTCCCAGGGCGGGAGAAACCCCCGTACCGCAAGGCGGAATTCAACATTCAACATTCAAAATGCTTATGATGTAAGCTTTTGGTTGATTTTGAATGGGTGCTTCATTAGATACTTTCCCAGGGCGGGAGAAACCCCCGTACCGCAAGGCGGAATTCAACATTCAACATTCAAAATTCAAAATGCTTATGATGTAAGCTTTTGGTTGATTTTGAATGGGTGCTTTATTGATGCGCCCCGTGTACTAGTAGGGTAAAAGAAAAATTTTAACATCTGAACGTCAACCTAACCCTTCATACTTCTTTTCACACCTCACGCCTGTTTTCAGGCTTGCTGATCTCAAATGAAAATCGTCAAAAATTTAAACCTGCCAACATTTTTCTAGCCAATCGATTAATTCTTGGCGACTTCCCATAAATTGCAGTACGGTACTGCGGACAAGAATAGCTGTCAGACAACTATTCACTTGTACCCGCAAAGAACCATCAGGATGACACCAACAGTTGATCATTAATTCTTGCAAGCGGTGACAGATTTGTCTGCGATCGCTCACGGGGATCTGCACAATATGCTCGCCTGAGGCTTGGAAACTACACGATTGCAACATAGTTAACGTTCCTTTATCACCAATTCTTTTTCCGTTTTCTGATTTGTAAAGGTTTCTAGCTTTTGTTCGAGTTGCTCAATACGTTCGAGCAAAGAACGAATGACACTCGCTTCTAAATCGGGTAGTTTTGCGTGTTCTAGGGGAGAGAGCTGTTCATTTTGCTTGCGAGAAACAATCCGTCCTGGAACTCCCACAACAGTGGAATCTGGTGGAACATCGCGTAAAACAATGGAACCTGCACCGATGCGGACGCGGTCGCCAATCTCAATATTGCCCAAAACTTTTGCACCCGCCCCTACAACGACGTTTTTCCCCAAGGTAGGATGGCGCTTACCACTTTGTTTTCCTGTTCCACCAAGGGTGACACCTTGGTAAATCAGCGTATTGTCGCCAACGATAGCAGTTTCGCCAATGACAACACCCATACCGTGGTCGATAAACACACCCTTGCCAATCTCCGCACCCGGATGAATTTCAATTCCTGTCAGAAACCGTCCTAAGTGAGAAATCAAGCGGGGGATAAAAACCACTCCACGACTGTGCAACCAATGAGCAAGCCGGTGCAAAGATAGTGCATGGAATCCAGGGTAACAAAACAGTACCTCCAGCCAATTGCGTGCTGCTGGATCTCGCTCAAATATGATGCGAAAATCACTTAATAACGCCTCAAAAGAAACGCCAGAAAGCATAGCAAAAAGCGGGTGGGAATCGCCGCCCAGCATTTTTGCAATTTTTAAATTCCTGATATAGTCGAGGGGCTGTTGCATCAGTTTTGCAGGAATGAAAATAGCGGTGTGCTATATTCTCTGCTTATATCAGGTGTTTGCAAAGATGGCTGTGTCTCTAACGCCGATTGAATTTATTGAATTGATTAAAGCTGTACTCAAGTGTGTGTGAACCTTGATTTAATGCAAATTTAAAATTTGTCTTGGGGTAGGGGTACTAGTATTTCCAGGATCGGGGTACTTGAATTTATGGGGGAGAGGACTAAGTATTTTTGTACTCAATAGAAATTGGCTTGCCATAAGACTTTTCTGCTGTTTAGGCAAGATATTTTCGCATAAATTAACAAGATTTCATCTGTACTCAGACATAAGACGAAAGAGCTATATACAAAAGTTCTGTATATGCAATTACTATTTATTATAATATTCCTACAATTGAAAAAAGACAAGTTTTACTATTTGATCTGATGGTTTTTATCTGTAAGTACAGATACTATTTTGTGTATGTAGAATTGTAGTTTGATTAACGGTTAAATCTATTTTATCCCTTTAGATAAGAATTTTGAGTGTTTTATATAAGAAAAAGCAATATCTTTATGCATTTTCTGCATCTTCTCGAAATGAAAAAACCTGCAAATGCAGGCTTATCTAGTACAATTTTCGACTGTTATTTTAAGAATTCCCACAAAAGTTCCACACATTAATTGGCAACGGTAATGGCAATTTTACCTACTGCTCGCTCTGTTTCGCTATATGTATGAGCGGCGGCGAGTTCTTGTAGAGGGTAGGTGCGATCAATCACTGAGCGCATTTTACCAGTCTCAATCAACTCTTTTAGGTAAACTAAGTCCTGAGTATCAGGTCTTTCAAGGATAAATGTTGCTTTTTTACCAGGAATCAGCGCTGTCAAAATAATCTGGACAAAGCTTTCAAGGCTGGGGAGTGTCGTCACGTAAATTCCATTGGGTTTTAGAGCTTGTTTACAACCAGAAAAGGACTGCTTAGCAACTGCATCCAAAATGATGTCGTACTGCCCTAATTCTTGGGTGAAGTCTTGTTGTGTATAGTCAATAATGCGATCTGCTCCCAAAGATTTTACGAAATCAATGTTTTTTGTACTGCAAACTGCGGTTACTTGTGCACCATACGCCTTAGCAATTTGTACTCCAAAAATACCCACACCACCAGAAGCGCCATTCACAAGAACGCTTTGATTTGGCTGAATCTTCCCCAAGTCTCGCAGCCCTTGCAGTGCAGTGAGTGCTGCTACGGGGACAGAAGCTGCTTCTTCATAAGTCATGTTTGTTGGTTTAAGAGCAGCATTATTTTCTGGAACGGCTGCAAATTCTGCATAAGCTCCTCCCAATGGACTAATAGAGCCGTATATAGCATCTCCGGACTTAAATTGCGTAACTTGAGAACCAACTTCTATCACTTCTCCCGACAAATCAAACCCTATAATCATGGGAAATTTGTTACCCGTGATAAATTTCAACATTCCTTTGCGCATTTTCCAATCAACAGGATTAACGCAAGCCGCATGAACTTTGACAAGTAACTGATTCGGTTTAATTTTCGGAGGTTCTACATCTTCGTACTCAAACACCTCAGGGGAGCCATATCGACGGATAACCACTGCTTTCATAGTTTTACTCTTGGTACCCTGATTTTTGGGCAGAATTAGGACAATATTTTTTCTCAGTGTAACGAGAGTATGGTGTTGGTAGCTTTTCACCCAACATCTCTTAGGCATTCTCTGGCGAAGCCAAAGAACGAGGAATGTCTTGTAAAAACTGCCTGACTGCTTTTGGTGAACGCAGAACTATAACTTGCGATCGCGGTGTTAGCTGGCTCAGTTTTTCCAAAATGCCAGGACGACTCCAGAACCAATAATCATGATTTTCTTGACTTAAGACCAAGTTATGTTCAAAGATATCTTTATTCCAGATTCCACTTGTTCAAACTCCGTTAGTTGAGATATTATTCTATTAATAGGTCAAATCAACTGGGTAAGAAACCTTATTTTTCTTGATTACGCCTGAAAGCTAGCCAAATTCATCAGGGAAAGCCTATCAATATCTAGTAAAGATCAGCATACCAACTAAATATTAAAAAAAACTTAAATAGCATTTTTTCTTCCCAAAGAATGATATTCTGTATACAGAATTGAATTTCGCAAATTTCTGGAGTAACGCTCCTTGATCTGCTCCAGATTTCCAAAATCCGAATTTTTTTCTCTTCAGGCAGTGCTCTAGCTATTATTTCACCACCCTTTGAGTACAAGGTGAAAAACCGAAAAAAAAGCTAAGATTGCGCTCAAGTCCTTGCAGGGATTGGTTTTTGTATGAGTACAGAAATACTTGTCCCCACTTCCATAAATACTCGAACCTCAACTGAAAAATTCTAGTACCCCTACCTGGAAAAAAATTTTGTGACTCCTCAAATGCATAAAGGGTAAAGGTTTTTAGTATTGAGTACAAGTCTAATCAATCCAATAAATTCTATCCAGAACACAAGCGCTGCCCTTATTCAAGACAACTGATATAAAACTTATATCGCCAACACTTAAAGCGCAAACAAAAAACAGCGCAGTGAGTGAGTGGAGGGATGAGATAGCACCATGCCCCTGTGAACAGAAGTCGCGCCTTTACGCGATCGCCCTTAAGTCAAAAAGCGTTGACACACTACCAGCCCTTGAAAACTTTGGGTAAACAGCGCAATACAAGACGCGGCTTCGATTCTTAACTCAACAGAGTGGCTATGGCATCTTCCACGGTGGCAACGTTAGTACCTGACCTTTTGCGAAATTCAATGACACAACAGTTTACAGGACTCGTTACCCCAGTAGTAACAGAATCCACTCCAACCAAAGCAAAATCCAGCGGTTGCGGCGGATGCAACGATGATAGCAGCGCCACTGTGGAAATGGAGGAAAAGCTCAAACAACGGATTGCCCAGCATCCCTGCTACAGTGAAGAAGCCCATCACCACTATGCAAGGTTGCACGTTGCAGTTGCCCCTGCTTGCAATATTCAATGCAACTACTGCAATCGTAAATACGACTGCGCTAACGAGAGTCGTCCTGGAGTGGTGAGTGAATTGCTGACCCCAGAAGAAGCAGCACACAAAGCTTTAGTAATTGCAGGCAAGATTCCTCAATTAACCGTGTTGGGAATTGCAGGTCCTGGCGATCCATTAGCAAATCCAGAGAAAACTTTCCGCACTTTTGAGTTGATTGCAGAAAAAGCGCCAGATATTAAGCTTTGTCTGTCAACTAACGGTTTAATGCTGCCTGAGTACATTGATCGCATCAAACAACTCAACATAGATCATGTTACTATGACTATTAACATGATAGACCCAGAAATCGGGGCAAAAATTTATTCTTGGGTTCACTACAACCGCAAGCGTTATAGAGGCATCGAAGGAGCAAAAATTCTGCACGAAAAGCAGATGGAAGGATTGCAAGCCCTTAAAGAAGCTGACATTTTGTGCAAAGTCAACTCGGTGATGATTCCGGGTATTAATGATCAGCACCTGACAGAGGTGAATCAGGTCATTCGCTCCAAAGGCGCATTCCTTCACAATATTATGCCGCTGATTTCTGCACCAGAACACGGCACCCACTTTGGATTAACTGGTCAGCGCGGTCCCACACCAAAAGAAGTGAAGGTTGTGCAAGATAATTGCGCTGGTAACATGAAGATGATGCGTCATTGCCGTCAGTGTCGTGCTGATGCAGTCGGTCTTTTGGGTGAAGATCGCAGCCAGGAATTTACTAAGGATAAATTCATGGAAATGACTTCAGAATACGACCTAGAAAAACGTCAAGAAGTTCATGCAGGCATTGAGAAGTTTAAAGAAGAACTCAAAGCAGCCAAAGAAAAGGCTCTCACTGCTGTAGAAACAAGCAATGGCGCATCTGTAGAAAGCAGTCCAATCTTAGTTGCAGTCGCCACTAAAGGTGGTGGATTGGTTAACCAACACTTTGGTCATGCCAAGGAATTCCAGATTTATGAAGTTGATGCCAATAAAGTTTCTTTTGTTGGACATCGAAAAGTTGACCACTATTGTCAAGGCGGATACGGCGAGAAAGCCACTCTAGAAAATATCATTCAAACAATAGCTGATTGCAAAGCAGTATTGGTCTCTAAAATGGGTGACAGTCCCAAAGAAAAATTGCAACAACTCGGAATTCAGACGGTTGAATCCTACGATGTGATCGAGACAGTTGCTTTAGAATTTTATCAGCAATACCTTCAGGAACAAGGGAACTAAAAGACCAAAAGCATGCCCTTGAGTGAAGCCTAGACGTCGTTGGGCAGCTTATTGAAGGATAGGGTCGAAAGTCAAAAGTTAGAAATCTGAGGAATTTTTAACTTTTAACTTTTCACTTTTCCTTCTCCCCATTACCCAATATTTAGTACTCACTACCCAATTCCCAATCCACAATTTATAAGATAATAAGGGGAATAGTCATGACTTATAAAATTACCAGCAAGTGCATTTCCTGCAAATTATGTCTTTCTGCCTGTCCCACTGGTGCAGTCAAAATAGTTGACGGTCGTCACTGGATTGATCCTAACCTATGCACAAACTGTGATAATACGACTTACAGTGTCCCTCAGTGTGCGGCTGGTTGTCCCACCTGCGATGGTTGCGTCAAAGAACGTGGGGATTACTGGGAGTCTTGGTTTACCACTTACAATAAACTCATAACAAAACTAACAAAAAAAGAAGAATATTGGGACAACTGGTTTAACTTATATTCCCAAAAATTTTCTGAGCAAATTCAGAAACGTCAAACATCAAAAGTCTAAGCTTGAACCAGTAAACAGTTATCAGTTTGAAGAAGAATTCAGCAATTCTGAATTCAGTATTCAGAAGCAAGAAAAAAAGAATTGCGACTTCTGACTCCTGAACGGCAGGCGCTACCCTGCGGGAAGCCCTCCGGCGTCTACAAGCCGGGAAACCCGTCCAACGCGCAGCCTCCTCCTGACTCCTTCACTGTTCACTGATAACTGTTCAACGGATATCTTATACAGATTTTCAGAAATTTTTGGTTGTAATCAAATTAAATTGGAAGCAATGCACAAAGACTGCATATATCTAGACAATAACGCCACCACCAAGGTAGATCCAGCAATTGTAGAGGCGATGCTGCCCTACTTCAGCGATTATTACGGCAATCCCTCCAGTATGCACACCTTTGGTGGGCAAGTTGGTAAAGCAGTAAGACTTGCACGAGAACAAGTGGCTGCTTTGTTGGGTGCTGAGGAATCAGAAATTATCTTTACCAGTGGAGGAACTGAGGGAGATAACGCCGCTATTCGTGCAGCGCTTTTGGCACAACCCCAAAAGCGACACATTATCACGACACAAGTCGAACACCCAGCAGTGCTGAATGTCTGCCAACAGCTGGAAACTCAAGGTTATTCTGTCACCTATCTATCAGTGAATCGTCAAGGGCAGTTGGATTTAAATGAACTGGAAGCCTCATTGACAGGCAATACTGCCCTAGTGACAATTATGTATGCCAATAACGAAACCGGTACGGTTTTCCCAATTGAGCAGATTGGGTTGCGCGTAAAAGAAAGTGGCGCACTCTTCCATGTCGATGCGGTGCAAGCTGTGGGTAAAATTCCCATGAATATGAAGACGAGCACCATTGATATGCTCACTCTATCTGGTCATAAAATGCATGCACCCAAAGGAATTGGTGCATTGTATCTACGACGCGGAGTTCGGTTCCGTCCCATGATTATCGGCGGAGGACAACAGCGCGGTAGAAGAGCAGGAACAGAAAATGTTCCAGGAGTTGTTGCTTTAGGCAAAGCAGCTGAACTAGAATTATTACATCTTGAAGAAGCGACAGCCAGAGAGAAGCAGTTACGCGATCGCCTTGAGCAAACTCTGATCAACACAATTCCCAACTGCGAAGTCAATGGTGATCCAGCAAACAGATTACCAAACACCACCAACATTGGTTTCAAATATATTGAAGGTGAAGCAATTCTTCTCCACCTAAACAAACACAACATTTGTGCTTCATCCGGTTCTGCTTGCAGTTCTGGCTCTTTGGAACCCTCTCATGTTCTGCGAGCAATGGGCTTACCCTACACCATTTTGCATGGTTCCATTCGCTTCAGCCTTTGCCGTTACACAACAGAAGCCGAAATTGATGCAGTTCTGGCAATTATGCCTGATATTGTAGAGCGTCTACGTGCCCTCTCACCCTTCAAGAATGATAATGTCGGTTGGCTGCAACAACAAGAAAAATCAGTGCTTGGTGTAGGCAGATGAGGAACAGAAGGGAGAAAACAGGAAGCATAGGAACAGGGAAAACCCACCAGAGGGAGAGGAAGAATCCGCCGGACATTAACTCTTTATCTCCCTTGCGTCCTGCCTTTTCGAGAGAAAGCTCCCTACCCCCCCCAACTTTCCAATAATCCAATCCAATGTTCAAAATCAACAAATCTGAAATCGGCTATGTGGGACTATACAGATAAAGTGATGGATCTCTTCTACAATCCCAAAAATCAAGGGGAATTAGAAGACTCTACAGAACCTGGAATCAAAATTGCTGTTGGAGAAGTCGGTAGCATTGCTTGTGGAGATGCCCTGAGACTTCACTTGAAAGTTGAGGAAACAACTGAAAAAATCCTCGAAGCTCGTTATCAAACCTTTGGCTGTACGAGTGCGATCGCATCTTCTGAAGCTTTGGTAGATTTAATCCAGGGTTCAACCCTAGACGAAGCCCTCAAGGTAACTAACAAAGAGATTGCCGACTATCTTGGCGGATTACCACAAGCAAAGATGCATTGCTCGGTGATGGGACAAGAAGCGCTAGAAGCAGCTATCTATAATTACCGAGGTATTGCTCCCGAAGTTCATGAAGACGATGATGAAGGAGCGCTAGTTTGCACTTGTTTTGGCATTAGCGATACAAAAATTAAGCGTGTGATTAGAGAAAATAATCTCACCACCGCCGAAGAAGTCACAAATTATGTCAAAGCAGGTGGCGGATGCGGATCTTGTTTGGCAACGATTGATGATATAATAGAATCTGTACGGCAAGAATCTGCTGCCCCTTCAGGTAATTCCTTGAAAAAGAATACGGCTAGTCAGCAAGCCGAAAAACCTCTGACACCAGTGCAGAAAATTGCACTGATTCAAAAAGTCTTAGATGAAGAAGTCAGACCCGTTCTCATAGCCGATGGCGGAGACGTAGAACTGTACGACGTAGATGGTGATTCTGTAAAAGTTCTGCTCCAAGGTGCATGTGGTTCGTGTTCTTCTAGCACAGCAACACTAAAGATTGCAATTGAATCTAGATTGCGCGATCGCGTGAGCAAAGACCTTGTCGTAGAAGCGGTTGAGCCATCATTGCTTTAAGACTTACGCACTTTACAATTCTACTGTAATATGCATTACCCTGAAACACCAAGTAGGATTTGACTCATATCATTGTCTTCCTTATCAACCCTTGAGTTCTACTAAAAACTGACAGCTAAATTCACTAGCTTTGAGTAACAAGAGTGAAGGTTTTTAGCGCTCAAGTGCGCGAATTTCAGTATCCAACCAACTCGCTTCAAAGGAAAAGGATATGAGCACATTATTCGACCAACTTGGTGGACAACAGGGTATTGAGCAAATAGTGGATGATTTCTACAAACGCATCATGGCTGACAACACCCTTAATCACTTTTTCGCTAATACAGATTTGGACAAGCAGCGTCGTCATCAAGCTGCTTTATTCTCTCAGATCTTTGACGGTCCAAACCAATACACGGGTCGTCAAATGGAAAAAGTACACACGGGTATGAATCTACAGCAACAACACTTCGATGCGATTGCAAAGCACCTTGGTGAGTCACTAGCTCAGCGTGGAGTGTCGTCAGAGGACACAAACGCTGCACTTGCTCGCGTCTCAAGTTTGAAGGACGCTATTTTGAACAAGTGATGTCAAAGCTACGAATTCAAAATTCGCTCCTTCAAAAACAGAACTGAATTTTGAATGTTTGAGTAGCGAGGGTCAAGTCTTACTTGGTGTTTCAGGTTTATGCATATTCGGATGCATTTGTAAAGAAAGTCCCAACCAAATTTAACGAGGATAAATGATGTTCTTGCTTTGGATAGTTTCAGGGGTAGAGCGATCGCCACCGGCGGGCACATAGTGCCAATGCCACCTGATTCGTTCTACACACAGTCAACGCTGTAATTCTAATAGGCGTGACTCACAAAAAGCAAAGACCCACCAAACCAACCAATTAATTAGCAATCTAATTGCAGGAGAAAACTCATCATGTCCGAGGATAAAATCAGACAGATAGCATTCTACGGTAAAGGCGGTATCGGTAAATCTACCACCTCCCAAAACACCCTTGCCGCTATGGCAGAAATGGGTCAGCGCATCATGATTGTGGGTTGCGACCCAAAAGCAGACTCTACCCGTTTAATGCTGCACAGCAAAGCCCAAACCACCGTGCTTCACCTCGCCGCTGAGCGGGGCGCAGTAGAAGATTTAGAAATCGAAGAAGTGTTGCTCACCGGCTTCCGTGGTGTTAAGTGCGTGGAATCTGGTGGTCCTGAGCCTGGTGTAGGTTGCGCCGGTCGTGGTATTATCACCGCCATCAACTTCTTGGAAGAAAACGGTGCTTACCAAGACTTAGACTTCGTCTCCTACGACGTGTTGGGTGACGTTGTCTGCGGTGGTTTTGCTATGCCTATCCGTGAAGGAAAAGCACAAGAAATCTACATCGTGACCTCCGGTGAAATGATGGCGATGTACGCTGCTAACAACATCGCTCGCGGTATTCTCAAGTATGCTCACTCTGGTGGCGTGCGCTTGGCTGGTCTGATTTGTAACAGCCGTAAAGTTGACCGGGAAATCGAACTCATCGAAACCCTGGCGGAACGGTTGAACACCCAGATGATCCACTTTGTACCTCGTGACAACATCGTTCAACACGCAGAATTGCGTCGGATGACCGTCAACGAGTACGCACCTGACAGCGACCAAGGTAACGAATACCGCGCATTAGCTAAGAAGGTCATCAACAACACCAAGCTCACCATTCCTACACCTATTGAAATGGACGAGTTAGAAGCCCTACTCGTAGAGTTCGGTATCCTCGACGACGATAGCAAGCACGCAGAAATCATTGGCAAACCTGCAGAAGCTACTGCCAAGTAAGCAATGCCCTAGGGTGGGCAAGCAGCCCACCTTTGAAGACAGAAGAATAAAGAATGAAATATAAATGGTTCACTCTTCACTCTTCACTCTTCATCCTTCCTTCTCATCAGTAATTCACCAGCAAGGAACACTATGACATATACAGATGACAAAAAATCTTCCGAGCAAGATCCAAAAGCGCTCGTAGAACAAAGAAAACAAGTAGTTAAAGAAGTTCTAGACGCTTACCCCGACAAAGCTAAGAAAAAGCGGGAAAAGCATATAAACGTATACGAAGAAGGCAAGTCCGACTGCGGCGTTAAGTCCAACGTCAAATCTCTTCCTGGTGTGATGACCGCTCGTGGTTGTGCTTACGCTGGTTCTAAAGGTGTGGTCTGGGGTCCAATTAAGGACATGATCCACATCAGCCACGGTCCTGTCGGTTGCGGTTACTGGTCTTGGTCTGGTCGTCGTAACTACTACATCGGCACCACAGGTGTTGACACCTTTGGCACCATGCACTTCACTTCTGACTTCCAAGAACGGGATATCGTCTTCGGCGGTGACAAAAAACTCATAAAACTAATCGAAGAACTCGAAGTACTCTTCCCCCTCAACCGTGGTGTCTCAATTCAATCTGAATGTCCTGTCGGTCTGATTGGGGATGACATTGAAGCTGTCGCCAGAAAATCATCCAAAGAGATTGACAAGCCTGTTGTTCCCGTGCGTTGCGAAGGCTTCCGGGGTGTTTCTCAATCCCTCGGTCACCACATTGCGAACGACATGGTTCGTGACTGGGTGTTCACCAGATCTGACAAAGAAAAAAAAGAAGGCAAGCTGCAATTCGAGTCTACTCCTTACGATGTCGCAATCATCGGTGACTACAACATTGGTGGTGATGCTTGGGCTAGCCGCATCCTGTTAGAAGAACTCGGCTTGCGCGTAGTCGCCCAGTGGTCAGGTGATGGCACCATCAACGAGATGATGCAGACACCAAACGTCAAGATGAACCTGATTCACTGTTACCGGTCGATGAACTACATCAGCCGTCACATGGAAGAAGCTTACGGTATACCCTGGTTGGAATACAACTTCTTTGGTCCTACCAAGATTGCTGCATCCTTACGGGAAATCGCTTCCAAGTTTGACGAGAAGATCCAAGAAAACGCTGAGAAGATCATCGCCAAGTACCAGCCAGTGATGGATGAAATCGTTGCCAAGTATCGTCCAGGCTTGGAAGGCAAAACTGTTGCCATGATGGTTGGTGGTTTGCGTCCTCGCCACGTTGTTCCCGCTTTCCAAGATTTGGGAATGAGAATGATTGGTACAGGTTATGAGTTTGCTCATAATGACGACTACAAACGTACCACCAACTACATTGAAAACGGTACTATCGTTTTCGATGACGTTACTGCTTACGAGTTCGAGGAGTTTATCAAAGCACTCAAGCCCGACCTCGTCGCTTCTGGTGTGAAAGAGAAGTATGTCTTCCAAAAGATGGGTCTTCCTTTCCGTCAAATGCACTCTTGGGATTACTCCGGACTTAGCGATGGCGCAGAAAAGTCAGGTAAAGAAAGGTTTTTTAGCGTTAAGACCAAAAATAATCTATTTTTAGCCTAAATGTGAGCTGTAGGGTTATCTAGGAACAATCTTTTTTTGATGCTTCAGACAATATAACTCTTATCGAGTCTGGTTTTAAGGATTTGCTTGAATTTTGCTTACATCAAAACTGTTAAATTAAAAACTATTTTCAATGAGATTTTTTTAGATTAAATAAAGTGATGGACATTCAAAAAAATCTCCATTTTACATTCCATAGTATTTTGCACTAAAGCCTACCGTTAAAGGAGCTTCATCATATAAACAAGAAACACTTATTTTTAGCTTTTTTCTATGATCATAATAAGTGTGGAAGTGTGTCTGCTTTCGTACAAGCTCTAGTTCATACGGATTTATACTAAGCGAGCCAAGTATTGGTACTGAGTCAAACTCTTGTGTTTGCAAATGAGGTGCTGTTTTCTTCAGATCAATTTCAACATAATTGATGAAATTACCCTCAGCTTCAAGGAGCATATGACAATCATCATTATCAATAATTATATTGCCGATTTCATTCGGTCTTTGCCCCACAGCAGTTGAGGCGGAGGCAATGCTCATACCTATATATTGGAATGGTCTGTGAAATGGCTTACTAAATATAGGAAGATTTATGATCGCAGCTTTGTTCAATGCTTGCCCCAAGGTAGCAGCAGTAAGACTGCTTTCAAGAGCATTTTTATTAAACACAACCTCAATACTACGCACAAGTTTTTCAAAAGCATCTTCATACCGAGACTCTTCGGTAAAATCAGCATACAACTTACCAAGTAAAAAATCCGGTAATTCACATTTCCGATACATAATCGGAAGAACTTTAACTCTTTTCCTCATAATCTCTTGGTTCATAGCTACATCCACTTCTCGCTGTACCCAAGACGAAGCAATTGAATTTGGAGATAAAATAACAGCAACATAGTCTACTTTATCCAAACCACTTCTGATTTTTCCTATTAAAGATTCTCCAACTTTTATTTCAGCTTCATCAAGCCAAATTTTAACGCCGTGGTTGTCCAAATCTCTTGCAAGTTTCCTGACAAAAAGTTTGTCTTCCTTGTTGTGGCTAAGAAATACACTTACTGTCATTTATGTGCATACTCCATTTAGATACTAAACTAGTTACTAGACTGACATTTTCCGTCTCATACTTAGATTAGAATACTATACAAAAAGTTTCCGTCTAATTACCTAATTTGGGGTGGTTATCCAGAAATTTTCCATCTAATATTCCTATTTGGACATTAGATGGAAATTGTCCATATATTTACCCTAATTGAGTCTGTAATTGAAACAGTATCAGTTTCTTAGAGCAAGTTTAACTGCGTTGGCGCAGTCCGTCGTATACATCGCCTAAATCTTGTCGATTTAGGGATTGTGTGTGAGACGCACAAGAAGTAAACCGTTGTAGCGATTGCCTACGGCAGAGCTACGCTTAACGCCTTCGCTCGACAACACGCTACTGCATATTCATACTGGATGAAGTTAAGAGATCGCCTCTAACTCAGGAATTTGTTCAGTTTCATAGTTTTCGATTAAGACACCAATGACTTCCATTAGAGACGCCAGCGGATGGCTTTCATCTTCACCAACTTGATCGATAAGGCTATCAAGCATCTCGACCAAGCGATCATATTCCTCTTCGGTGTGAGGAACAAAGACGTTTTCGGCAATGGACGACCAAGCAATGATGGTTTGATCAAGGTTGAAACTTTGCATTATTCTTTCCACTTTCCTTCGTCATATTCTGAATGCGTTAACACAGCCCGGATGTAGACTTTTTGGCGGTTGTAGTGAATTGCGGCAATGAGTCGAACTTTGTTGCCGCCAATGTTAAATACAGTCAATTTACCGACTTGATCTGCTGATGGAAACATTTCACGGAGTTCCACAAATGAGGCAAACTGATTTTGCTTCACCAATTGATACCATTGAGCCAGAGCGTTCTTTGTATCTGGATAGAGTTTAGCAAATTCATTGAGTCGTTTACGAGTAATCACATGCATGTGAAAATCCCTGATGTCTTAATAATTCTGTCATCTATCTCACTCCGCTTCCATCGCTAATCTTGTATTTTAATCATTTCTCTTTTTACTTTTTACTTTTATCTTTTGACTTTTTAATTTTGTGGTTCAGTCTGGGAAAGCTGCACCAGTCATTGGATCACGGATATACAGCCCTAGTGTCAAACTACGCATCATTTCATCCCAAACAGATATTAGCTGCTCTGCTTGATCTGCCCAATAATCGAATGTTATCAAGCACTGAACATTCGACCCTAAACCAATGCAAGTCCGCGAAAAAGCTTCGCGTGGCTCTGCTTGGGTGTCGATAAATTTGATTTCTGTCCACACAATCCTGGCGGTTTGGCGCTTGATGGTAAAGATTTCTCCCGATTCAATGACGTTACGACTATCGTCTTCTATGACTTTCTTCAAGGTAGATTTTAACGGAAACTGGCTCCAGTCATTGGGTGGTAGGCGATTGAAAGATACTTCCAGGCAGCAATCATCGTTGGGGGGTTTTCTATCGAGGAACTTGAACGATTTTTCTTGTGGCTCAAAAACCCAATTCTGGGGAACATTGAAGCGAACAACTCCCCGATCTGCTACAAAAATCTTGTAACCTGATGGAGATTCCCAACGATGATCGGGTTTTAGTTCAAGCGTTTCTTTAATCCACTGGAGATTGCTTTTTTTACGCTTTGCCATAGTGTTTTTGCAAATTTGCTGATGAGGGCGATCGGCTTACAGCAGTTTTCACTTATTTAGACCACATTATTGCGTTCTTATTTGCACTTTTGCGCCTTTGCGTGAGGCAAAAAATGTGGTTCATTTACCTGAAAATAGCTGTAAGTTGGGTTGTAGGCGATCGCCCACTTTGTTAATCGTATCAAATTGCTAGTAAGGTGCGTTGCGCTTTGCGACAACGCACCCTACGCGAGGGATGCGATCGTACTGCGTATTTAGCAATTGTGGGTAAGGTGCATTTTTGTTGCAGTTGAAAATGTTATTTAGCCAAGGTTTTGCCTCGGTTGCATCCAAACCAACGGCTTTCAGCAGCCTGCTGCAACAAGGTTGTTGTGCCGCTTTTCAGTAATCATAGTCCTCGTCCATCCAATCTGGCGAAATCTCGCCAAAATCAATGACATCAGGGGCTGTGATCTCAATTTCAACATCATCCACTTCAACCTCCGCCCCGATTTTATCCAAATCTCCTATGAATGAAACTAAGATATCTACGTCTAAATTAGTTTGAATATTTGCACTACCACTCCCCATTGGAACATCGTCTTTATCTATAGAGTCGTATACGGAAAATGAAAAACTACACTCGATATTGACATCAACGCCTAGCTTTGCTTCAACTACCAAACCATCATTATCAAAATTAACTGGTCTAAATATTAGGTTGGGAGGTTCAAATAACTTAAACTCAAAGCCATTAAAGATTACTTCTGTCGAGTCTTGTTCATAAATGTAAGCAGAACTTGCCTCTGGATAAATTTCAAGCTCGCCCATTTTATCCTCCAAGGCATTAGAGATGGCTTCTTTTACATCCTCTAGTTCACCCTTCTCATATCTTTCCGACAAATCTCTACAAATATCGTCGGCATTTGGAAGTTGAAATAGTCCTAAAGCTCCTGCAAAATCATCAATAGCAATAAGCCTTTCAGAGCTTTTGCAAAAGTTTTTCCAATCATTATCAGATGTGACAACAATAACTTTTGTTTGGTTTTCATTAGCCCATGTCTCCAAAGACATTAAAGCAATAGCATCAGGAAATTCGTTTTTCTTTTTCCCTGTCTCTGAGAATGGTGGTCTGGCTTTAAAGTATTTTTGTATTAACTCCCCAACCATTACATAGTTTTGAGCCTCAACTATCTCTAAAGATGTAAACTTTACAAACTGATTAAATCGCTCAAACGCAATTTCCTGTGCTTCACGCCCACTAAAAACTATTTCTTTTATGTCTTCGATCTTCTGATTCTCAACCTGCCAATATTCCTTGGCTTGTTTCAGGGATTTCTCAATTTCCTTTTGGGCGTCTCTTGTTTTCTCTATTAGATGTGATAAAGTCTCTTCCCTGACCACTTCGGAAAGAATCAGTCTTGTAGAACTATCTCGAAATTGTTCTAATTGCTTAAACAATCCTGACTCTAACCTCAAACCTTGAGCATGAAAAATTGATGTATCTAAGGTAATAGCCCCAAACTGCCCTGTTCGGACAAGATTTTTCAGTTCATTTAAGTCCATCTGTGTAACTTAAGTTAAGACAATTCAAAGGAGGCATAACATTGAAAACTAATAGATGATTTTAGGATACCTTTTTACCTATCACCCAGCGGCATAACTATTTATGAGACGGAAAATTTCCGTTTCATTACCCGATTTGGACAGTTATTTGCAATTTTTTATTTTACCCACATTTAGATATTATACAAAAAGTTTCGATTTAATTACTTAATTTCGGGTAGATAGTAGGGTGCGTTGTCGCAAAGCGCAACGCACCACATCAATTATGGGCATCCTAAAAAAAATGCCATCCCCTCACCCCCATGCCGAACTACCGCAGATCTAATATTCCTGGTGGCACCTACTTCATCACCCAAGTTACCTACCAACGACAACCCTGGCTTTGCTCTGATGCTGGGCGTACTGCTTTACGCGCTGCCCTTCAACATGTCCGACAGAATTACCCTTTCTCTATTGATGCCTTTGTTCTACTGCCTGATCACTTTCACAGCCTATGGACTCTGCCTGCGGGAGATAGCAATCTATCGATACGAATGCTTTTGATCAAACGCTTTGTAACTAAATATTACGGGCATGAGCTAGGACTTGATGTCGGTATTTCCCGTTCGCGAGAAAAGCGAAAAGAAGGAAATCTATGGCAACGTCGTTTCTGGGAGCATTTGATTCGAGATGAAGTTGATTTTGCCAATCATTGCGATTACATCCACTACAATCCTGTCCGGCATAACTTTTGTGAATCACCGCAACAATGGGCTTTTTCGAGTATTCATCGTTTTATCCAACAGAAAATTTACCCGTTAGATTGGGGTGGCGGTGGTGAGGCTCAGCTTTCGTCAAATATTTGGGATGTTTGAAATTGTGGTGCGTTGCGCGTTGCGACAAGGCACCTTACATGATCGAGCGATCGCGTTTCCTTCTATATGTATTTTAGCTGATTCATGAGTGAATTTAACTCCGCTTATAAACCAACTCCAACTTCAACATTTCATTCTCCAACTTCAACATTTCATTCTCCATCCTCAGCTTGGCATTCTCCTCCTTAATTAACTCAATTTCATTCCTCTTACTCAAAGCCTGATTAATCGCCAACTTCCGCATATCTAGCGAGAACCAACGCTGATAAGTTTGAGTATGAACTTGCACACTATGTCCCAAATTATCCGCCGCTGCTTTGATTGGTATTCCTAGAATATGCGCTCGAATTGCCCAAGCGTGACGTAAATCATACGGCTTAAAATCCAATCCGATTTTCCGGAACCACCAACTCACTCGTTGGGTTAATGCTGTTATCTCTGCATGTTTATTCTTGTCTTTTTTACTAATTGCTGTTGCCAGCATTTCTAAATATTTAGGATTTTTTAAATCAAACTCCTCAATCCATTGTTTCTGTAATGGTAATGCTTGTCTTTCTCCAGTTTTACAATCTTTATGGACTTTCCATGTCATATCTGCATTCTCTTCGCTTAACCACCAATCGATATCAGGATTGATAAAAAGCTCCCGTGGGCGTAAACCAAAAACTGCTAACATTCCATAAGTCCAGCGCCAAAGTTGCCAACTATCTTTCACATCTGGATTAACTTGATTACCTCTGTTATTCAGGTAATCTGCAAACTTGATAATTCCTGCGGAGATTTCCACATCGGTTGGTATCTTCCGGGAATTATTCTCCGGCATTTTGGAATATTTAGATAAATCAATTTCAATTTTGAATGTTATGCAAAATGCAGATATAGCTCTTGTCGCGTTATATCTAGCCCATTCTTTATCGATTTTCTGAATAGAATTTATCAAATTTTCAGAATTTGCTAAATCTTGAGAATTAGTAAATCGCTTTGTTCGGGAATAATAATAAAAAAAAGTATGTTCACTTTTTGTTGTTCGTTTATGATTTTTAAAATATTCTTCTTCAAAGTTTTTGAGTAATTCTCCTATTGTTTTTAATTCTTTTGGATTTGCCTCATTTCCCAAATATTTCTCATTCCATTCAAAGGTTTTTCGAGCAATTAACTTTCCTAATTCGTAGGATTCCTCCTCAGCCGTCTTGAGTCCATCCAAGTTAGCGGGAATATTCAAACTGATATTGTATTGCTTTCTCCCAGTTCCATTTGTGTCTTTGTCTCCCGGTTTAAGTGGTAATGTAGCACGTAACTGCAAACTCCCATTTGATTCCCTAATTGTCACTTTTGTCTTTGCAGACTTCAAACGTTGATTAACTTTCTCTAATTCTTGTAGTACTTTTGTTCTCATATGCTCTCTTTGCTGCTGGGCTTGCTGACTGGAGCCAAGGAAACTTCCATCTGTAGATGAAACTGGCTCCAAATCTTCAAAGGCTTGCTGATACTTGTCTTTACTCTGTTTTTCCATTGCAGTCTTTTTAGCCTAAAATTAGCCTAAAAATAAATGTGTTATCAACGAACAATGTCTAATTATTACATTGCTTGTTATAAACATTAGGCTATTTCAAGCTCTTGAACCACCAAAAGGATTACTCCGGTCCTTATCACGGTTATGATGGCTTCGCTATCTTTGCTCGCGACATGGATCTAGCACTCAACAGCCCCACCTGGGGATTAATCGGCGCTCCTTGGAGCAAGAAAGCTAAAGCTGAGGCTAAGGCTGAAGCTAAGGCTGTCGCCTAAGGAATACCTCGTTACCAGGCTAAGCCTGGTGACGCATTCGGGGAGGCTGTACCTCCTCCGTAGCAAACAAGATTCGTGAGGCTATGCCTCAGCCTAGGCATTCCCAGGCTCAGCCTGGGAACTAAACCACAATTAACCAACCCACTAGCTCGCTTGGAGATAGAGAAATGCCTCAGAATCCGGAGAAAATTCAAGACCACGTGGAGCTATTCCACCAGCCAGAGTACCAACAGCTATTTCAAAACAAGAAAGAGTTTGAAAACGGACACGACCCTGAAGAAGTAAAAAGGGTTGCAGAATGGACCAAGAGTTGGGAGTATCGTGAAAAGAACTTCGCTCGTGAAGCATTGACCGTTAACCCTGCTAAAGGTTGCCAACCATTGGGCGCAATCTTCGCTGCTGTTGGTTTTGAAGGTACTCTACCTTTTGTCCAAGGTTCCCAAGGTTGCGTTGCTTACTTCCGCACCCACTTAACTCGTCACTACAAAGAACCGTTTTCTGGCGTATCTTCTTCCATGACAGAAGACGCAGCGGTATTTGGTGGACTGCAAAACATGATTGACGGCTTGACAAACTCCTACCAACTGTACAAGCCGAAGATGATCGCTGTCTGCACCACCTGTATGGCAGAAGTTATCGGTGATGACTTACAGGCTTTCATCAACAACGCCAAAAAAGCTGGTGCAGTTCCTCAAGATTTCCCAGTGCCCTTTGCTCACACTCCTAGCTTTGTTGGTTCCCACATCACAGGCTACGACAACATGATGAAGGGTATTCTTTCTAACCTGACTGCAGGTAAGAAGAAAGAAACCAGCAATGGCAAAATCAACTTCATCCCTGGTTTTGACACCTATGTTGGTAACAACCGGGAAATCAAGCGGATGTGTAATCTGATGGGTATCGATTACACGATACTGGCAGATAACAGCGACTATCTGGATTCACCCAACACAGGTGAGTTTGATATGTACCCAGGCGGTACTCCCTTGGAAGAAGCTGCAGATTCAATTAATGCGAAAGCAACTGTTGCTTTACAAGCACACTCTACTGCCAAGACCCGCGAATACATTCAAAAAGAATGGAAGCAAGAAGTTGTCGTTTCTCGTCCTTGGGGTATTAAGGGTACTGATGAGTTGTTGATGAAACTCAGTGAACTGACTGGTAAACCCATTCCCGAAGAACTGGAAATTGAACGCGGTCGGGCAGTCGATGCGATGACTGACTCCCATGCATGGGTTCACGGCAAGCGCTTCGCTATCTACGGTGAGCCTGATCTCGTGTACTCTATGGTAGGCTTCATGCTGGAAATGGGTGCTGAACCCGTGCATATCCTTGTTCACAACAGCAATGAAAACTTTGAGAAAGAAATCAAAGAGTTGCTGGATTCTAGCCCTAATGGTAAGAGTGCTACTGTTTGGCCTGGTAAAGACCTGTGGCACATGCGTTCTTTGCTGTTCACCGAACCTGTAGACTTGCTCATCGGTAACACCTACGGTAAGTACCTGTGGCGCGACACCAAGATTCCCCTCGTGAGAATTGGCTACCCCATCATGGACCGCCACCACCTGCACCGCTACTCTACCATCGGCTATCAAGGGATAATCAACTTGCTCAACTGGATTGTGAATACAATCTTCGAGGAAATTGACCGCAACACAAACATTCCTTCTAAGACAGATATTTCCTACGACTTGATTCGTTAGGAATTGTATTCACCTGCGACGTGCTAACAAAGGAAAAGGAAAAGGCAGAAGGATTAAGGTATTGGTTAGTGGTTAGGAGTTAGTAGTTAGCGGTTATTTTTGCTCAAAAGAACTAACAATTAACAACTAAAAACTAAAATAATCCCACGCTCAATTCCTAATCTCTCTTACCAATTCCTTTTACCTTTTTCTTGAGTTATGGAGTAATGTAATATGAAAACTATAACTCACACTCATAATCACCAGGAACACCATTCACCTACTTCTAGAAAACCAGGCTCATTTGATATTTTATATCCTTTGCGTCGTCTGGTGGATGGGTTTCAAGTAAAAAATGCTCGGCTTGCTCATCTTTGTTGCCAAATAATTCCTTGCTGTTGCCCCTTTGAGCGAAATCTGAGATTATTTGGACGTACTTTTCATATTCCGCCACTGTGTAAACTCAATCCTTTGTATGACAATTTTGTCGGATTGCGTTTTCGAGCATTATCTTACTTATCTGATGAGTGTGGAGAAGATGTAAGAAAATACATTTGCTAATGAGTTCAAAATCTATATTTTCTAGTTAATACTCAATGAATTGAGTATTAACTATTAACAAAGTATTACCCATTTTTGATCCCAATAAAAGAGAAAAATGAAAATCACCCAAAGTAAAATTAACGAGTTGCTCACTCAACCTGGGTGCGAACACAATCAAAGCAAGCATGGAGACAAGAAAAACAAATCCTGCGCGCAACAACCCAAGCCGGGAGCTGCTCAAGGGGGTTGTGCCTTTGATGGTGCAATGATTGCTTTAGTACCCATTACGGATGCTGCTCATTTGGTTCACGGACCGATCGCCTGCTCTGGTAACTCTTGGGGAAGTCGTGGTAGTCTTTCCTCTGGTCCTGTGCTGTACAAAACAGGTTTTACCACTGATTTGGATGAAACCGATGTGATCTTCGGTGGCGAGAAAAAGCTGTACAAAGCGATTCTGGAAGTACAAAATCGCTACAAACCAACTGCAGTTTTTGTCTACTCCACCTGTGTCACTGCCTTAATTGGTGATGATATAGATGCTGTTTGTAAAGCTGCTGCCAACAAAACAGGAACTCCTGTTATTCCTGTCAATGCACCAGGATTCATCGGTAGTAAGAATTTTGGTAACCGCCTTGCTGGTGAAGCTTTGCTGGATTACGTTGTGGGTACAGCGGAACCTGAATTCACTACACCATTAGACATCAACCTCATCGGTGAGTACAATGTTGCGGGGGAAATGTGGAATGTCGTGCGACTGTTTGAGAAATTAGGTATTCGAGTTTTGGCGAAAATGACAGGTGATGGGCGTTACAACGAAATCTGTTACGCTCACCGTGCCAAGCTCAACGTGATGATTTGCTCAAAAGCGCTGCTGAATATGGCGACAAAAATGGAAGAGCGCTATGGCATCCCCTACATTGAAGAGTCTTTCTACGGTGTAGAAGACATGAACCGTTGTCTGCGGAATGTTGCTGCAAAGTTAGGTGATCCCGATTTACAAGAGCGTACAGAAAAGCTCATTGCTGAAGAAACTGCTGCTTTGGATGTCGCTTTGGCTCCCTATCGCGAGAAACTCAAAGGCAAAAGAGTTGTTCTTTATACTGGTGGTGTCAAGAGTTGGTCGATTATCTCGGCAGCTAAGGACTTGGGGATGGAAGTTGTTGCTACAAGTACAAGAAAGAGTACTGAGGAAGACAAAGCCCGAATCAAGAAGTTGCTCGGTCAGGATGGCATCATGCTAGAACAAGAAAGTCCTAAGGAGCTGCTACGGATCATCAAGGAAAAGAACGCTGATATGTTGATTGCTGGAGGTCGCAATCAATACACCGCTTTGAAAGCTCGGATTCCTTTTCTACACATCAACCAAGAACGCCATCATCCGTATGCAGGCTATGAAGGAATGGTGGAAATGGCACGAGAACTGTACGAAGCTGTTTATAGCCCTGTTTGGCAGCAAGTACGCAAACCCGCACCGTGGGAAGTTGCTGAATCTGTTGAGCAACCAGTTTCTTCCTCTTCTGTTCTACAGGAGGTGCATTGATGGCGATTGTGACTGTGACAAACTCATCAGTTGCTGTTAATTCTTTCAAGCTGAGTCAACCTTTGGGTGCTGCTTTAGCGTTGTTAGGCTTAAAGGGAATGATACCTGTATTCCACGGTTCCCAAGGCTGTACTGCTTTTGCCAAATCCATGTTGGTGAAGCATTTTTGTGAGTCGATTCCCCTTTCTACCACAGCAATGATGGAAGTTAGCACCATCTTGGGTGGGGAGGAGAATGTAGAACAGGCTATTGTTACGTTAGCCGAGAAGTCAAAGCCAGAAATCATTGGTTTGTGTACGACTGCACTGACAGAAACCAGAGGCGATGATATGCCGCGATTTCTTAAGCAAGTCCGCGATCGCCATCCAGAACTCAATCATCTACCGATTGTATTAGTCTCGTCTCCTGATTTTAAGGGCACATTGCAGGATGGGTATGCTGCTGCTGTTGAGAGCATCGTTAAGGAACTTGCCCAAAAAAGTGACAACCCAAACCCTTCTCCCACACAAGTCGCGATTTTGCCAAGTTCAGCTTTCACGCCTGGAGATGTGGAGGAGATAAAAGAGATTATCACCGCTTTTGGATTGAAGCCGATTGTTGTTCCTGATCTTTCTGCTTCACTAGATGGTCATTTAGAAGATTCTTACAGTGCTATCACAGCTTGTGGGACAAGCATAACAGAACTGCGCGAGATTGGTAATTCTGTATTCACCTTAGCTTTTGGTGAGAGTATGCGGAGTGCCGCGCAAATTTTGCATGAGCGTTTTGGCATTCCCTATGAGGTGTTTGGTGAACTGACTGGATTAGAACCAGTGGATAATTTCTTGCAAGCATTGGCAGATTTAAGTGGTACCAGTGTACCAGAAAAATACCGCCGCCAGCGCCGTCAGTTGCAAGATGCCATGCTCGACACTCACTTTTATTTTGGGTGCAAACGAGTATCCTTAGCACTAGAACCAGATTTACTCTGGTCAACAGTTCATTTTCTCAGATCAATGGGTGCTGAAATTCATGCAGCGGTAACGACGACTCGCTCCCCCTTGCTAGAAAAACTTCCTATTAATAGTGTCACCATCGGTGATTTGGAAGACTTTGAGCAACTCGCACCAACGTCTGATCTGCTCATTGGTAACTCCCACACAGTTGCTGTCGCAAATCGCTTAGGAATTCCCCTTTATCGTCAAGGATTTCCTATTTTTGACCGCGTGGGTAATGGTCTATTTACTAAAGTTGGCTACCGAGGTACAATGCAGGTTTTGTTTGATATTGGAAACATTTTCTTGCAGGCTGAGGAAGCTAGGATTCAGCACTCTGGAAGTTTCAATATTTTGAGTTCAGAAATTTAACTTGTAAATAAATTATGAGTTATGAATTATGAGTTGTCGTAAATGCTTTTTACTACTCATAAATCATCACTCATAACTTGAGGAGAGGAGAATTAAGTATGAAGATTGCCTTTACAACAAGTGATAAAGTTCATATCAATGCTCATTTTGGGTCGGCTAAAGAAATTGATGTGTATGAAATTTCTGACAAAGGTTACGAGTTTTTAGAAACTCTGACATTTGATGGTGACCTCAAACAAGATGGTAATGAGGATAAGGTAACACCAAAACTTGATGCACTATATGATTGCAAGATTGTTTATGTTGCAGCAATTGGAGGTAGTGCGGCAGCTCGGTTAATTAAGAAGGGTGTGACTCCAGTTAAGGCGCGTTCTGAAGAAGAAGAGATTGCTGAGATTCTTAACAAATTAGTGCAAACTCTTAAGAGTAATCCTCCGCCTTGGCTGCGTAAAGCATTACAGGCAAAACCCAAAAGTTTTGAAGATGAATTGGAAGAGGAAGCAACAGTATGAGTTTCACTAATAATGTAAATGGAACACGCCCAACCGAAACCTTAGACTCGCCTTTTCTCAAGGCGATTGTCCAACAGTTCCGGGGTCAAGATACTTACGGAACTTATCGTAGTTGGTCGGATGATTTGCTGCTCAAACCATTTATTGTCAGCAAACAAAAGAAACGAGAAATTTCCGTTGAAGGTGAAATTGATCTGATGACTCAGGCAAGAATTATGGCATTTTATCGTGCTGTCGCTGCCTGCATTGAAAAGGAAACAGGTCTTTTATCTCAAGTTGTGGTTGATTTGAATCATGAAGGATTTGGCTGGGCACTGGTCTTTTCTGGTCGTCTTTTGTTAGCTGCAAAGACTTTAAGGGATGCACATCGCTTTGGCTTTGACTCGTTGGAAAAATTAGCAGAAGAGGGAGAAAAGTTCGTACAAACTGGCGTCAGTTTGGCTCAGCGTTTCCCGGAAGTAGGTAGAATTTAAAAAAATCATGAATAATGAAGAGTAAAAAAATTCTTCTCTTCATTTTTGAGGCAAGAAAGAGGTTTGATGGCACAAGCTGAAGAAACATCTACTATTGAGGATCTGAAAAATCAGATTAAACGTCTTAATAGTAAAGCAGGTCAAATGAAAATGGATCTGCACGATTTGGCAGAGGGATTACCAACAGATTATCAACAACTGATGGATGTTGCTTCCCAAACTTATGAAATTTATCGTCAGTTAGACGAACTTAAGCAACAGGTAAAAAAGCTGGAGCAGAGAAAATGACCTGGGATTATGATCAATTCAAAAAACTTGAAGATGCAGAGGAGTATTTTCAGTTTTTTCAACTCCCCTACGATCAAAAGTTCGTGAATGTAAATCGTCTGCATATTTTGAAAAAGTTTTCTCAATTGATTAAGGAAATTGATGAGAATTATACTGACCTGAGTATTTCAGATAAGTTAAATAAATATCGTGAGGCTTTGGAACAAGCCTATCAGGTCTTTCTTGAATCAACACCCCAAGAACAAAAGCTGTTCAAAGTGTTTAATCAGAAGCCGAAAAATGTAGTCACGCTGACAGAAATCACATCAGATTAGGAGGTATAAAATGGTAGACCTAACGCCTACCGAGTTGGAACGCTACCGTCGTCAAATGATGCTTCCTAATTTTGGTGAAACAGCACAGAAGCGCCTCAAGTCAGCGACGGTTGTCGTTACAGGTGTAGGAGGATTAGGCGGTACGGCGGCGCTATACCTTGCAGTAGCTGGCGTTGGGCGGCTGATTTTAGTTCGCGGTGGTGACCTGCGGCTTGATGACATGAATCGTCAGATTCTGATGACGCACGATTGGGTGGACAAGCCTAGGGTGTTCAAAGCACAAGAAACTCTCCAAGCCATCAATCCTGATGTCCAAGTGGAAGCAGTTCATGAATATGTCACCCCGGAAAATGTAGACTCCTTAGTGCAATCAGCTGACATGGCTCTTGACTGCGCTCATAATTTTACGGAGCGCGATTTGTTAAATGAAGCTTGCGTACGCTGGCGTAAACCTATGGTGGAAGCAGCAATGGACGGGATGGAGGCTTACTTGACCACAATTATTCCTGGTGTGACTCCTTGTCTATCTTGCTTATTTCCGGAAAAACCTGATTGGGATAGGCGTGGCTTTTCTGTTCTAGGTGCTGTTTCTGGAACACTAGCTTGTCTGAGTGCACTGGAGGCGATCAAGCTGATCACTGGGTTGAGTCAACCTTTGTTGTCACAGCTTTTGACAATGGATCTAACCCGGATGGAATTTGTCAAGCGCCGTTCTCATCGCGATCGCGATTGTCCTGTATGCGGTAACAGTGCGCCTTGGAGATACTCGCAATCTCAAGTCATGGAAACCACCAGTGTTGCAAACAAATAATTGTGATCTTGGTGTCTTCATTCATTCCTCTGGGGTTTACCATACGTTCGTTTCAAGTCAGTGCAAAAATCGTAAATCAGATCTGGCAACTGTTAGCAACATTAATTGCCTTATTTTGCCTGAGTGTAAGCTTCATTTTTTCACCTGTCTGTGCCAATTGAAGTGCTGATTGCGATAACTGTACTCATCACCACTAAACAAATTCACACCTTAAATCACAACAACAACTAATTTTTTCCAATTAGGAGGATTGATGACGGTTACTTTGACGGAAAAAGCAGAATTTCGTCTGCGAACATTGCTGCGGGGTGCGACCTCCGAAACCAATACACCAGCTAAAGGTATCCGCATCTCTGTCAAAGATGGTGGTTGCAGTGGCTATGAGTATGGGATGGAAGTCATAAGTCAGCCGCAACCAAATGATTTAGTCAGCGAACAAGGTCATGTGCTTGTTTATGTTGATGCCAAAAGTGCCCCCTTGTTAGAAGGGTTGGTTATCGATTTTATCGAGGGAGTGATGGAAAGCGGGTTTAAGTTCATCAACCCCAAAGCTACTGATACCTGCGGTTGTGGAAAGTCATTTAGAACAGCTGACTGTTCTTCTGCAGGTACACCTTGTAACTAAACCAAGTTAAAGTAAAAAATTATTTTTACTTTTGACTTTCTTACACCCTTGAAGTCAGAAAACCTAACTGTACCGCGTGTGAGAAGAATCAAAAAATGGCAACATACCAAGTTAGATTACTCAACAAGAAAGAAGATCTAGATACCACGATTGAAGTTGATGAAGAGACAACTATTGTAGATGCCGCTGAAGAAAACGGTATAGATTTGCCTTTTTCTTGTAAGTCAGGTGCTTGCTCTAGCTGTGTCGGAAAAGTTGTTGAAGGTACAATTGATCAATCAGATCAAAGCTTTTTAGATGACGAACAAATGTCTAAAGGTTTTGCTCTACTTTGCGTGAGTTATCCACGTTCTGATTGCACGATTAAGACTAACCAAGAACCATACTTGGTCTAGTTCATATCTTGTTGCAGTCTTTTAAACTGTAAGGAATTAATTTCCTTATTTAGAGACGTAGTATACTACGTCTCTAAATTTTAAAATAAAAGCTAATATAGCAATATTCAATAATTTATCAAAATCCAGATAAGCGGCTTTTATAAGAAGTCAGTCATCTGGATTTTCAGGTTTTTATTTGTTCTTTTTTTATAATATGAATTGGAAAAATTCTTCACTATAATGGCTAAAAAAAGGATAAGCAGGAATCATCAAGTTTTGCAACATTAAGGACGAAAAATTTCTCAAAGAACTGATATCAATGGGGATAACACCAAGAACTCCCTTCACTGTAGAACAGCACTTTCCTTGTTTTGTCATCACAGTAGGAGAAAGACGATTGACACTAACTTGGGATTTTGCTCAAAAAATTTATGTCCGCATTGATGATGAGTGAACAAATCAGGAATTCGTCCAATCATGATTGAGAACACCGCCACACGCCACCATCAGAACTTTCTACAAGTCATTCACAGTTACTATCAACTTACAAAGCCTCGGATTATCCCCCTGCTACTCATGACAACTGCTAGTAGTATGTGGATTGCCTCTCAAGGAAATGTTAACCCAGTATTGCTGCTTGTCACTGTCTGTGGTGGTACTTTTGCAGCTGCAAGTGCCCAGACTATTAATTGTATCTATGACCGCGACATTGATGACCAAATGGAACGTACACGCCACCGACCTTTGGTTTCTGGTCGGGTGCAGCCGTCGCATGCTTTAATATTTGCGATCGCACTTGCAAGTCTATCCTTCACGCTGCTTGCTGTGTTTGTCAACCTGCTGAGTGCCCTACTAACAATGTCTGGTATTGTTTTTTATGTGGGCGTCTACACTCACTTACTCAAACGCCATAATCCTGCCAACATCGTCATTGGTGGTGCTGCTGGTGGAATCCCAGCGTTGGTAGGTTGGGCTGCGGTAACAGATACTTTAAGCTGGGCTGCATGGCTGCTATTTGCAATTGTCTTTTTGTGGACACCTCCCCATTTCTGGGCTTTAGCATTGATGATCCGTGATGAGTATGCCAAAGTTGGTGTACCCATGCTTCCTGTTGTTGCGGGTAATGTTGCTGCAACTCGCCAGATTTGGGTGTACTCTTGGCTTCTTATCCCCACTACATTTTTACTTTCCTATCCGCTTCAAGTTACAGGTGCTGTTTACACTTGCATCGCCCTTATATTGGGGGGTTTTTTCATCAAAAAAGCTTGGGTGCTATTGCACAATCCTGATGATAAACAACTCGCACGTTCTCTATTTCTCTACTCAATTTTCTATATGATGTTGCTCTGCGCTGCAATTGTGGTTGATAGTTTGCCTTTGACTCATCAACTCATAATATCCATTTTAGATTTGATACAATAGAAAAGAAAATCATACAAAAAAACAAAAAGGAAAAAGATAAATATAGGATTTACCTTTTTCCTTTCAAAATTTACCTACTTGCTCATCTCACATCCAAAATCAAACTGAGAATTTGATTGCTCCAGATATTGAGGTTGCAGGAGAAAGCCAGCTACTATCTCTTGCAACTTCAACTATCATGTTAATATTAGCTTTCTCAAAAAATACTTGTCTTCCGTAAAACTACTAGTAACTTGATAACATCCATAACATCTTTTTTTGAATCGAGATTGAGATTATAGAGGACAAAGCTTTTTAGCTTCGTAGAAAATGATTAATTAACGGCAATTATCATATCTGTGATCTTAATCACTCCTCAAACTTGCCTACTTCTGTTTTTTACACGTTGAAACCTAACTTTTGGGAAACCATTGCGTTGCTTTAGTTCCCCCCAAGTGGATGCAAACTCGATCGGGGCTTGGGCGCCAAAAAACACAGAGAAACAAGAGAATTTTGGGAATCCTCTAAGATTGCTATACTATTGTTTCAATCAAAGAGCAGATAATTTTTAGATAAGATCTGCTTCTATCTCTATGGGTTAATGGTTTAAATTCCAAACTTGTATATATTATGTCAGATTTAAACAATTATCAATCAGAAGGTAATGTTTTTGAGCGCGATTGGTCTGCATATTATAATGCTGTTGTGGGTCGTCCGCCACGAGAGACCTTAGTTGAAGCTTTAGCAGGTTTTGATAGTGAAAGTCTTAACCAACACCAGACACCTGTCCCACACTCACGCTTTGCAGTTGATTTGGGCTGCGGCGAAGGGCGAGATACAGTAGAACTCTTACGTGGGGGTTGGCGAGTCTTGGCTATTGATGGTGAAGCTGAAGCCATCGCGCGTTTACTAGAACGTCCAGATATTAATCGCCAACTTCTGGAAACTCGCGTTGCTCTTTTTCAAGACGTAGTGCTACCAGAATCAGTAGATTTAGTAAACGCCAGCTTTTCCCTACCATTTTGTCCACCGAAATTTTTCCCTAGCTTATGGGAAAAAATTATTTCATCATTACGTTCTGGTGGTCGTTTCTGTGGACAATTGTTTGGTAACCGTGATTCTTGGGCAATTTATACTTCCATGAATCACCATACAACTCAACAAGTAGAAATATTGCTGCAACCTTTTGAAATAGAAATGCTACAGGAAGAAGACCATCCTGGAAAAACAGCTATCGGAGAAGAGAAACATTGGCATATTTTTCATATTGTTGCTCGCAAAAAATAAGGTTTTTATGATATCAATCTGGGTGATGTCAGCCGATTTTGGATTTTAGAGGTTGTTTCAAAAGTAAAAGAAAGTATAATCTTGTCATTCTGAGTGGAGCGAACGCGAGTGCGTGTCCCCTTGGGACTCAGCGTAAGGTTAGCGCAACGTGTCCGCAGGACATAGAATCTAGGGTTATCGACACATACACCAGATGCTACCCTGCAGAAAGCCACTGAGTCGCAAAGCGACACACTGCGCGTTCGCCCTCTGGGTGTGCGCTTGCGCTTACGTGTCTATACTACGCTTGGCTGCGTATGCGCTAAGGCGCAGCGAAGCGAACAGCATGACAACAAAATTCACTTTTAAAACATCCTCTTAGATTTTGGGGTCACTACCGTGCATGGTTTCCCGACAGCCAGACGTCTGGCATTCCGTTGTAGTACGTGCCGTGATTTTGGATTGGTTCGGTCGGATAAATCCGGGGGCTTATACCCTGTGCGGAATTAACGGTCAATTGGTAGGCGAATAGATAATAGTAGATATTTTTTCTCATCTACTATTCGCAATTTACTGCTACTATTCATTCATGAATTTATTGATTCTAGTTTACAGAGTTCAAATTTCTAGAATAATCGTATAATTTGATTCTTTTTTTTTATTCTTTGCGCTTATTATAGGTCTAGTTGGAAATATAAATAAAGGAGTGTGAGGTATTCCTTTTTGGATAGCGGAGATCATCTGGGTGCTATTGCCGCTTCAACTTATCTACACAATAGAGACTTACAATTATTTTGATGTTGATAAACTCGCTCTCAATACGGATTTAGGTATTGAGAATAAAGAGTTTTGACTGCTTATGCCATCTGTTATGAGTTTCAAGCAAGAAAGTCAGACGTTTAAGGCTGAAAATGCCTTTCGTTGCTAGAACAGATTGATTATTTTGAAGCTCATCAATTATTTATTGAAGATGGTATAAAGCAACTGCACTCCGAGTTTGTAAAAACAACTAGAGTATCCGCAATTTGACTTGTACCAGGGAAGATTTTACCAAATTGTTTGCAACAAACGTCAAATCAGGCGTTTTCAGAAAAAAGTTATCTCTGCAAAATTTTTCTGGAATATCTTACACTCAGTAGAAAAAGTAATACCAACAGAGAATTTTGACGAGATAAAGATTTGTTCAGTGAATAACTGAATAAAAGAATATTGCCTGGTTTTAAGGAAAGCGTTTGTGAAAGCAGGTAATTTTAGTCACAAGGTCAGTAACTTGTGTCTTAATTAAGCTTTTGCGAGAGATAGTGCTGTCATTTTTTATTTTATTTCCAACTACAAAAATTATCTAAGTGCAATCTAAATTGCTAGTTTTTTAGGACAAAGTATGTATCGATTCAACAGCTATTGGGATATTCGGTGTAGTAGTATTAGCGCTTTCTATGATGATGCAAATCAGTAGTTTTTAGAAAGACGTACTTTATGTATGCAAAGGTCATTGAAAAATACTGAGAGTAATTGAGAGACAACGAGATGAAGAGGAAACATTTTTTTCACGAAGAAGATTCACACCCTGTCCAACTGACATCGGCAGATATTATCCTGCGGCAGCAACTTGAATATTCTATCAGCAGATACTTCTACGAAGGATGCGATCGCGACATCCAAGATTTATTATCTAATTGTCGATGGTACGTCACCACTGACATCAGTACTTTAACTTTAGTCATTGAGTGTCCAGATCAAGTAACAAATTGGCGTGTGTTACAGAAACTTGTAACGATGGGTGCATTGCTACAGCAAATAGTCAGTAGTGCAAAAATTCGCGTCTGTCCTCCCAAAAATCAAGGAATGCCTTTTGAAATGAGAGTAGATGAACTATCAGTCTACCGAAATTTGGCTTAAGATGACTGTGATTGCATAGCAATGCGAGATTTCGCCCCTTTGGCAAGATAGAAGTAAGCGAACCCAATAAGCATGAAAGAGCCAGATAGTTATGTTATCTGGCTCTTTTGTGTCCAAAAAAACAATCAAGTGAATTCTAAGTTCGGCAACAATCTAGAGCCTACCAAGATTATGTAGCCCTAAAATAACACCAGCACCTAGAATATGACCAAAAGCAGTAGTTGCCAAAAGTGCAGGTACACCAAAACCACCAAAAAAGCTGGGTGAAGGAAGTTCTGGACCAACGCTTTGATACTTAATGCTAGATTTGCCAAAGGCAATGGCAGCGATGTTGCACAGGATCATAATTAGTCCGACTATAGGACTCCATTCCAAGGGGGTTCTAGCGAAAGTGGTTACTAGTAAAGTAGATGTTAACAACTGACTTTCTCCTTAAAATTGTTAATGAGCAAAATCGAAGATATTCATGTAAATTTAATTATCAACAAATTGAATCCGGTGTTTATTTGTGAATTAATAATTAACATTTGTTGTTAATGCTTAATATAAATTGGTTCTGCTCCTCCTGTCTTGAAAATGGGCAACGCTTAACGCTTAACGCTTAACGCTTAACAAATAGGGCATTATGCTCACAACGCACTCAAGGAGCAATTATTGTGAAGATAATTTAAACTCAAGAAGATGTGGATTCATTGTTCCGACCTCTGTTATGACCTCTACCATTGATTCTTTGCCACCAAGCCTTGCTAAAATCGTCCAACGCTTTCAACGGGCTTCTGACCCCAAAAGACGTTACGAACAGCTTATCTGGTACGGTCAGCGACTCAAGGACTTTCCAGAAGCTGACAAACTACCAGAAAACAAAGTTTCTGGCTGTGTTTCCCAAGTTTATATCACAGCAACTTCGGAAGACGGTAAACTTATATTCCAGGGAGACTCAGATTCTCAATTAACCAAAGGGTTAGTAGGGCTTTTGGTCGAAGGGTTAAATGGACTAACCCCTGGTGAAATTCTGCAATTGACTCCAGATTTTATTCAAGAGACTGGCCTAAATGTCAGCCTAACGCCCTCCCGAGCTAATGGATTTTACAATATTTTTAAAACCATGCAAACAAAAGCTTTGGAATTTCAGTT
Source organism: Brasilonema sennae CENA114 (assembly GCF_006968745.1). NCBI lineage: Bacteria > Bacillati > Cyanobacteriota > Cyanophyceae > Nostocales > Scytonemataceae > Brasilonema > Brasilonema sennae. The sequence continues at coordinate 2,576,406 of NZ_CP030118.1, read as the reverse complement.
AAACGTTAAGGACTAACATATAGTTAATAGTCAATAGTCGATAGTAGAAAACTATACAACTATAGACTATTGACTGATAAGAAAACTCAAATAGCCAAATCTAATAATAAAATATTTTGTTATGTCAACTAACGTACTATCTGCATCTTCCAAAAGTGAGATTGGTGGAGTTGTTGGAGAATATTTCTGGAAGTGCGAAAACCAACAATTGCGTATTGCCTATGAAATTCTAGGAAAAGGTTCACAGCTATTGCTACTCCCGGCTTTCAGCACCGTTTCGATGCGCTCAGAAATGGGCGAAATAGGCAAGTTGCTTTCTGCTCATTTTCAAGTTGTAGCAGTGGATTGGCCTGGTTTTGGGCAATCTTCACGTTTTGGGGTCAATTATGGACCAGCTTTATATCAGCAATTTCTAGAAGATTTTGTCACATCCGTATTAGATACGCCAGTCGCAGTGGTTGCCGCTGGTCATAGTGCAGGTTACGTTCTGCAACTGGCAAATCAATTACCACCAGTGTTTTCCCGTATAGTTTTGGTAGCTCCAACTTGGCGCGGTCCTTTGCGTGTGATGGGGGTAAATCAGCAAGTAAGAGGGATGGTCAAAGATTTGGTGCGATCGCCTTTCATCGGTCAATTTCTCTACAAGCTCAACACCTTACCCTCTTTCCTCAAGTTTATGTACCGTCGTCACGTCTACGTTGATGCGGCTAAACTCACACCCGACTTCATTCAGTATAAATGGCGCAATACTCAACAGAGCGGAGCAAGATATGCTCCTGCTGCATTTGTCACTGGTACCCTTGATCCTGTAGACAACCAAGCTGATTTTTTAACACTTGTTCAAGGTTTGTCTATCCCGTTGAAGGTAGTCATTGGAGAATCTAGTCCTTCCAAGTCTCGTGCAGACATGGATGCAATGAAAACTTTAAGCGGAGTAGAAACAGTTGTTCTTCCTGGTTCATTGGGAATGCATGAGGAATACCCACAAGCTGTGGTTGATGCGGTTCAGGACTTTTTATTGTCTACATAAAATTATGGCGGTTCTCAATTAAACACACCACAAGCTAAAGGTTCAGATTGCCGACTTTCCTAAGAAGTCGGCAATCTTGTTGTTTAGTTCATCCGTTCGTTACCAATACGCTTCCTTTGCCGAGAAAGAGAAAGTGCGACTACCCCAAGAACACCTAGCCCAATTGTGGTTGTAGGTTCAGGCACTTTCTCCACTTTAAAATCAAAACTGAAAGTGCCAGACTCGCCCAGAGCTGTGCGGTTATTAGTAGTACCGTTATCTATAAGTTTGAATGTCGCTGAGTATGTTCCTAGTGGCGCAGTCGCATTAGTCCAAAATGTAGGATTAAAGTAAAAATTATCACTACTGCCGACAGTGTAAATATCGCCAACAGAGTTAAATAGATTCGACCCTGACTTATCAGTAACATTTAAACCGTCACTAATTGATACCAGTTGCAAACCAGTCGTTGCTCCCTGAAGCGACCCCTGCCAACGCCTATTACTGCTATTAAACAGATACTGGTCTTCTGATTCGGTAGAATTTTTCAGAGATAGCACAGGTTGTGTCTTTAGATTGCTATATTCCTCGTTTGTGGGAGTGCTGACTAAGCGACCACTAAAAACTCCTGTTCCTGGTAATAATGTCAGGGGCGATTGTTGAGTGTATGGTTCAGGAATTCTGTTATTTGTGTTGGTTGAAGTAATAGTCGGACTGTCTTTTGAGCCTGAATAGCTGTAAGCACCGATACCATGGAAATGGTTAGTTGTAGGGTTTTCTTCGCGATGTGCGTATAGAAAGGTCAGACGATTGTAGTTAGGGTTTTCCAATCCAGCGTATGTACCGCTAGTAAGAACTTGCAAAGTATCTAACCCTACAAAATATTCAGTTTCATCAGTGTGAGTGTGACCTTCATCAGCCTGTGCTGATGTCAAGGCGGTGGATAGAACTAGAGGTGTCGTCACTAAAAAGCTCACTGCAATAGACGCAAATGCTTTCCCTGTTTGAGTTTTCTGCTTTAGAAAGCAGGTTTTGTTACTTGCAATCACCACGCTTCTCCATTTGAATGTAATTTCTACTTTATGATAATGATTATCATAATATTTGATTTTCCAAACATTAAGAATTTATAAAGAAATGCTCAAGCTATTCTTTTGCGCTAGAGTGCTAATAATTAAGTGTATAAAAAATACCATCATTCTCTTGTTATTTTTCCAGAATCTTATTCAGCAACAAGTCGTCATTAAAATATAAAGCGATTAAGATAGGCGATAATGATTATCTATACAGGAAAGAGGCTAGGGCATGGTTGCTGAGGTAATAACAGATTCAGTCCCCGTTACTGTTCTGACTGGCTACTTGGGAGCAGGCAAAACAACACTGTTAAATCGCATCCTCACCCACGAACATGGCAAGAAAGTTGCTGTGATTGTCAACGAATTTGGAGAAGTGGGTATTGATAATCAATTGGTTATTGATACGGATGAAGAAATCTTTGAAATGAACAACGGCTGCATCTGTTGTACAGTGCGTGGCGATTTAATTCGTATCATCGGTAATTTGATGAAGCGTCGTCATAAATTTGACCACTTAGTCATAGAAACCACAGGTTTAGCTGACCCCGCGCCAGTGATTCAGACCTTTTTTATGGATGAAGATATGCGCGAACAGCTAGAGTTAGATGCTGTGGTGACGGTGGTGGATGCTAAGCATATATGGCAGCACTGGGATGCCGATGAAGCACAAGAACAGATTGCCTTTGCCGATGTGATTTTATTAAATAAAACCGATTTAGTGCCACCAGAACAGCTTGATGAGCTAGAAAAACGGATTCGGGGGATGAATGCTATGGCTAAAATTTACCGTACCCGTGAATCTGAGGTATCAATGGATGCTTTGTTGGGTGTGAAAGCTTTTGACCTTAACCGCGCCTTAGAAATTGATCCAGAATTTCTGGGTGAAGACGCGCATCAACATGACGAAACTGTTTTCTCTGTAGCTTTGGTAGCAGAAGGCGCACTCAATGGCGACAAGTTAAATGATTGGATGGGAGAGTTACTGCGTACCCAAGGACCAGATATCTTCCGTATGAAAGGTATTTTGAATATTGCTGGGGAAGATAACCGTTTTGTATTCCAAGGGGTACATATGTTATTTGACGGAAAACCGGATCGTCCTTGGAAAGAAGGTGAAACCCGCAAAAACGAACTGGTTTTCATCGGTCGGAACTTGGACGAAGCCCAACTCAAACAAGATTTTCTCGCTTGCTTGGCGTGAAGAAAAGATGAGGGAGTCCATTCGTGAGAAAGTGAGGAAAAATATCCTTTCCTCCCTCCTTCCCTCATAATCTTCCTCATCCCCCTAATCTTCCATACACAACCATGAACCGCCCAACCCTCAACTCCAAGCAATTTGAACAGCAATATTCGGGGACGCTTTCGGATTATGTTACAGCGATCGCCTGGTCCCCAAAAGGTACAACTCTAGCAGCAACTTCTGCTGCTGGTGAAGTTGTGCTGTGGCAAGATGGTGATCTGACAACTTTACAAACTGGTAAAGGTGAATCAGTAAATTGTGCCGCCTTTTCCAAAGATGGACAATTTTTAGCCGTTGGCGGACAAGATGGAAAGGTAAAAATTTGGCGAGAAAGCGAATTAATCGCCACTTTAGAAAATTCTCCCGCGTGGGTTGATAAGCTAGCATGGAGTCCGACGGACAATCATCTCGCTTTCAGCTTAGGGCGTTATGTTCAAGTATGGAATGCTGATACTCGTGAAATAGTCGTCACCTTGAATTTTGATGCCTCGTCGGTTTTGGGTATTGATTGGCGTGACGATGGAGAGTACTTAGCCATTGGCGGTTACCTGGGAGTCAAGATATGGGACTCTCAAAACTGGGATGAAGACCCGTACATCCTAGATATACCTTCTGTCAGTGTAGCAATAGCTTGGTCGCCGGATGGGAAATACCTTGCCTCTGGTAATATGGATCGTAGCATTACTGTTGTGGAATCGCAGATGTTATCCTCTGACGGCGAAGCCCAACCTTGGCTTATGCAAGGTTTTCCTGGCAAAATTCGCCAAATTGCATGGTCAGAATTAGCGACTCAACAAGGTGCACCTCTGGTCGCCTGTTCCAGTGTTGATGGTATTGTTGTGTGGGAGAAGCAGGCGGATGACTCCTTGGGTTGGGAAGCAACAGTCTTAACGAATCATGTTGATATCATTCAGGCGATCGCCTTTGCACCTAAAAGCTTTCTGCTTGCTTCCGCTGCTGCTGATGGCTGGATTTGTCTGTGGAAAAAAGCAAAGGAAGTCTCTCAAATTCTTACAGGTGTTTCATCCGGGTTTTCAACACTCGCTTGGCATCCCCAAGGTAACCAACTTGCTGCAGGTGGTGAAAATGGTGAGTTGTTTGTTTGGTCAAAAACGAAGCGTGGTCAAGGTTTTGGGAATAAATAAAGGAATTGCTGAATTCTATTTTCAAGCATCCCTAGCCTGAACGCGAGTGCGTGCCGTAGGCATAGCCACAAAGTTTTCAGGCAGCCATCATTATAATGTTAAATTTTTTGCCAAGGGCATTAATCTTTTTTGTGGAATGTTACTTTTCTTTGCGATGATGTCAATATCCTGATCGATAATGATTATTATGTTCAGGAATTGACTCACAGTTGACTCGAATGTTCACCAAAGGAAAGATATATGTCTCTAAACGTGAGTGTGCATCTCATTGAACAAGCAAAAGCAGGTCAAGTTAACGAAGCAGATTTTGTAGCCACCATTAGAGAGTCGTTACCTTATGCTTGGAGTGTGGTTGAGGGTTTGGCTGAACGTTTGGCAAGAGGAGAAGAATGGGCTAATCATGCTGTAGCACCACCAAGTGAGAAAGCACGCGCTCAATTATTGCGGATGATGGGTGGAGATGCTATACGTGGAGCAGTTGAGCGTTATTTTGGTATCAAATTGGCATTTCAGAATTGTCACAGCGTTGCTGTCTTTCACCCAAATAGATTAGATTCTGCTGCTTACCAAGATTTTATTTCCATTAAGAGTCAAATTCTTAACCAAACACCAGAATTAGTAGACTGCTAACACTAAACTTCCTGTAAAAGAACAAAGAACAGTAAAGCTACGATACCCCTTGTTTCATCCTCCACTAAGAAGTTTTCCTTGTTTATCCCGACATGAGGAAATTAGTAGGAGTAGTGAAACAGGGGGGTTTCGTTTATGAGAATTTTTCTATAATTGCCTAAAGGTGCACAATATAGCTGGTAAAAACAACTCCTAAAAGGAAGATACACCATTATTATTGTGTTTGTTCTTATAGAAGTATTTATGTCAAGAAAGTTACAATTAATCCAACCATTACGTGCTGCTCTCGTTGCTTTTACTCTTGGATTGTTTGGGTGTCATAATTTAGGTAGTATGGCAAACACTTCTACTGGCACTCTCAACTCCAGTGAACACAATGCTAATCTTCCTAAAGTCGTAGCAACAACAAGTATATTGTGTGACTTAACCAAGCAAATAGCACAGGAGACAATTAATCTCACCTGCCTAATTCCCCCTGATACAAATCCCTACTTTTATCAACAAAAACCAGAAGATCAAGAAGCCATCGAGCAAGCTAAATTGATTCTTTTCAGTGGATACAATTTAGAACCTAGTGTAGTCAAGCTGATCAAGGCGAGTAAAAATAGTGGGGCAAAAATCGCAGTTGCTCAACGTGCTGTTCCTCAGCCGCTAAAGTTTGAAGAAGAGGAGAAAACAGTATCTGATCCTTATGTTTGGCACAATGCGAAAAATGGTATCAGGATGGTAAATGTTATTAGCAATAACCTGAGTAAAGCAGTTCCAGAAAATACTTCCTTATATAGTAAAAACGCAGAAAAAGTTAAAAATGAACTCACAAAACTAGATGGTTGGATTAAGTCAAGAATTTCTAGTGTACCTGCCAAACAACGCGAATTAGTAACAACTCATGATGCAATGGGTTATTATGCCAAAGCATACGGTCTTTCTTATACATCTGCTCTAGAAGCCATAAGCGATAGAGAAAAACCGAGTGCAACACGAATAGAATCACTGGCTACATACATTAAAGAATCTAAGATTCCTACGCTTTTTACAGAAACAACAACAAACAACTCTAATTGGATTAACTCTGTGACTCAAAATACAAAAGCGAAAGTGTCACAAAGAAAGCTATTTGTTAATAACTTAGGTGCGCCAGGAAGCGAAGCAGACACTTACCAAAAAATGATGGTTGCTAATACTCGCACAATTGTGGAAGGATTAGGAGGGACGTATCTGATTTTTGAACCAACACTCTCAAGTAGCCAACAAAAAAGTGATACCCAGAACCAGTAACTATTAAGGATTCGGTAATTGGTAATGGATAATGGGAAATAAACCCACCATTACCATCTTAACTGGAGTTATTCATGTATGACATGGTAAAGCCCATAGTTCATTCCCATGTCATACACCGTATAGGTTTGTCTTCAAATGTTAAGTAATGTTTCGCCAACAGTATCTTGACCGCTCACAATAGAATGATAACCTAGATGTTGAGCGAAGCAGTAAAAAAAGTAAGCAAGCTAGGCAAATAGACCTCAAGAAGGGACTGGACTCTATGAATAACAACCCTCCTACCAATCCTGCACAATGTCCTTTCCGTGGAAGCCGCATTGGCGGTGCGCTCGGCTCCAAGCCGCAAACTGATGATTGGTGGCCGAACCGACTTCAGGTCGAGCTACTTCACCAAAATTTGCCCCAAGCTAACCCGCTGCGAGATTTCGATTACAAGGGAGCCTTCGCGAAAATTGACTTCGAACAGTTGAAGAGCGATATCAAAGCGCTGCTAACCGATTCGAAGGACTGGTGGCCAGCCGACTATGGTAATTATGGACCTCAAATGATTCGCATGGCGTGGCACGCCGCAGGCACCTACCGGATCGCAGACGGTCGGGGCGGAGCGTCTCAGGGTATGCAACGCTTTGCACCAATCAATTCGTGGTGGGACAATGGGAACACAGATAAATCACGACGGCTGCTCTGGCCAATCAAGCAGAAATATGGTGCGGCACTAAGCTGGGCTGATTTGATGACTCTGACTGGCAACTGCGCGCTCGAAATCATGGGGTTTAAGACCTTCGGTTTTGGTGGCGGTCGCATTGATGCCTGGGAGGCAGATCGCGCGATCTACTGGGGACCGGAGTTCTGGAACGGCGATCCGATTGACGATATCAAGGAATACCCTGGTCATCCTGACGAGATGGTCACTCGCACGATTCGGTGGGTTGGGAAGCCGAACGAGGAATACTACGACCTTGAGAACCCGCTAGCAGCTTCGCACCAAGCGCTAATTTACGTCAATCCAGAAGGTCCAAACGCCGAAGGCGACCCCCATGGCTCAGCGCGAGACATTCGCGAGACGTTTGCGCGTATGGGCATGAATGACGAAGAAACTGTCGCGCTCATTGCAGGTGGTCATGCCTTTGGCAAAAGTCACGGCATGGTCTCGCCGGACAAGATCGGTCCAGCGCCGGAAGCCGCGCCGATTCAGGCTATGGGCTTGGGGTGGCAGAACCCTGAAGGCACTGGGTTTGCCCAATATACGATGACGAACGGGATTGAAGGATCATGGACTCCAAACCCAACCCAGTGGGACAACAGTTACCTAACCAATCTTTTTAAGTACGACTGGGAACAGACAAAGAGTCCAACAGATGCCATTCAGTGGAAGCCGAGCAATCCTGATGCGCCAAAGACACCGGATGCCCATCAACCGGGCGTCGAACACCCGTTGATGATGATGACTTCGGACATTGCCTTGAAGGTCGATCCGGTCTATCACGAGATCTGTCAGCACTTCTTGGATGATTTCGATTACTTCAGCGATGCGTTCGCACGCGCCTGGTATAAGCTGATCCATCGAGATATGGGTCCGAAAACGCGCTATCTCGGTCCGGAAATCCCAGCGGAAGATCTGATTTGGCAAGATCCAATTCCAGCACTGGATCATGAGGTTGTTGATGTCGCCGATATCAATTTTCTCAAGGATAAGATTTTAGCGAGTGGAATCTCTGTTTCGGCGCTCGTGTCAGCCGCTTGGTCAGCAGCATCGAGCCACCGCCATTCCGACAAGCGCGGCGGCGCAAACGGGGCGCGCGTTCGCCTCAATCCCCAGAAAGACTGGGAAATGAACCGGCCGCAGGAACTCGGCGAGGTCCTATCGACCCTTGAGGCAATTCAGGCGGACTTTAACAGCACTCAGTCGGGCAGCAAAAAAATCTCGATGGCGGATCTTATCGTCCTCGGTGGCTGTGCTGCGATCGAGAAAGCCGCGCAAGACGCTGGGGTTTCTGTTGCCGTCCCGTTTACGCCAGGTCGGATGGATACAACTCAGGAACTGACAGATGTTGAAATGTTTAATTGGCTGAAGCCAGTTTCGGACGGTTTCAGAAATTATCACAATGAGGCGGTTGGCTATAAGGTGAAGCCGGAGCGAATCTTCCTTGATCGAGCGCAGCTTCTGACGTTGACTGCGCCTGAGTGGACGGTTCTCGTCGGCGGACTTCGCGCCCTCGATCAGAATTGGGACTATTCAAAGCACGGTAGCTTCACTGATCGACCTGGTGTCTTGACCAATGACTTTTTCCGTGTCCTGACAAGTATGGACTATGAGTGGAAGCCGATAGACAATCGCGAGATGCTTTTTAACATCTGCGATCGCAAAACGGGTGAAACGAAGTTCACCGCGACACGTTGCGATCTCATCTTCGGTTCAAACGCGGAGCTTCGTCAAATTGCTGAAGTCTATGGCGCTGATGATGGTAACGAGCGTATGGTCAAGGACTTCGCCGCAGTCTGGAACAAAGTGATGATGCTTGATCGCTTCGACGTTGGCGCTTAACAGACTAGTGCAGCCTCACAGCTTATTTTTAGGGTAGGCAACCTGAGTTCGGGATAAGGAAAGGGACAGGTAGTAAGCTGAAAATAACGTCAAATCCAGCACCTGTCCTATGTTTAGTTTCTGGAGTTTAGACTAGTTAGGAGTGCGAAACTCTTTTTGACCCAAAGTTGACTTTCATTAAGCTGAGATAGTTGAGAAAAAGCAACGTTTTTTTTGCGAATAGCTTCTAAGTTTCGACTTGGCTGGGTCAACATCATGATAGTGCATTTGTTCTATTTTACGTTTAGCACCGCGAACTAGTCTAAACTCCAGATCTTAAGTCTAATTAAGTAGAGTGGACATTCCAATACCCAACGCCCTTCGGGTTCGCCAGTCGCCTACGGAGGGAAACCCTCCTGCAGCGCTGGTCTCACCAGATGCCTAGGGAGGGAAAACGCCAGGTGCTACAACGGGGCGGCAGCTTTTCGGGGGAAACTTCCCCCGAAAACGTGCCTTGGGAACCCCCCCCAGTCGCCACAACGGTCAAAGCTCGTCGGGGGAAGCTTCCCCCGACAGACTTTGGGGGAACCCCAACGCCAGGTCCCTACGGAGGGAAACCCCTTCGGGTGTGCGCAGAGCGCACGCCAGAAGGCGAACGCCAGATGCCTGCGGAGGGAGACCCTCCCGCAGCACTGGTCTCACCTCCTGCAGGACTGGCTCCGCAAGGCGCTGGCTCCCCTCCTGCAGGACTGGCTCCCCTACAGTACATGTGTATTTCACTCAATTGAGAAGCGCTATAGCAGCTACGCAGTACGAAAACGCGCCAACTCCTCACCTGTCTTGGCATCATGCGCGTGAACAGTACAAACTAAACAAGAATCAAACGATCGCGCCACATGACCGACTTCCACTGGATCGGTCGAGTCAAAAATCGGTGTCCCGACTAAAGCTTCCTCAATCGGTCCGCGTATTCCTTCTGCATCACGTGGTCCGATATTCCAAGTACTCGGTGCCATAATTTGGTAATTCTTAATCTTACCACCCTCAATCTCCAACCAGTGACACAGGGAACCGCGCGATGCTTCTGTTGCACCCCAACCGCGCCCATCTTTTTCTTTGGGTTTGATATACCAGGTGTCATTCAGGCGGAACTCGCGCAAGCAGCGTTCTGCTTGTCTGTATAGCTTGACAATTTCGTGGACTCGTGCTAGCTGTCGTATATGAATACTGGCACCACCCAACTCTTTGAATGCATCTAGGATAAACCCATCGTAGTGCTGCCAAGACTCGCCATGTTTACCACCAGCCACTAACTGACGTGCGAGTGGTCCTGCTTCCAAGCGTCCTAAGTCTTTGTGACGTACTGCTGTTGACCAAGTGTATTGTCCATTGAAGTCTTTGACATTATTTTTGCTTGGTTTGGTTACGCGGTCAAAGGGGTGAATGTCTGATGTCAGTTCCTCATACCAGGAGTAAGTTGTATTTTCCCGGACAAAAGTCTGATCCATGAGAGTGTGGGTGTCGCTGAAACTGTCGTAGACTCCACTCTTCATAATCAAGGCTGCATTTCGCCCTTCTATTGTTGGTTTCTGGTATTTTGCTTCATGAGGTAAATATCCCCAAGTAACATATCGACCTACACCAGCACCATATTTATCTAGACCTATATCTAAACCCATGCGCCAATAAAAACCTAAGTCAGAGTTTGCATGACTTGGGCTTTCGTCTAGCCAGACCATGAAGTCTTCATAAGTCTGAATTTGTTCGTAGCGTTCTAAAGAACAACCTAACCACAGGGGTTCTAACCAATTGGTGCGGAAGTATTCTAGAATTGACCACGCGCGAGTCACGTCTGTTAAGGTGGGGGCGCACATCACGCCACCAGGAACCATATAACTGCTGTGGGGCCATTGACCGCCAAATAGGGCGTAAATTTCGACAGGTTTAGCAGAAATTGTGATGCCAAGTTCGTAAGACTTGCCTGTGAAAGCGGCAAAGCGTCTGCAAGCTTCTAGATAATAAGGGCTGTATTGGTACTTTTTATTGGTTAAATCTATTGCAAATAGACCATAAAAGTAACGAGGTATGCTTTGGATTGTTTCGACAATTTGACCTAAGTTTCTTGCCAAAATTGCATTACGCGGGACTTCTGTTTCCCAAGCGGTGTCTAATGCCCAAGCTGCACTAGTCAGGTGAGAAGCGCCACAAATACCGCACACGCGAGGTGTGACAATTAATCCTGCTTGGGGGTCTTTTCCGCGTAGGATAACTTCAAATCCTCGAAAGAGTTCGGCATGTGTCCAAGCGTTGACGACTTGCCCGTCTTCTATTTCCACTCGGACATCTAAATCGCCTTCTACTCTCCCGACTGGGGAGATGTCTAATGTTTGATTTCCCATTTGTTTTTTGTCCTGTGTCATTTGTGCTTTGTGCTTTGAATGCTAATGACTAATGACCAAGCCTAAGCGCCCTGGGCGGCTGCGCCAACGGGGTGGGTGTAGGGGTGTAGGGGTGTAGGGGTGTACGGTGTAGGGGAAAAGATTAGAACTATTTTGCTAACAGATTGTTTAACTTTTCATCTCTTACCCCTTACACCCTCATACCCTTATACCCTTACACCCAGTGCGAAGCACTTTGACTAAACTGTAAAAAAGTCATCTTCTGCCCAGTGAGGCATTGTGTCTTTCGCCACAATGGAGAGTAGGGCATAATCTTTCTTATTCACTCCTGTGGGTAAGTCTTTGGGAACTCCCATGACGGTTTGTGTCTTAAATACGGTTCCTGGTTTGAGGTCGTAGAAGGGGAATTCGGGTTCGGTGCAACCTAAACAAGGCATCCCGGCGCGGGTTTTGGAGGAGACGCGGTTCCACAAGATGCGGTTGCAGGAAGAACGAGTCATTGGTCCGCGACAACCTAAGTCGTAGAACAAGCATCCTTTACGTTGACCAAAATCGGTGGTTGATGCTTTGTAGGCAAAGTGGATGTTGCGGGTGCAGCCTGTTTGGGTATAGGTGTTGAAGAAGGTTTGTGGACGATGCAACTCGTCAAGGACAATATCGCCAATTCTATTGGTGGCGATCGCCACTAATATTTGTGTGATCCAGTCGGGATGGGCGGGACATCCAGGAATGTTGATCACGGGTAATCCCGATTTTGTCCGGAATTCTTTTCCTAAAAAGCCCCCTTCTTTGCGTTTGAGAAATTGCAATCCTGTCGATTCACTAGGATTAGGTGCCATTGCGGGAATTCCTCCCCAAGTTGCACAGTCTCCCACTGCGACTATATAGTTAGCAACTTGGGATAGGTCGTTTAACCAGTCTTTCATGGGGCGATCGGCAAAACGGTTCCATTCTCCTGTACCATTAGGTGCGTTAATAACTGTGCCTTCAAAAACCAGGATATCCAAGGGAATCTTGCCCAAAAGACAGTCCCACAGCATTGTCTGCAAGTTTGTACCTAATTCCAGTCCTAAAGATGGATGCCAAAGGACGTTTATGCCAAAGTCAGTAACTAAATCACAAGCTGTGGGTTCTTCAGCGTTAAGAAATGACATGGTGTTGCCTGAACATGCACCACCTTGCAGCCATAGTAAGTTAGTCATCAGCTATCTTTTTTTTCTATTGTTTAGCCTGCATGATTCAGGTGACGTTATTTGTCGCGTCTCAACTGTTTTTCATCCTTTATTTTTTATATCATGTATTTTTTAATTCAATTGTTTATGTTTTACAGAAAGAGTTAGATATTTTGAAACGAAATCTCATCTATTTTTGAGAAAACAGTTAACCAATAACCTTTATTTGGAAAGATGATAGATAAAATAACCGTCAGATTATGTTAATATAAACTAAATCAGAGTATGGAAAAAATCATTTTTGAAAAAAAGTGTCATATAAATAATTTTTCGCTACAAAATGAAAATTTCCAGTATAAAGTAAAATTGAATATAAGTTAAGATATTTTTATCAAAATCCAACAAAAAAATATACTTTTTTCAATTGAAATGTTTTATCTTAAAAGAGCATAGATTTATTCAAACAGTGAACAGTGAGTCCAGTGCGCATGAGGAGCGTTTCCGCTCTCACGGCATCTGGCGTTCGCCTTCTGGCGTGCGCTCTGGGCACACCCGATAGCCGTAAGGCGTGGCGTTAGCCATAGGGTGAACAGTGAGTCCAGCACTGCAGGCGGGTCTCCCGCCGTAGGGGACGGGCGTTCCCGGAGGGTGAACAATTGATAACTGGTAACTGCTAACTGTTAACTGCAACGGGATTTACCAAGACATAACTCATTATCTGCGTAAATAAGCTTGGTTGGTACAACCCAAAAATGCAAGAAATATGCATCTTAAAGGTGTGCGAACTTGAAAGACTCAATTGTCCAACCTGCTATAGGAAGATGGTAATGACCCCCAGCATGACAGATTCTGCGGTGAAGGCGGCAATGGATATGATTGCTTCTTCCCCAGCAACGACACAAGAAAAAATCGAGATGCTGATTGAAATGGCGCAAGGCTTTCAAAAAAAGCCAAAAACTGCCCAAGATTTATGGAATGCAGTTTCGCTATGTCAGCAAGCGTATGATTTATGTGGTGAGGATAATTTACTTTGGCAAGCTAGGGCAAACGTAGGAATGGCACTTGCTTTGAAGGCTATTCCCGATGTTGGGGAACAACTGTTATTAGAAGCGAAACAACGATTAGATGAAGCCCTACCTGTTATACAACAGCTTGCAACACCGGTGGAAGTAGCAGAAACCCAAATGAATTTTGGGTTAGTGTTGCAGTCACTTGTGCCATTCAATTTAGCGCGGGTGACAGATAGCATCCAAGCTTATCAGAAAGCTTTGCAGGTGTTTACCTGGCAGAAATACCCGCAGGAATATGCGATTTTACACAACAACATTGCAATTGCTTACCTCTCGACGCCTTTGACAACACAAACAGAATACCTGCGTCAAGGGTTAGCAGTGCAGACATTTGAGGAGGCGCTGAAGCATATTGAGTTAATCAGCCATCCCAGGGAATATGCGATGTTGCAGAATAATCTGGGCAACGCTTTGCAATATCTACCGAGTTCTCATCCTTTGGAGAATGTTGTGCGGGCGATCGCCGCTTATGAGGAAGCGTTAAAAGTGCGTAACCCCAAAGACACACCCTTAGAATACGCCAACACAATTTCTAACAAAGCCAACGCCTTATTGAACTTACCAGACGACTCAGAAAAACCAGAAGCTGGGAATCTCAAAAATCTCTTGCAAGCGCGTGCCTATTATCAAGAAGCTTGGGAAATTTTTACTCAACATGGACAAATAGAACAAGCGCAAATTGTAGCACAGGTACTGCAAGAACTTGAGACAGAAATTGACAATGGTTAGTAGTTGGTAGTTTGAAAAAAAATAACAACTAACAATTTTCGTGCAGGAGATAAGAATGACAGACTTTTTGACAAATCCTGTTTTAAAAGATTTTTTCACAAGCTTAATGGCTGGCGACTTAAATCTGATGACGGGATTTGTGTGGTTTTTAGTAGCAACAGCCTTATCTATGATTGGCGGTGCAATTGGCGGAATCCTTTTAGCCAAAGAATATTTAGGCTATGAGTTAGCTGCACTACTTGGTGGATTCTTTGGTCCGGCTGGCGTCATTCCTGGAATAATCTTAGGGCTAATAGTCTTGAATGCGTTGAAAAATTTTTAGGAGGAATCATGTTAGAAATAGGATGGTTCAGCGCTAGGCTATTTTTTAAGGGAAAGCTACTGCGCGACCCCATGAACTTTGTCAAGCAAACTGCAATTGGTATTAGTATAAGTGCATCGTTGTTGTTTTTGCTTGCACAAACTCAAGTTAGCCTTTGGATACCAGTTACTGTCTCTAGCTTTTTGACTGGTATCTTAATGCCATTTCTACATAAAGAACTCAAGATGAAGTAAATGTCAGACAGAAAGCTAAAAAATTATAAAGTTTTCCGTCTCTTAAAATTAACTGAGGCTATTATGAGCCCGGAAGTTTAGTTCTAAACGGCTGAACACGCAAACACATTTCAACTCAGTAATTGCTTTTCGTCTCAAATTTTTTTTAGGCTTTTCAAACAGTAAACAGTAAACAGTAAACAACGGGACACGACACTGATAAACCCTAACTGTTAACTGATACCTGTTTGGAACCCAACGGAACACGACACTGGTAACTGATAACTGATAACTGGTAACTGATAAAACCAGCATTTCTTTATTCCAAAATCACCGATGAACACAGCAACTAAAATGACTCTTACACCTAAAGATGCAACAGAATCGGTAAAAGTTTCCCAACTTTCACCTTTTTTGTCTCAAGGTGCAGAAGTTATTTTAGGAACGACTCTTGATGTGGGTGAACTAGCAACACCTGTCTTACCCAGCAGTAGAGAAATGTTTGGTCCTCGTGGTGCTTGTTTGATATCTGAAACTGGACCATTGTGGGTATCAGACACAGGACATCATCGTTTATTAGGATGGCGGAATGTTCCCACTCAAGATAGTCAACCTGCTGATTGGGTGATTGGACAACCAGACTTTAACCATGAAGGACAAAATGCCAAAGGTAGTCCTGGAAGGACAACACTCAGTGTACCAACTGGAATTTGTGCTTGTGGTGAAGGTTTAGCAGTTGCAGATGCTTGGAATCATCGCGTTTTGATTTGGAAAAAATTGCCAGAAGATAGCAATGTTCCAGCAGATTTAGTATTAGGTCAAACTCATTTCACTGACAATGAACCAAACAGAGGAACTCAACAAGCAGCAGCTAATACTCTCAACTGGTGCTATGGAGTTTTCTATCATCAAGAAAAGCTATTTGTTGCTGACACAGGCAATCGCCGAGTTTTAATTTGGCATCAATTACCTGAAGAAAATGGTCAACCGGCTGATGTTGTTTTGGGACAAAAAGATATGATGTCCCGCGACGAAAATGGCGGTGATACTGCTTCAGCATCGAGTATGCGTTGGTGTCATGACATCACAGTTTGGGAAGAAAATTTAGTTGTCACTGATGCCGGTAATAACCGTGTGATGATTTGGCACGGAATTCCAACAGAAAACAATGCCCCTTGTGCAGTAGTGTTAGGACAAAAAACTTTTGATTTAGTTGAAATAAATCAAGGAGTTTATTTTCCTAGTGCTAATAGTTTGAGTATGCCTTATGGTGTCACTGCTGCTGGTGAGTGGTTACTTGTTACTGATACAGCTAATTCAAGGCTATTAGGCTGGAAAAAGCCAGAATCAATTTTGTCTTTGCACGGAAGCGAAAGTCATGCACTGGTTGGACAAAGAGATTTTAAAAGTAAAGGTGAAAATCGTGATTTTGGGTTAGCCAAACGAGATAGCTTGAATTGGTCTTATGGAATTAAAGTGTGTGGAAATACTGCGGTTATAGCAGATTCCGGAAATAACCGAGTTTTACTTTGGAAGATAACTACCAAATAATGGGCTGCGCCCTTGCACTCTACAGTAACTCCTGAAACACACAAGAAGCTTACGTTGTGTTAAGTCAAATACACAGTTTCCAAATAGATTGTACAAAGCCTTTATCTCAAGACAAGAAATCATTCTGTATTCTGAGTTCTGAGTTTTGAATTCTGTATTCTGAGTTCTGAATTCTGTCTTTAGCATCTACGAAATTAGTTCAAATATCATGTTTACTGAAGAAATCATCAGGGTTCGCGGTATCGTTCAAGGAGTGGGATTCCGCCCCACTGTATATAGACTTGCAAAAGCATACGGATTGCAAGGCGAAGTTTGTAATGACGGTCAAGGTGTCCTCATTAGGGTATCTGGCTGTGAAGAATTTATAGAAGAATTTGTTCAAAATTTACAGAAACAGTGTCCGCCATTAGCGAGAATTGATGAAGTAACGCGCAAGCGTTATGAAGGCAAATCTACCTTTGGTGATTTTGTCATTTCTGACAGTCTCAGCAGTGCAGTGAAAACAGAAATTCCTGCGGATGCTGCGACTTGTCCAAAATGTAAAGCAGAAATTTTTGACCCCCTCAACCGCTGGTATCGTTATCCCTTCACGAACTGTACTCATTGCGGTCCTCGCCTAAGTATCACTCGCGCCATACCTTATGATCGCGACAACACAAGTATGGCTGCTTTTGCTATGTGTGCAGAGTGTGGTCGGGAATACAACGATGTTGAAAACCGTCGCTTTCACGCCCAACCCGTAGCGTGTCAAATTTGCGGTCCTAAAGCCTGGTTAGAACGTTCAGATAATCAACCAATTACATCTTATATGTTTTCTATGCTTGACGATGTTGACGCCGTTTGTACCTTATTACAAAAAGGCGAAATAGTTGCTATTAAAGGGTTAGGTGGATTTCATCTAGCTTGCGACGCCACTCAGGAAAGTGCTGTACAAAAACTACGCAGCCGTAAACAGCGCAATCAAAAGCCTTTTGCTTTAATGGCAAAAGACATATCAGTTATTGAAGAGTACTGCACCCCCAGCGCCAAGGAAAGAGAATTATTAGAAAGTCCCGCCGCGCCTGTTGTGTTGATTCAGGCAAATGCGGGAGACGACGATGAAGAAAGGGGAAGTGGGAGAATACAATTCAAAATTCGTCTTGAAAAGTTTGCTACGGAGGGAAACCAACGCCAGATACCTACGGAGGGAAACCCTCCTGCAGTACTGGCTCCTCCTGGCAACTTTTCGCAAAATTCAAAGTTCAAAATTCAAAACCCAAAATCCAAAATCCAAAATCCAAAATCCAAAATTCAAAATCAAATTGCGCCTTCAGTTGCACCAGGGCAAAACACTTTGGGTTTCATGCTACCTTACACCCCCTTACACCACCTCATTCTGAGGCGGATGAATCGCCCGATTGTTTTGACAAGTGGTAATCTTTCTGATGAACCGCAATGTATTGATAATGTTGAAGCGCGTGACAAGTTAGGAAAAATTGCAGATTATTTTCTTCTGCACAATCGGGAGATTGTAAACCGAGTCGATGATTCGGTGGTGAGGGTTGTTGGTGAAAAAGTGCTAACAATCCGTCGTGCTAGAGGATACGCACCAACATCTATTAATTTACCATCTGGATTTGAAAGCGTTCCTCACATTTTAGCAATGGGCAGCCAGCTAAAGAATACTTTTTGTTTATTGCGAGATGGGAAAGCTATTCTATCTCAACATATAGGAGATTTAGAAAGTGCAGCGACTTTCAAATCTTATCAAGATACGCTCAATCTCTACTTGAATTTATTTGAGCATCAACCCGAAGCGATCGCTGTTGATTTACACCCTGAATATTTCTCAACAAAACTTGGAAAACAACTTGCACACAATCAGTACGGACACGGCACAGCCGTGCCCCTACTTCACATCCAACATCATCATGCTCATATTGCTGCTTGCATGGCAGAAAATGATATAAATATTAATTCACCACCTGTTTTAGGTATTGCATTAGATGGCTTGGGTTATGGTGAAGATGGAACACTCTGGGGCGGAGAATTTCTCTTAGCAGATTATCGCCATTTTAAGAGATTGGCGACATTTAAGCCAGTACCAATGATTGGCGGAACACAAGCAATGAGAGAACCTTGGCGTAATACCTATGCCCAGTTAATATCTGCCTTTGATTGGGAAGATTTAAAACAAAAATACAAATACTTAGATATTTTAGAATTTATTGAACAAAAGCCGCTGAAACTTCTCAATCAGCTTGTCCAAAAAGGAATTAACGCTCCTCTAACTTCATCCGTTGGGCGTTTATTTGATGCTGTCGCTGCTGCAATTGGTATCTGTAGAGAACAATGTAGCTATGAAGGACAAGCAGCAATTGAAATGGAAGCTTTGGCTGATACGCATTTATTAAATAAAAAAGAATATTTCAATTATAAATTTAAATTTTATTGGTCAGATAATATTTATTATATAGATTCATATCCAATGTGGCAAGCTTTGCTGAATGACTTACAGCAGCCAACTCCTCAAGCAGTTATCGCTGCCAAATTTCATACAAGCTTAGCTCATACCATTGTAAAAATGGTTAATAACCTGCTTCAAAAAAACGATATTTCTCAAGTTGTCCTCACAGGAGGAGTTTTTCAAAATTGCATTCTGTTAGAGCAAGTTACTCAAGGCTTAAAAAAATTAGGAATAAATGTACTTACTCATAGCTTAGTTCCAGCTAATGATGGTGGTTTATCACTAGGACAAGCTGTGATTGCAGCTGCTCAACTAATGAGTCAATAGTTACTGATTTTCGAGCGTAATTTGTTATCAAACACTACAAAATTTATTTCAAAAAAATGTGTTTAGGAATTCCAGGTAAAATTATCGAAATCACTGACGTGAAACAAAAACTAGCTGTTGTCAATGTTGGTGGTGTGAAGCGTCAAGTCAATATTGCTTGTATCGTTGATGAACAGCATTCAGTGGAATCATGTGTCGGCGATTGGGTGCTAGTTCATGTTGGCTTTGCGATGAATCGAATTAATGAAAAAGAAGCTATGGAAACACTGCAACTCTTGGAAGAATTAGCAGAAGCAGTAGCAATAGATTCATATAGGAATCCGGTTTGATTTCTGAATTTACTCGTGGAGGTAGGGAACGCTTAACAGGGAACAGAAAGTGTACTGAGTTTTTTTAAAAAATCACATATTATACTATATAGCAGTCCTAAATGATTCGTGAAAAAACAAGAACCACGACAACTTTTGCGAAGTCGGGGATCTGAACGCAATCAAATTTTTCTTCTAATTTTAATATGAAATACGTTGATGAATTTCGAGAACCTAAAAAAGCTGATGCTTTATTCCGCGCCATAGAAAAATTATCTCAACGGCTCAAAAAGCCTATCAAAATAATGGAAGTGTGTGGTGGGCACACTCATTCTATTTTCAAATATGGAATTGAAGAAATTTTACCTGAGACAATTGAATTAATTCATGGTCCAGGTTGTCCTGTATGTGTGATGCCAAGAGGAAGGCTAGATGATGCTATCTCTATCTCCCTAAAACCAAACGTTATCTTCACGACTTTTGGAGATGCCATGCGCGTTCCTGGTTCTAAAACAAACTTGTTGCAAGCGAAAGCACAAGGGGCGGACATTCGTATGGTTTACTCTCCCCTCGATAGTCTACAAATTGCTAAGGACAACCCTCATAAAGAAGTTGTCTTCTTCGCCTTGGGTTTTGAAACAACTGCCCCCAGCACTGCTTTGACTATCTTGCAAGCAGCATCTGAAAAAATTCAGAATTTCAGTATGTTTTCTAATCACGTCCTCGTGATTCCTGCCTTAAAAGCACTTTTAGATAATCCGGATTTACAGCTCGATGGATTTATTGGTCCGGGTCATGTCAGTATGGTGATTGGCAGTGACCCTTATCAATTTATTTCCCAACAATATCAAAAACCTATTGTGGTTTCTGGCTTTGAACCTTTAGATATTATTCAATCCATTTGGATGCTGTTGCAACAGATTGTCGAAAATCGTTGTGAAGTTGAAAATCAATATAACAGGTTGGTAGAGAAGACAGGAAATCAGGTGGCGATCACCACGATGAATAAAGTCTTTGAAAACCGAGAAAGTTTTGAGTGGCGCGGTTTAGGTGAGATTCCCAAGTCTGGATTAAAAATCCGTGCCCAATATGCTCAATTTGATGCAGAATTAAAATTTATCCTTCCCAACCTGCAAGTTGCTGACCATAAAGCGTGTCTTTGTGGAGAAATCCTCAAAGGAGTGTTGAAACCTTGGCAGTGTAAGGTCTTTGGAACAGCTTGCACTCCAGAAACACCGATTGGAACTTGCATGGTTTCTTCTGAAGGTGCTTGTGCAGCTTATTATAAGTATGGTAGCTTTTCTCACATGACTAAAAAAATGATGCTTGACAAAGAAAAACTAAGAGCATAGCAAAATCACAAGTCAAAAACCAAAGCTGAAAAAATCATTAGGGAATGCATATGCCATCTGTTACCGTCAAAATTGCTGAATGTGATTCTATTAGACTTAAGCGGAAACTGGCGCAAGCAGTTACTCACGCACTTGTTTCTACTTTGAACACTAAACCTGAATGGGTGACAGTTCACATAGAGAAATTTGAAAGCGAAAATTAGGCTGTTGAAGGTCTACTACATTCAGATAAGCATAGTGGTAGATACCATCACAAAACCACAAGATAATTCACGCATTCAAAAATGGGATTCTTGATTTTGAATTTTGAGAGAAGTTTGAGCGGAGAGCAGCGCCTTGCGGGGGTTCCCCCCGTTGTGGCGACTGCGGGAGGTTTCCTCCGTTCAAATCTATGCCCTAAGTCCTTACGGACACGCGCAAGGGACGCCCTTGGCGTGCGCTTGCGCTTACGGGTACGCGCTCGTCCCAAGGGGACACGCGCAAGGGACGCTATCGGTGATGAGCGAATTTTGAATTGGAGCGTTTGCGCAGCGCCAAAGTCTGCCGGGGGGATACTCCCCCCGGCGAGCTTTGCCCCTTAGGGGCTAGGGAGGGTCACTATCAGTGGTAGAGTCAAACCTGTAGACTTTAAGCAAGTGATAAAACTCTACAAAAGCATCTCCATGCAAGTCAAAGCGGACATCACACAACAAAACTCACAACCCCTCCGTGTGCTTATTGCAGGTGGTTCAATAAGTGGTTTATGTGCAGGCTTGGCGCTGCACTGTATTGGTTGTGATGTAGAAATTTTTGAGCGCGCCTCGTACCAAGGGGTAGCGCCTACATTTGGTGGTGTCCAAAGTCACGGTGCTGCTTTTGTTGTGCAGATGGAAATCAATCGGTTTCTGGCAGAACACGGTATTAGTACACCAGAAACGGTGGGTATGACTTCGTGCAAAAGACAATATATCAGCGGAGATGACAGCATCATTTGGGAAGAGTCAACACCCCAAGTCATGATTTCTTGGGATATGCTGTATCATCAACTGCGGAAAGTTTTCCCAGATGAACGTTACCATCAACGAAACAGTGTTATTGGTTTTCAACAGAGTGATAACTGCTTGGTGGTGCACTTTGAAGACGGACGCGAACAAAAGTGTGATTTACTGATTGGGGCTGACGGTATTGATTCAACCATACGTCAGCAACTGATATTGGATGCTATACCTCAGTATGCAGGCTATGTTGCATGGCGAGGGTTGGTAGACGAAAATGTATTTTCATTAGAGGTTGCAAAATTCTTTGCCGAGAAATTCACCTTCTTTCACGGACCTAGCATGCAGACACTGTGCTATCTGGTACCTGGACTAAACGGGGAGTTAGACGAAGGAAAACGCCGCCTCAATTGGCTTTGGTATTTTAATGTCCCAGACGGCGAACAGTTGAATGCAGTCATGACTAACCACCAAGGACGAGTACGAAAGTTTTTCATGCCTCAAGGAGAGGTTCGAGAAGAAGTTGTTCAACAGATGAGAGTAGTAGCAAAGAAATATTTACCAGAAATCTTTCAATATTTGTTTGAACTGACAGACAAACCCTTCATTCAACCCATCTACGACTTATCTGTACCACGTATGGTTTTTGGACGGGTGTGTTTAATTGGTGATGCTGCATTTGTCGTCCGTCCTCACACGGCTGCGGGAATTTCTAAAGCTGTGATGAATGCTATTGAACTCGCGCAAGGGTTACAGGAATCTGGCGGTGATGTGCTGGCGGCGTTAAAACAATGGGAACCAATCCAGTTAGCGATGGGGAATTACCTCAAAGTTTTGGGCGTAACTCTAGGAGATCGTTTTAGATTAGGTCATCCCTTTGGGGAATTCAAAATTATCAATTCCACGGATGAATCCGCTAAAATAACTAAGCAGAATTTGAGATGAACTTTTCCAATTCTCACTCAACACAGTATTCCTTATTTCAAAAAATCGAAAAAATCCGCCGTCAGAAAAATAAAGTGCCAGACACTCATATCACCCTCGCACATGGTAGTGGCGGTAAAGCAATGCGCGATTTAATAGATGATATTTTTATTCAGAATTTTGATAATCCAACTCTCTCTCAATTAGAAGACCAAGCCCGTTTTGACTTAGCAAGTTTTATAAAACAGGGAGACAGACTTGCTTTTACAACTGATTCTTATGTTGTAGACCCGTTATTTTTTCCAGGTGGTGATATTGGAACATTAGCCATCAATGGCACGGTTAATGATTTAGCAATGAGTGGTGCCAAACCATTATATCTTAGCTGTAGTGTCATTTTAGAAGAAGGTTTGCCTGTAGAAACTTTGCGGCGTGTTGCGCAAAGTATGCAAGCAGCAGCTCAAAAAGCTGGCGTACAAGTTGTAACTGGTGACACAAAAGTCGTCCATCGTGGTGCAGCAGATAAATTATTTATCAACACTTCTGGTATTGGTATTATTCCAACAGGAGTAAATGTTTCTGCCCACAATATTCAACCAGGAGATGCAATTATTATTAATGGTGAGTTGGGCAATCATGGTACAGCAATTTTAATTGCCCGTGGAGAATTAGCATTAGACACTGATATTGAAAGCGACTGTCAGCCGTTGAATAATTTAGTTGAAACTATTCTAAATGTTTGTCCTGAAGTTCATGCTATGCGGGATGCAACACGTGGTGGTTTAGCCACAGTATTAAATGAATTTGCTCTAGGTTCTGGTGTGGGAATTCGCCTAGATGAACAGTCTATCCCAGTGCGTGAAGAAGTTAAAGGTGTTTGTGAACTTTTAGGTTTAGATCCATTGTATTTGGCAAATGAAGGTAAGTTCGTCGTCGTGGTAGGACGCGAAAATGCTGACACTGTTGTCTCAGCTATGAAATCTCACCCAGCCGGAAAAGATGCTTGTATTATTGGTGAAGTGATTCCCTCACCTTCTGGTGTTGTCTTTTTAAAAACTGCTTTTGGTGCTGAACGTATTGTTGATATGCTTGTTGGTGAGCAATTACCAAGAATTTGTTAATTCACCGGAATGCACCTCATCCATAGTATGCCTTGAACTCAAGTTCAAGGCTAACAGCTTAAGTCCGTTAAAACGGACTCTTGTTAGTCTTTGAGTCTGTTATAAATATACTAAAAAATATTTCCAGTTTGAGTCCATTTTAATGGACTTCGCCTATTAGCCTGGGACTTACAGTCCTAGGCGGACGAGAACCAAGTGAAATAAAATGTAATTCTTTTGACATTTATGACCAGGTGCAAGTTTTAACGGACTTGAACTTTAAGCCAAGAAATTTATTTCTTGGCGGACTAACATTATGGTGCAAAATCCGAGTTAATTCAATAATTTGTTAATTATGGTACGTTACACTCCAAAAATTGCCTCTACCATTGAAGACTGATGAGGCATTCACTCAACACTTCAATGCATGAATTAGGAATTACTCAAAATGTTGTGGCTATTGTAGCTGAATATGCCAATGGCACAAAAATCAAAAGAGTATTACTAGAAATTGGTAAGCTTTCAGCTATTATGCCAGAAGCTGTACAATTTTGTTTTGATATTTGTACTCAAGGAACTGTTTTAGAAGGGGCAAAGTTAGATATTTTAGAAACCCCAGGATTAGCAAAGTGCCGTCAATGTGGTGCAGAAATTCCTTTAGAAAAGCCTTTTGGAAGTTGTCCGTGTGGGAGTGTGCATTTGGATTTAATAGCTGGAGAAGAACTGAAAATTAAGGAAATAGAAATAGAGGAACTATGTGTGTAACTTGTGGTTGTTCTGATGATGCTGAAGTGAAAATGACTAATCCCGAAACAGGCGAAGTCGCAACAATGGACTCTTCAAATAATACCGACCATCACCATCAGCATCACCATACTCATACTTTACCAGATGGTACTGTCATCACGCATTCCCACACTCATGATGATGTCACAGAATCATCTCATATTCATGCCAAAGTACATAACACAACTTTGGCTTTAGAGCATGATATTTTAGCAAAAAATAACCTGATAGCTGCCCAAAATCGAGGATGGTTTAAGGGTCGAAATATCCTTCCATTAAATCTGATGAGTTCACCTGGTTCAGGAAAAACGACTCTCTTAACTCGAACTATCAATGATTTAAAGCATCAGTTGCCTATCAACGTTATTGAAGGCGACCAAGAAACAACAAATGATGCCAAAAAAATTCAAGAAACTGGCTGTAAAGTTGTCCAAATCAACACTGGAACAGGTTGTCATCTAGATGCAGCAATGGTGGATAGAGGGTTACAACAACTCAATCCACCTCTCGATTCAGTGGTGATGATAGAGAATGTTGGTAATCTTGTTTGTCCAGCTTTATTTGATTTAGGAGAACTTTTTAAAGTCGTCATTCTCTCAGTCACGGAAGGAGAAGATAAGCCGATAAAATATCCTCATATCTTCCGCGCAAGTCAGGTGATGATTCTCACGAAAATAGATTTGCTACCTCATGTACAATTTGATGTTCAACGTTGTGTAGAATACGCCAAGCAAGTGAATCCTCAAATTCAAGTTTTTCAAGTTTCTGCAATGACAGGAACTGGATTAGAGAATTGGTATGAGTGGCTACTGGGTAGGGTTGTTTCTAGCGAGTACACGGGGCGCGGAAATAAAGTTACCTTGATGGGGTAAGTTTATGAATAATTTGAGCCATTCAATCCAGTAGTGCGTTGTAATATCACCGAGGGTGATAGTGATTTCGTTAATGCCGACATGAAGATAGGAAGTAATTTCAAAGCGATCAATAGTATAGTTATCGCTTCGGGGATCGTGGTTAGCAGCTACACACTTGTTATTAACCTCAATCTTTACGGGTGAATATCCTTTCTTACCACCTGTTCCGCAAGAGAGATGGCTTAGGTACAGTACTGCAAAAGTAGCTGGCTCTTGTAACTCAAAAATAGCTCGGATAAAACTGCGATTTGCGTACAGCAAACGGAGTTTACCATCGAAGGCTTCGGAGTCATCATTATTAAACGTTACAACTGATAAACCCTCTGCAGCGCTTCTCGTTCCTCCTGAAAACTCACAAGTTAACTGATAATTAGTTGCATCTCGGTCAGCTTGTTCTTGTTGCTGCTCAAGCTGAGCGCGTTGGCGATCGCCTTCTGCTGCTTCATCCGCATCTTTTTGCTCCTGAATTAGTTTTTGCTCCATCTCTTGACGGTTGACTCGTACAAGAGCGTTGATATCTTGCTTTCGTACAATTGCAGACAGATCAAAAGCAGGTTTGCCAGCTATAAGTGACAAAGTGTTCACATAGCTGGAGGCTCTTCCACAAATACCTATTGCCACGTATTCATCAGGTACATACACTTCTACCCATTCAGGAGAACCAAATGTCTTAACATAAGATGGCAGTTGAGGTATCAATGGTTCGCTGATAAGTTCTTCATTAGTCACTTGCCCATTCAACCACCTGCGCCAAATCAGACTAAGGGCATTGATAGCTCCATGTCCGTAGTAATTCACAGTTTGAAAGCGTAAACCTACAAGCACATACCCAAATTGTAGGAAAATATCTCCACCGCCTCCATTGTCTCCCTGCTGCGTCCCAATATAAAGTTCGGATCTAATAGAGCGATCTGCCTCAAGAGGTTGGAAAATTGGCATGACTGCATTAATAATGTCGCCCTTGCGGATTTGCATTCCAGTCATGACACAAGTATGAGAAATTTGTTCAAAATAGTTTCCTGAAGCACCTTGGGGGTTTGGAATTTCCAAGGGTATTAAATTTTTATCAAGCGATTTGTAGTGCATTTTCAATCTTTAAAGATATAGCTTTTATTTAAAAGATAAATTATGCTTGATGTGAATTAGGAGTGACGGGGCGACAAAAGTAAGAAGATAAAAATTACCACTAATATCAAGTCCGGTTGATTACTTATTGTTGTCAAAACCCAAATCTCTTCCTCTGTCCTAATGATAAGTCTTTAGCCGGACACGATATAATTTTACTGCAACTTCCTCATAGTTATGAGCTAGCATTAGTGACCTAGTGCACGCAATCGCGCACTAGATCACCGCAACTCTTGTTTTAAACCGATAAGTTTATTACCCAACGCTTGACTGCTTCCCGTCCTTCGGGAATTTGGAAATACTCGAAGTGATTGCAGTCTAATACTTCAATTGTCAGCTTAGGGTAGGCTTTGCCCCTGACACCGCGCATACTAGATAACCCGACAGCGATATCGTTTTGCTCCCCAAATAAGTTGTCAAGAGTTCGATCTAGCACCTTCTGGGCGAGTCGGTTGAGACGCTTGCTTTCTGCCTCGCTCAACTGATTCTCTCCTGCGAGCACCAAGTATGGAACATTTGACGGCTCTTTGAGGGCGTTGAGCTTATTCAGGATAGCAGAGTTAACTGTCAGGTCGATAGAGCCAACACCTTCCTGGTAAAGCTGCTCTGGCAACCAATTGAATGCCCCCAACGGTGGAATAACCGAAGCCCGATTGGCAAAAACTGTGAGCAGGTAGACTATTCCCCGACCAAGGGTGGCAAGTGTCGAGCCATTGTTGGGAGGACCTGCCATTACCAACTTATCAACAAATTCGTGACCGCCTGAAAGCTCGATCATGCAGCGAGAAACCAAACAGCCCATACTGTGGGCGTAGACGTGAACGGTAATCTGGTCATCAGGACTGAAGCCACATTGCTGCTGTAAGGCTAGAGCTAGCTTAGCACCATTCTCTTCGACGCTCGTACCAAACGTCTCGTAGTCCCAAGTTAGTAGATGCTTGTAAGGCAAAACCTCATCCTGTAGGAAAGGAGCAAAGGTTTCGACCATCTGTCTAGTGTCTGCGGTGAATCCGTGGACAAAAAGAGCTACCGTATCACCTGATTGGAACTGATTTCGCTGAATATCGTGGTACTGAACCTTGCCATCAACCAGTTCTGCACGCCGCAGACCTATCTGTGGGGTGTAACGACCCATCTTTTTATAAACAAAGAGCTGGATGGTGTGCCCGATGCCGCGCTTAGTGGGAGTAACAGAAGGTGGTAGTTTTTCTACGTTCACAGTATTTGCACTGACTGCATAGCCGACTGGCAGGTAGTCTTCACCATCAAAAGCTATGGCCAAAAGGTCTGCCGCTTCCTCGTTGGCAACGGTTGGCAATTTCAAGGGTAGCGGGTTGTTTAGCGTAATACTCTGGCGCGATGTCTCGTCCACATCAAAGGAGATGACAAACGCTGAAGAGCCAAAATTGCTATCAATACTACGTGTTCCCGAACGTCCAATAGGTTGAAAAAGGTCTGGGAATTGATCAAGACCTGGTGGTAACTTTAAACTGGGGTTCCCTTCGAGACTCCGAGTCGCTTGGCTCAATGTAGTTACAGTAACTTCACCCTGAAAACCTTCAGGCTTCATTAGCGTGAGTTCATTGTTTAAGCTAATAGTTTCGGCTGGGGTATTCAGCGTTGTGGTTTGGAAGCCACGCACGACATTAACAAAAAGAGAAGTTGTTGCCCAGTCTTCTAGATTTTCTGTTTCATCAGAGCCAGCGAAGCGCTTGCCAGAAAGAACACAATCTAAGAGTCGTTCTAAAGGTGAAGAAGAAGCAGCTCTGGTTTTTTGCGGAGGTTGAACGTTTAGCCCTTTCTGCTCCAACCACTTGAAATCAGTGGGGTTAGTTGTAACAATAACTTTTAAATAATCCCGGCAGGAATCCCATCCGACAGGCAAGCGGAACTTTAGCCGCTCGTTCTTATTGTCGAGACCTATGGTAAGCTTGCCACCCTTCGGGTTAATAGCATCTTTTTGACCCGACTGCGGATACTGAAGTTTGATACTGTAGTCAGGATTGAGAAGCAAAAGGTGAGCATAAATGGGTTTCGACGATTCGTTAATTACCTCTAGAACGTACCGATTGGAGTCTTTGTCTTCCGGATCTAAGGTAAGGGTGATTTCCCCACCTGTGCCAACAGTGCCCGCCGGAAGTTCTTGCATATGAGAATCATCAGCACCCGTTACATCATAACGAAGTAGGTGGAGTTTTACCTTGCCTACTAGCTCCGATTCCGACTCTTTATTATCAAGGCTCTGGAGAGTGCGGTAGCGAACAATACTCTCTAGGGAATGAAGTACGGCTATCTCATCACCGCCCCCATCTTTGATGTCTTCTGGAACAACTAGCTGTTCACCCGTGGTGTTGTAGATGTTCAACTTCCCATCAGCAGCTTTAACTCGGAAATCAGCTACTTCACTATTTTCTTGCACCTTCAAGTAAGGTGAACCGCTACCGGAATTTGTATCAAGGATTGCTCGCAAATCTGCGATCGCCTTCTGGTTTTCTTCACCAGAATCTGCTTCTAGAGCTACTGTTTGGCGCAGCCCAGCATAAACTTGTTTGGTGATTAGACCACGGGCGAAAATGGGAATAGAAACAATAGGCGCACCCTCCTTGATGCTTGCTTTGGCTGTAGTCGCTGACACTGAGGTCACTTCAACTGTTGTCAGAACTGCTGGTAAATCCTTCTTTGTTTGCACTTGGGGTGGATAAAGAGTTAGTTCAGTTCCTTCATGCAACCCATGTATCAAACCAGCTTCTAGAGTAACTTCATTCTCGTCTACCTTCTGCACGGTAATGAAGGGATCTCGCTCGATCCGCACTCCTCCAAATATCATTCGGTAGCGATCGCCCTCACACTGGGGCATCTGTGAAGGATATTTTGTATTTACCTTAACTGCTACCTGCTCGTAAAGTTCAGCATAGGTCGTCTTTGGGGTGATGTTGCGAAGGGCTTGTAAAGTAAAGTAGGTCAGCGCACCATGCCATACATTATTTTTATCATTATCACTGCTGAGATACTCGTTCGATAGTTCGTTGTCCCGACAACCTGCTAGGAGGACGTGGGTGATACCTTCGGTTTGCCAGCCACTCGCACCCGTTCCTCGACGGGGTGCGCCTTCTAGGATGCCAGTATCCAAGTCAGGTGGTGGGATGCGATTGTCGGGTTCAACATTGCGGGTTTGAGCCAGATTTGGATCGCGAGTCCCCGAACCGGAATGGCAACAGTCGAGAATTACAGTAATATTATTACCCTTGCGCTCTGCAAGTTTATCCAGCAAACCAGCAAGAGTCTTGTCAGGAATATCAAAAACCTCTGGACTTCTACTGTCATGGGGAACGAGAGTTTCGTTTTGTCCGTCAGGCTCTTTCGGATTTGGCATCTGAGAACCATGACCACTGTAATGAAAGAAAATTTGGCTTCCTGGTTGAATGTCTGAATTGTCGATGAAAAATTCCTGAAAGTTTTGAAGGATATTAGCGCGAGTCGCCTCTTGGTTGGTCAAGACACGGATCTGATTTTCGGGAACACCCAGTTGATTTCTGAGGTAAATCCGCATTGCCTCAACATCATTGACGCAGCCATTAAGGTTATTAATATGCAAGTATTCATCAATGCCAATTAGTAGCGCCCATAAGGAAGAATCATTGGTTAGATTCGGTTGTTGTGCAGTCATAATTTCTCTCCTGAAATTTGCAAGTATTTTCCGCTGATTTAAGTTCTTGAGTTTGACCGATTTATTTCTCAAAGGAAATGAATGAACGCATCTGCAATTTATACAGCTTCTTGAAAGATAGATTGCTTTGCTTCGCCAATTAATGTAAAAGCAGCCCACTGCAACGGAGAGGCATATTTTTGCTTAGTAGCCAGCATCGCGTTTCTTAATGCAGTCGCTTTGTCAAGCTTTTGTTGTAAATTTTGATAAAATTGGGTCATCAGGAACGCCGTGGAATCATCTGAAATCGCCCACAATGAGACAATCACACTCGGAACGCCTTTAGAAATAAAGGAGCGAGATAAGCCGATCACGCCATCCCCGGTTAATCGTCCCTGTCCAGTGTTACAGGCACTCAGAACAACTAACTCAGCTTTTGGCATGTTTAAATTCATGATTTCTGTAGCCGTAAGCCAACCATCATCTGTTCCTAACGGCGCTAAAGCGATCGCTCCTGGTATCTTTGATTCGTCAACGTCATTGAATAACCCGTGAGTTGCTAGATGAATAATCCCTGCTGTTGGCATCCGCTCGATAATAGCAACCTTAGTGGCTTTATCGCCTATAAATGCTTTGGTATTCAACAAGGGAGCGATTTGTTTGGCTTCTTGTTCTGCACCCGGAAGAGGACTCAACTGATGAGATTTAAAAAGCGGCATTGTAGGATTGCCTACCACCAATACATCCTGAAGCTCCATCTTTTGGACTTGTTGCTGGTGTTGGCGAGTTAGTTCTAGAACTTGGATGGAAGGAGCGGTAAGGATGGTGTGCTGCTCAATGAGATATTTACCAGAAGCATCTTGGAGGGCTGGGAAAGGAACAAGAAATAGACTGTTTTGGGGGATAAAAATGACCCGCTCATCTGGATCTTTTGGGAGAAGGTTAGCGATAGGTTCAATGAGAATTTTATAAAGTTGCTGTAATTGTTTGTTGTTTCCTTGAACATCCTTATCACTATCGTTTCCATCCGAGTCAACAAAGCGCGTTCCCCAAACACCAATGGATTCACGGGCGATCTCAACCAGCTTTTCTAGAGATGTATTAAATTCCTGTAATAGGGGTTGGAGGTCAACTTGGCGAAAAGCAATTTTATCTTCATCGGATGGTTTGACTACCCAAATCAATAAAGTACTTGACCACAAAATTGAGTATTCAACCAGTGTGGCATTGTGCTGATGGGCGATTTGTATAATCTGCTTAACAGAGGGGAGAGTGTCTATCTTTTGCTCAGCTGATTGTCCACTTAAACCCTTGTTCAATAATTCTACAAGCGCCCTAGCTCGACCCCGTTCGGCAATTTCCAAAGCAGCTAAGGGTTTCTTCTGGTCAATGAGGGCAGCTTGCAGTAGCTGGTAAGTTCTGGCTTGCTGCTCAAAGATTGATACTTTAAAGTCATCACGGTCTTCCAATTTCCCCCGTACAGACTCCCAGAGCTCAATTCCCTCGCTCAGCTTGCGTTGTGCTTCCTCAATTTGACCTAAGTAGAGGAGAGCAACTGCTATATCAGTTAGAGTACTCGCTTCCCCAGAATAGTTTTTGAGTTCCCTCATGATTTCCAAACTCTGGTTGAACTCATTGAGAGCTTCAGTATATCTGCCCTGTGCAAGATAAATGCTTCCCCGAAAGCCAATAGAATTCCCTGTACCAATCTGATCCTGAAGTTGCTGCTTGAGTGTCAAGCTTTGTTCGTTGAAATCCGACGCCTGATCTAATTTCCCTTGGTTATAGTAAATTCCTGCTAGGGGTTGTAGAGCATTAGCCTTTTTCTGCAGAGCCATGTTCCGAAGCGGCTCATTATTTTTGTTACTAGCAATGTCCAATATCTCCTCAGCAATATCCAAACTCTCTTGGTAATATTTTTCCGCCTCGGCTAATTCCCTCTTCCTTGTGTAATAGCTTCCCAGACCTTGCAAACTGTTTACCTTGAGTTCGCCTCCAACCTCAAGATCTAACTTACTAGTGATGTCCAAACTTTGCTGGTAGTGTTTTTTTGCATCTGCTAATTGGTTTAAGGCTTGGTAATCAGTAGCTAGACAAAACAGAGCGCTAGCCTGTAAAAGGTCATTCTTCAAGTCCTGAGCGATCGCCAAAAGCTCCTTGTTTGACTTTATTGCCTCACCATAATTGCTTGTGTAATAATAAGAATCCTGTAAATGATACAGAGCATCCACCTCTTTTTCGAGGTCGCCTGTTTCTTGGAAGATGTCTTTAGCTTGCTTGTAACACTTAATTGCCTCAGGGAAATTCCTCCACTGTCCCGGAGCCCAATAATGAGCTTTTCCTATACAGGTTAGAGCAACTGCTTCTCCGTGACGATCGCCTATCTGCTGAGCAATTCTTAAACTTTTTGTACAGGTCTCTATAGCTTTGCCTAAGTCCCAGCTATAGGGAGGATTATAAGAGTGTCCTAAAGTATTGAGAATATCTACTTGTAGTTTCTTACTTGCTTCGCTATTTATCTGTTCGGCAATCGCCAAACCCCGCTCGTAATTATTTCTTGCACTGTCTAAATCTCTCAAGCCTTGATAATCAATTCCTAAATGGAACAGAGTTTCAGCCTGTAAAAAGGAATTTTTAAAGCTTTGGGCGATTACCAAAAGCCGCTTGCTTAACTCTATCGCTTTGGCATAGTCATTTGTGTAACGGTAAAAGAAACGTATATAGTACAGAAGTATGATTTCTATTTGCTGATAGCTTTTTTGTTGGCAGATGGTCAAAAGCTGCTCGTAGTACTTTATCGCCTTGGAAAACTCCTGATTTTCAAAGTTAGCATTTCTCAGAGTAACTAACAGATTAACGACAATCTTTATTAAGCGCTCAAAGGTCTGTATGTCGTTTCTTGTTGCCAAATTTGTTGCATAATCTAGCATGATTTGTACCAACCTAGCATCTATCAAATTTTGGTTGGCGCTGATTATTTTTGGTTCTTCACCAGTAAAACAATTTAGCACCGCTTCAATCAGATTGAGATAGGGTTGGCGGCTTTGTTCATTCATGTTAAGTATTAACGAGTTATTCATGATCCTTTGAATATGATTAGAACTTAGACATTGACAAAATATGGCTTGTATGAAAAAAGCCACATTAGATATAAATCACCTGAATTGACTAGGGATTTGAACTTAGAGGACATAAGTCCCTCCTTCTATTTCTTATATAGGTGTAAGTGAAATCAGGTTATACACTTAATTAGAAGGAGGACTTCTATTTCTTATATAGGTGTAAGTGAAATCAGGTTATACACTTAATTAGAAGGAGGACTTTTATTTCTTATATAGGTGTAAGTGAAATTAGCTTATACACTTAATTAGAAGGAGGACTTCTATTTCTTATATAGGTGTAAGTGAAATCAACTTATGCACTTAATTAGGATGAAACGTGGATTGTAAATAGCTAAAACATTTTACATACCAGTCCTTTTCAGCCCCAGATACAGACAATGCTTCCCTGACGAGCACGCACAATCATAATCCGGTCTTTTTGTACAGTGCGTAATTTATAGAGGCTTATTTATAATAAAAGTATTAATAAATACAAGATGTACGCAGATTTGTATCTGCGTACATCTGGAGGACACTTACCTCAACGAGAGAGAACCCCTGAGGTGAGTGTCCATTGTTTATCAGTGGTTTCACATTTATCTAACCTGATAAGTGATCACTGTTGAGTGTTATAACCAGTCCCGATAAGCCGATATTTCATTCACGCTAATTTCAAACGGCGTTCCCTTACCAAATGGAGGATAAACGCGGATTCTAGCGCTACTGGCAAACCGTTCTAGCCTATTTCCAATGGGTGCAATATTGCTGACTATATGCCAGTAACTGACGATGTCAGGACAATCAATGACTAGCATGAGGTAGCCACCATCTGTCGTAATATACCACTGACAGTTAGACAATAATGCTCGTGTAATCTGATCACAAGCTTCAAAAAAGCATCTGCCAGTGGAATGTTCGAGTTGCGATCGCAATATTTTGTCAAGGTGCGTCGCTTCTGTTGAAGGTAAATCCTCTGGAGGAAGGAAGGATTTATTTTTCATAGGAACCCCTTCAGGTTGCAAGGTGGGTTTGGAGGAAGTTGGGTTTACGATTACTGCTATGTTGTCAGCCAATGCAAATCCAACCACAAACGTGGATGTATTCGCTTGACATTCGACATAGGATCGCGCAATAGTCGCGTTGCGTTGAGGAAAACTACCTGAACGAGTCCCATATTTTCTGCTAGT
Source organism: Brasilonema sennae CENA114 (assembly GCF_006968745.1). Lineage (NCBI taxonomy): Bacteria > Bacillati > Cyanobacteriota > Cyanophyceae > Nostocales > Scytonemataceae > Brasilonema > Brasilonema sennae. The sequence goes on along the minus strand of NZ_CP030118.1, from coordinate 2,541,856 downwards.
TCTCGCAAAATTTCTTTGTGAGTTTGCACATGGGGCATCATTTTTTCAGAGCAATAAATTCCTATGTATCGCAAGCGTTTAGGAGGTCGTCCCCAGTAAGAGGAGATAACTTTCACATAACAGCCGTCTAGTGATTCTCCGACTTTTGGGTAATAGTGAGTGACGACCCTCATGAATTCTTGTGCTAGGATGTCTTCACTAATCATGAAATACTATCATTATGTAAGGATTGTCACATTATTTAATATAACATAATTTGACTATATTTATGCGAATAAATATCCGAAAATATTATAAAATTAAGGGTTGATTTTTATAACAAAAGTTATGAATTATCCTTTAATATCATTAAAGAAAAACTAATAAAAAAAGCGTAGAGTATACATCATATACTCTACGCTTTTAATTATAAAACCAGATAAAATGAGTAGTTTTTTACCTCATAATAATCATGTATTGTTTCCATAGCTCTCTGTGTCTTAACACAACTTTAGATTGAAGAGCTTAGTTTGTAATCCTCATTGTTATCGAGCATTACGTTCCGAATACAATACCTCTTCTACCATAAATGGTAAATTATTCGTGTCAATCTCTCTGTGTGAACCATGAATTGGTGAAATAAAAGTGTAATTCGGGTCACACGCTCCAGTATCATAAACTTGGACATACCACCTATCAGGAAATCCTCCGATAGCAAGTTCTACAATGTACCAATTGTCACCAGTTAGGCGAGAGTTAACAATGACAAACCATTGTCTGTCTTCTTCTGAAATATTCCACTCGGCCATCAGGAATTCTAACGCTATGTGTCCCGCGTCCGTTGCAGTCAATAACATTATTTACTCCTTTTCTGAAGTATCAGGGTACAGTCCCAGTTCCTTAGATAACTCACGTGCAACATGGATAAGAAACTGAGCTCCATCTGGATTATTGTTGTGTGCAAATCCACTTGCAACTTGTAACATTGTCTGTATCAAACCAGCATCAAGCAATTCTGGCTTAGCTTCTAAAACTTCTGGTTCTTGACCATTCGGACAACGAAGTAGCTGGTCAATGAGGCTGAAATATAAGTTTTCTCTTTGTTCTGTCATAGTTGGTTTATTGTTCAATTCCTTGTTGCCAAAGTCTTTCTAACATTTCTACTTGTTGCTGAAAAACACCTGCACGATAAATGAGATATCTGTCATATAAAAAAACAAGTAGTCCAAGAATTATAGGAAATAATAAAAGGAACCATTGTAAGAATTTGACAGTTTTGTCTGTTTTTTTATGATTTAGAGATTGCTTGACAAAGTTTGTGACAGAAAATTCTACAGAAGAGCTATCTTGATAGGATTTTTTACCTTCTTGCAGAGCTAATCCAACTTGACTCGTACTATTATGATTCGCTTCACAGGTTGAATTATTTGTTTGTGCTAGCTCCATATGGCGCTCCCAAACCATACTAAATACTAATATCTCTGGAGAAAGCACCACTAAAGTGACTGTACAAACTGTGAGTAATTGAACGAGTCTAAATTTCATTCAGCTATCATGAGTAACTGTTAAGTACTAACTGTTTGAGGACTAAGCTACCGCGCATGTAAGAATGTACACTCTTTGAAGTTATAGACCAATTGCTAGCACCCAACTCCGAAAGCAGTTCCTAAGGCATGAGAAACTCTCATTCACCCTATACCTACAGCACGCGCGGAATGAGACATGGGCACGTTGCTTTGAACAACGCTGTCTGACTGCTTTTGTTGCGGATTCAATCAGCGAATGCGTGAATTGTTTAAGAAGCCCCCCCTCATTCCTAGACTCGCGTCTAGAAGTTTGGGGGGTAGAGGGGAATCTCTGCGTAAATCCTATATCTTTTATATCAGTTGTCTTTGCTCAAGAGAGTTTATCCACCCTGGATTAAGATTATTAAATTAATTAAGGTTGTACTCAAAGCCTGTCATTCTTATCTAATCAGTGTTCAAAAAAAATTTTGGGGTAGAGGTGCTAGACTTTTCATGTAGTGGTACTAGTATTTACAGAATGGGGTTCTAGCTTTCGTGTACTCAATATCAAAACTATATATAGAGCTTGCGATAGATAAGTTTTTTTCACTATTTTTAGTAAAATAAAACTTGTACTCAAAAATTGTATTGTTATGCTAAGAGAAAGTTGAGTATTATGAAAATAAATCAAAAATTTGCGATTTGTTGACTTTGTTCAAAGATAACAGAAGATTAAGAATTATCTTAAAATCATCTAAAATGAAGTAGAGTAACTTTTTTAATTTCAAGATAACTATTGATGCACTGATTGGCTACAGCTTAGTTTCTTGTGACCCACCACTAAAAGGTATCTATATTAGGAGTTTAGTATATGCGGATTGCTCGTGACATAACAGAACTGGTTGGAAGAACTCCTTTAGTTCAGCTAAACAAAATCCCTCAAGCTGAGGGGTGTATAGCCAGGATTGTTGTGAAGTTAGAAGGAATGAACCCAGCAGCTTCGGTAAAAGATCGCATTGCTGCAAGCATGATAAAGACGGCTGAGGACGAGGGACTCATTAAGCCAGGAAAAAGCATTCTGGTTGAGCCTACCTCTGGTAATACAGGAATTGGACTGGCGATGGTGGCGGCGGCGCGTGGCTACCGTTTGGTTTTGACAATGCCCGAAACAATGAGTTTGGAACGACGCGCCATGCTACGAGCATATGGTGCTTCTTTGGAATTGACACCCGGACTTGAAGGAATGCGAGGCGCTATTGCCAAAGCTGAACAAATCGTTGCTAGCACTCCCAATGCTTATATGTTGCAACAATTCCGCAACCCAGCTAACCCCAAAATACACAGAGAAACCACAGCAGAGGAGATTTGGGCAGATACCGATGGGGAAGTGGATATTGTGATTGCAGGTGTTGGTACTGGCGGAACAATAACTGGCGTTGCAGAAGTTCTCAAAGAGCGTAAACCCAGTTTTCAGGCGATCGCCGTAGAACCAGCTAACAGTCCCGTCCTTTCTGGAGGTAAACCAGGACCACATAAAATTCAAGGTATTGGTGCCGGATTTATCCCCGAAGTTCTCGACAAGAAGTTAGTCGATGAAGTGATAAGCGTTAGTGATGATCAGGCTATCGCCTATGGACGACGCTTAGCAACAGAAGAAGGTTTGTTATCTGGTATCTCCTCTGGTGCTGCTTTATATGCTGCAATCCAAGTCGCCAAACGCCCAGGAAACGCAGGTCGTTTAATTGTGATGATTCAGCCTTCCTTTGGCGAACGTTACCTCAGCACCCCAATGTTCCAAGATTTGGCGTTGCAGACTGTCCGATAAAGGGAGTTTCAAAAATACGGCAGATCCAATTAACAATTCAAAATTTTGAATTTTGCGGAAAGTGGGCGGTGTCGGTTTCCGTCCCGCCCAACTTTCCAAGACTAATTTTGCGGAAAGTTGCCAGGAGGAGCCAGTACTGCAGGAGGGTCTCCCTCCGTAGGTATCTGGTGAGACAGCGCTGCACACAGAAGTGCCTTGCGCGGGTTAAGCGCGTTGTGGCAACTAGCCCCGATAGGCGTAGCCGTGCCGTTAGGCATAGGGGGCGCTACGCAAACGGAGAGGGTCTCCCGACAGAGGCGACTGCGATCTATGCCTGCGGCACGCCATTCGGCTATCGCAGCGGAACCGGAGGTTCTCCCCGAAGGGCGTTGGTTTCCCGACAGAGCAAACTTTCCAAGACGAATTTTGAATTGTTAATGCTGATAGTTCTCAACAGCCTGGTTGACTAATTTCATAATATCAGGCGAAATTTCCGTCACTAAACGAATCGGAAACGATTTCGTAGAAATATGTTGGGCATACTCTGGTGTGAGAAAGATTTTATATTGGTTAGCTTCTGAAGTTGTTTGTGAAGCAAACGCCAAACTAATAGCTTTCATATATTTACGAATATCAGTAGCTTGCTTACCAACGACTTCAACATCACCAACACTAGAAGGCTGTTTTTTCTCCTCTCGTTGTGCGGTAGAAATAGGGTCTTTAATACTACTGTGGGTAGATCCTACAATACCAATAAGCCATTTCGGTGATGGTATTTTGTTAAAACCAATAACCTGTTCAGTTAAAGCTGGGGTGGTTTTATCTCCAGATGATGCTAGTATTAAAGTCGGAACTTGCACCTTTTCTAACCCAGTTTTAGCAAACATTAAAGAAGTTCTAGGGTTGAGAGCGATCGCCTGTTTAATGCGAGAGTCTCGCAGTTGATAGCGATTTTCCGGTAGACTTTGGGCAAAACACTGTAACCTCACATCTTGCACCTGGAAACATGGATGTCAGAACCGCAACTAAGTGCAAGAGGAATCAATCGCTCAATATGAAGTAAAAGAACAGACACAAGTATTTGCGGGAAGATAAATTCAAGTGCGATTTGTGAGCGATTCCCCCAGTCAGGTAAATCTGTAGTGTTGGTTGATAAATAAGCCCAGTGCGCCAAAATATAAGCAATGAGGGAAAGTAGCAACCAACGATACATACCAAGTAGAGTACCCTGACCCTTCGGGGAGAACCTCCGGTTCCGCTGCGATAGCCGAATGGCGTGCCGCAGGCATAGATCGCAGTCGCCTCTGTCGGGAAACGCTCTCCGTTTGCGTAGCGCCCCCTATGCCTAACGGCACGGCTACGCCTATCGGGGCTAGTTGCCACAACGCGCTTAACCCGCGCAAGGCACTTCTCTGTGCAGCGCTGACTCATCAAAGCGATGTAATCCAAACCGATGTTTTGCTGTTTTAAACCAACCCTCAATCTGCCCTTCGGGGAGAACCTCCGGTTCCGCTGCGCTAACGCCAGTCGCTTTATGCCGGGGAACCCCGAAATTGCCACAACGGGGGGAACCCCCGCAAGGCATTTCTCTCCGTCCACCGCGCTGGCGAACCACCTACGCTTTCCCCACCATTTAATATGGCTCGCGCTTTGAGGGGTCTAGTAGACAAAACGAAGCGTTTTTCGAGCTTGCCTTTATCCCGTTTAAGTTAGTACCAACAAACAGTAACGGTTAGCTTCAAACCAACTAAGCGTACTTGTTGTCCCTGTTTATGTAAAGTCTGCCGGGGGAAGCAACCCAAGCGGCGAGCTTTACGCAGATGCCTTAAAACCCTTCCATCAATTAACTTACGGTTAATGGCTACACCTGTAATTGCATGATATTTAAGCTTGCGTATACCGTGGAGGAATTCCACACTTCCAAAAGCTGTATCTGCTAAAATCATTACCTGAAAGTGTTCAGTTAAAGATTTGGGTAAACGCCTGACTAGCTTTAGCCCTAGCTGCGCGGGTGAGAGAGTACCCTTACCTCTCCAAACACGAAAACTCCAAGGTATGCGCCAGTTTGCAACAACTAAATAAACTACCACCAGATGTAGCCCGCGCTTACCGTTATAAACTGAGATTAAATCCTCAAAGTCTTTAAATTTACCACGTTTTTCCAGAGTCGTTAGGTCAATAATTACCTGTAAAAATGGTTTACGTCCTTTGCCACATTCAGAGAAAACCTTTAAAACCGTTTCCACTACGTGGTTACGAACTGTGCGAATCATGTCCCTTGTTGACCAAGGATTGATATTTAAAAACCGACTTAATGCACTCGGAGATTTAGTTTGACAGTGTTCGGGTTCATGTTGCCCTTGTGCTTCCAAAAATAATCCCAGCATTGCTTCTAGATTATCTTTTTGGTACGAAGTCGGCATCAACTCTTTGAGGGTGTAAACTAGCTTTTGGGCGTGGGCAAGCATTGTTCTTGCTTAAGAAAACGAAGTATATTTTAGGCCCTTTCTCTCATGTTTTGACCTACATTCGCAAACCTAACAATTTCCTAGTTGGCGTTAAGCTAGCTGCGCCTCCGGCAATCGCCCTCCGGGATGAAGCTTTCAGCTTCATCCCAGTATCTTGTTGTTTTTGAAGCTAACTATGTAGTAATGCGATTAATTTTTTTTCAATTAATCACTTTTATACACTTAATATTCACTATTCATCTACTGTGATATTTTGCGCTCTTTATTTGCCTTTTGCGGGTTTACCCGGTTAGGTGCAAGATGTGAGTAGAGCATCTTTATCCAGTTGCAGAACCTTAATTTGGAGGATTAGGCAATAAATAGCGAGGTTTGTGTATTTAAAGCTCTTGCTCTTATTCATAAGATGCATACATCAACCCAAAACACTCAAAGGATCGGGTAATGACTAATCACAGCCCAAAAATTGCACTAGTAAGTGGATCGAGCCGAGGACTGGGCAAAAGTACTGCCTTGAACCTTGCTAAAAAAGAGGTCGATGTTATTGTGACCTACCATAGCAATGCTGAAGAAGTTACAAAAGTCGTGGCCCAAATCGAATTAATCGGGGCAAAAGCCGTAGCATTGCAACTAGATACTGGAAATACCAAAACCTTCGATAAAGTGACCTTTGATGAAAAAAACATGTCGCCAAAGCTGTTAGGACAAGTCGGCGGTAGATGCGATCATTGCGCGTATATTGTATTTAAACCGCATTATTCCTCTCAAAACCCGCGATGCCCTTTGGGCGGGAACTGCGTGCCATCGCAAAGGGAGAGAAATCGAATAATTTCCCGAACAACTACAAGTTAGAGAATTTACACTGTACTATACGTTTTTTAAACAATAATCGGGCTTACAGGTATCCATCACAGAGCGAGCGCAGAACTTTTTGGTCTACTGTCATTACATCTGACATTTTTTTGTCATAAATGTCCAATAAACTATAAAAAAGGTTACCTAGTTTTAAATTTAGTTAAAAAATTCATAGTTAACGGTTTATTGTCCACTGTCAACCGTTAACAATTAACCCTCAACTTCTCAGTAGCTACCATCAACCATTATGGATATTTCTGGAGACCAAGCTTCAATCGTTGAAACCCAGTCAGACAGTTCTGCGCCCTCTGAAGCGCCTACTCGTTCTCGTAAACCCTGGTTCTGGAGTTTGCTGATCCTATTTCTGGCAACTGGTGGCATTATCCTTTGGCGAATACTCGCTCCTGGTGGCGCACCACGTCCCTCTGTTGCCCAACAGCAGAAAGCACCAACTCCAAAAGCGATTGAAACGATCGCCCTGGCAACTGGAAGTGCTACAAAAAGTGTACAGCTTTTAGGACAGGTGGAAGCCAGTCAGCAGTCAACACTCCGCGCTCAAACTAATGGGATTGTTGAGAAAATCTTGGTGCAATCGGGCGATCGCGTCAAGGCAGGAATGCCGATTGCTATCCTAGACGATTCCGATCAGCAATTAGCAATCTCCCAAGCACGGGCACAACTAGCTCAACAGCGTAGCAATTTGGCACGCTTAGAAGTAGGTACTCGTCCAGAAATTATTGCTCAACGTCAAGCAACAGTCACATCTGCCAAGGCGAGAGAATTGGAAGCACAAGATAACCTGAAGCGCACCAGCGATCTTGTTAAACAAGGTGCTCTGTCTCAAAGATTACTCGTGGAAGCTCAAACACAATTGGATAACATCCGGGGAGAACGGTTAGAAGCTGAAGCCCAGTTTGCTGAAGCCAAAGCTGGGCCGATTCGAGAAGAAATCGCCGCTCAACGGGCAAACGTAGAAGCAGCTAGAGCCACCCTAGCTCAAGCAGAACTGGCACAGCAGCGCACTCGCATTGTGGCATCCGAAGCGGGTGTGGTGCAGACTCGGCATATTAGTAACGGTGATTTGGTGCAAAGTTCTGGTCAAATTGTGACTTTAGTAGCAGGCGATCGCTTCGATATTTTTTTGGAGTTACCCGAAGAATTGAGCAGTCAAGTTAATCCCGGCATGACAATTGATCTCACGACTCGTGCCCTACCGCAATGGAAACAACGAGCCACCATCACCGCTGTCGTTCCCTCAGCAGATGCTGCTTCTCGTCGCCAGCGCGTCCGCGTCCAAATCAACAACCCGCCACCAGGTTTGTTACCGGGAATGGCGATCGCAGGTAATCTGAATATGCCCTCGAATCGGTCTAGCTTTGTTATATCACGCGATGCAGTAACAAGACGCCAAAATCAGTGGCTTGTCTTTACGGTTGCTGATGGCAAAGCTAGGCAAATTCAAGTAGAAATGGTTGCTGATATGGGTAAAAATGTTGCAATTTACCATCCCACCTTACGCGGCGGCCAACCCATTGTGCTGCGTGGCGGTGATGGGTTGCAAGATGGTGCGCCTGTGAAGACAGTTAGTGGTATTTGAGTGCTAGTCGCAGACTGGGAACGAGGTAATAGACTTCTTTGCAGAAGATGGGTCAAGGGGAAGGGTCAAAGGCAAAAATCTTCCTTTTTCCTTTCTCCTTTAACCGCTTCTAAAAATCTAGACAAAACTCCCCAAAAATGGATAAATCTGTACAAGACCCAACTCCACGGTATAAGTTCGCTCGATTAGAAGCGCTTTACAGCTTGGTTCCATTGCCCCGTGGCTTTGGTTCCTTGACCACTAATCCCCAGTTAGAGATACTGAAACGAATCTCAGTACGAGACTCAAAAAGTATTCAATTGTTGTTAGCGGCGCACAAGCCCCAGTACGAGCTTTTTAACCTTCACAGTTAATTAGGCGTATCTATCGGATGTGGATAAAGCCACTAATTAAATGATACCACAAACACTTGGACAATTCCGGGAGTAATTTCAGCGTTATTTCCAGATTTTCAGTTACAGTTTCTCACCCTTTCCTAACATTTTGCCAAAGACACTTTTAAGTCCTAACTCACAATTTTAATTATGAACTTTATTGAAACTGCTGTTCGTTGGCGACATGGCACCTTTGTGTTATTTTGCTTGGTAAGCATGTTTGGAGTGATCTCGTTACTGAGGTTGCCCTTGGAATTGCAACCAGGGGGCGATCGCCCGGAAATTACCATCACCACTCCTTATCCTGGAGCAGGACCTACGGAGGTAGAAGACCTGATTACACGCCCAATTGAAGAACAAATGGAAGAAGTGCTGGGCGTCCAGGAAATCAGCAGTACTTCTCGGACGGGACGCAGCAGTATCACGCTGGAATTTGCTCAGGATGCTAACGTCAGAGAGCGGATGGTGGATGTATTGAACCGCTTGCAGCAGGTGGAAAGCTTGCCCCCAGAAGCACAAGAGTCGAGTGTGGAACTCGTGGGTGGCAACAGTTCCCCAATGATGTGGATTCCGTTTGATACTAAGGAAGGATTTCAGCCGAATGCAGACCGCTATCGAGATTTAGCGGACGAAGTGGTGATTCCGCGCTTGCGGCGAATCGAGGGAGCTGGACAATTTCTCTTAGTGGGTGGACAAGAGCGGGAAGTGGAGGTAAAGGTCAATCCGCGAGCATTGTCCGATCGCAACCTTACCATTGGTGATGTGGTGCGGGTACTTCAGGAAAACAACCGCGATATCCGGGGTGGACCATTAATTTTAGGACGCCGAGAATATCGAGTCCGCACAGTCAGCCGATCGCAAGAACTATCGCAAATTGAAGGCTTTGTACTGCGGCGTGACCAATCGGGTACAGTTTACTTGCGAGATGTGGCACAGGTGCAAATGGGACGCAAACCGCAAGATAGTGCGTTGATGTTCAACGGCAAACCTGGGGTAGCAGTCGGTGTGATTCGTGAAATTGGGGCGAATGTGCCAGAGGTTGCTAAAGGCATCCGAGCGGAAATTGCCGCACTCCAAACTGAGTTCGATAGGCAAAACCAGGGGATTCTTTTTGTTTATAACTACGACGAAAGCCAGTACATCAATCAATCTGTAGCGTTTGTACAAGGCAACCTATTTAGTGGGGCGCTGTTAGCCACAATCGTCTTGATTTTGTTCCTCGGCTCCATGCGTACTGTGGCGGTGGTGGCAATTACAATCCCCACAACGCTGATTATGGTGTTCATTGTCATGTCTGCATTTGGACGAACATTGAATATCATCAGTTTGGCAGGACTGGCGTTTGCAGTGGGTATGGTCGTGGATAACGCGATCGTCGTGATTGAAAATGTCTTTACTCACATGCAGCAAGGCAAAAACCCGATCCGGGCAGCAATCGACGGTACACAGGAAGTCTGGGGCGCGATGCTCGGTTCTACCTTGACCAACGTAGTCGTGTTTGTGCCGCTGATAATGGTGACGGGTGAAGCAGGACAACTCTACGCTGATATGGCGATCGCTCTTTCTGCTTCTTCTCTGTTCTCGCTGTTTGCCGCATTGACCCTAGTACCAATGCTATCTGGACTGTTCCTCAAGCAATCAGAAGCAATGCAAATGATGGAGGGCGGTGAATATCGCGGCGGCAATTGGTTTGAGCGCTTAGTAGCAAAAACTTCGGCAATATTCCGTCATTTCCAAGGGAAACTCGAAAACTTTTTGGCATCTACCGTCAGCTGGTCACTCGGACGTAAGCGTGTTGGGCGCAGGTTAATCGTGCTGTCGATTCCCGTTGCTTTACTTGTTATCAGTATTTTTCTACTACCACCTGCGGATTATTTACCTGAAGGAAATCGCAACCAGGTCGTGTTGCGAGCGGAACCATTGCCGGGAACTAGTATACCAGAAGCGATTCGACAATCTGAACAGATTCAGAAATATTTGCGATCGCAACCAGAAGTTGATCGCATCATGTACGTTGATCGTCCTGGGGCATTGCGTGGCATTGCGACAATCCTCAAGTCAGAATTTGCCACCACTACCGGATTAGCTGAGATGGTGGATCGCTTGCGTGCCCAAAGCAGCAACTTTGCCGGATACCGCTTTATAGTACCAACGCGAGTTTCCATCTTCCGCGATCCAGGTAAGGAATTTGAAATAGATATTATAGGCGCAGATTTGAATCAAATCAGCGATTTGGAGCAGCAAATCACGGGCAAATTGCGGGGTATTCCTGAAGTGCAGAATGTGCGATCTAACTTTGTGATGGGAGCTGGCGAGTTACAAGTTATTCCCAACCGGGAACGCATCTCCGAAGTGGGTCTCTCGGAAGCAGAAGTTGGTTCAATGGTGGAAGCAGCATTAGGCGGTCGGGTTGCCTCCGATTACATTGATGGTAAAGAAGAACTAGATGTCTCAGTGGAACTGCAAAATACCGCTGTCGAAACGCCAGAACAATTGCGCCAATTGTCACTGTATGCGCGGGGACGACAAGTACAACTGGGTGATATTGCCGAAGTCAGTGAAACAACTGGAGCCGATACTATTAACCACGTCGATTTGGAGCGATCAATTAGCCTCACTGTTTCCCTTGCACCTACTGCCCCTCTGAGTACACTAGTAGAACGTACCGAAGAGGAAATTTTGGCTCCTCTGCGTGCCAATCTCCCAACAGGCTTTCGGCTGGAACTGTCGGGTTCAGCAGATCAGTTGGCAACAACCGTTGCTCAATTAGCTACTGCATTTACAATTTCGATTTTGATTACTTACTTGTTACTCGTAGCGTTGTATCGCTCATTCCTCTACCCAGTGGTGATTATGGCAACAGTGCCAATGGGTATGAGTGGCGCACTATTAAGTCTGGTAATTGCTAACCGAATTCCGGGAATGAATGTAGCACTAGATATGATTACAGCCTTAGGATTTGTGATTCTTACAGGTGTAGTCGTCAATAACGCCATTCTGCTGGTTGATCGCGCCTTGCAACTTCAAGAAGCAGGTGAAGATTATGATGCATCGTTATATAATGCGACAAGCGATCGCCTGCGTGCTATTTTCATGTCTGCTGGAACTAGTGTGTTGGGGATGTTACCGCTAGCAGTTTTACCAGGTCAAGGTTCAGAGTTATATCAAGGATTAGGCATTGTTCTGACTGGCGGTCTGGCATTTTCTACGATATTGACTCCCACTGTTGTCCCCGCACTTATGGGCTTGCTGCATGATCTGTCTGGACGTAAAAAACCGCGATCGTCAGTCCAAAAAGATAGGGACAAACTGGTTGACGTTAATACCTAAAAAACAAATGGCACGCTTGTAAAGCCGCCGCTCAGACTTTTCGCTGTATCCTAAGGTAGGTTAAAACCCCACCCGCAAGTGGTGTGGCTTGTTTCCCCTACACCCTACACCCCTTTATTTACCCCCTCTTCTGTCACTTTCCGGTTATTCTGAATAAAAGAATAAAAAAAGAAAACCCGCAAAGGTAAGTAGGGCAATGGATGTAGAATTACAAATCTTGAAACATTTGCCAATCTTATGCTCACCCAACAGTTGCCACCATAGATGAATATTGTGCAGAGCTTACTATTTTGGTTGATTTATCCCTGGATACATATTTTCCCTAATTCTAATTTATTGCTGGGATTCAATCAATTAATTAGTGCAATGAATCAATTTAAACCCTGTTATGCTTCTGGATAATTTCACGCACGTTACTACTTGCTAACTCCGGAAAGTGACAGAAGAGGGGTAAAAACCATAAGAAAGTGTTCTACAATGCCCAAAAGAAAATGATTGAATGAGGAAAATGACCAATTAATAAATAGCCAATACCCATTAGCCCAAAAACTAAAGACAGAAAAGTGATGAACTCTATTCGCTGCTTCATTTTGCCATAGATGACTGAGGCGATGGTGCAGAGCGCCCGCTTCGCGATCGCACTAAACAATGTACAAAAAGCGATCGCCATCCCACTTTAAGAAGGTACAAACTGCACCAAATTCTCTAGGAAAAAAGGCAGCTGAACTGGAATTAGATAAAAGGCAATTTGACTGAGTAATGAGCGAACCGGGAGTGATAATTTGAGAATTGTCAAGTTGCTTCTCTACGAGACGCGCAAGGGACGCTCCAATTCGTAATTACTAATGACGCTCCTCCGTCGTTAACGTAATTCGTCACATTGCTCAAGCGATGCGTAAACGTTCAATATCTGTGATCGGTGGCGCACCAAACAGACGGGAATATTCACGGCTGAACTGTGAGGCACTTTCATACCCCACCCGATAAGCAGCACTGGACGCATCGGAATCTTCAGTAAGCATCAGGCGACGCGCTTCTAATAGTCTTAACTGCTTTTGATATTGCAACGGACTCATTGAGGTCACTGCTTTGAAGTGGTAATGGAAAGAGGAAGCAGACATACTGGCGTGCCGAGCGAGATCCTCAACCCGCATCAGTTTTGTAAAATTAGCGTTAATGAGTTTGATGGCTTTAGCGATGCGCTGCATCGTACTGCCCGATGTGGCAATCTGTCGAACTGCTTCGCCTTGTTCACCCATGAGAAGGCGGTAATAGATTTCGCGGATAATCATCGGTGACAGGATCGGGATATCCTGTGGCGTATCCAAGAGCCGGGTTAGTCTGAGCGCGCAATCGAGCAACGGTGCATCAGCATTGCTGACGAATAAGCCTTTGACAGAGTTTTCTTTGTTACTAGCTATCGCCTTAGTCTCTGCGAGAATATCACACAGTTGGCGTAAGTCTAATTTCAGTTTGAAGGCTAAATAGGGCTTTTCTGGAGTCGCCTCGACAACAAACGCGCTCAGTGGCAGATCGACTGAGATCACCAGATATTGAGCCACACCATAAGGATAGGTTTCTTCCCCTAACAATACTGTTTTTTCGCCTTGAACGATAATGACCAAGAGAGGTTCGCAGACTTGATGTAGTGGTGTGGAGACAAAAGATTCTCGTCTAAGTGGTGTGGAGACAAAAGATTCTCGTCTAAATTCCAGCTTGTCGATCGCGGTTGGATGAGAACCATTCCCCTGACCATTGGTGTGCCGAGTGATTAATGCTGCTAATTTTTCACACTCATTGTCTAGTGCGCGGTGGTTAACGATCTCAATCGCCATGCTAGTTCTTCAACTCATTTGAGGATTGTCTCAATCAGCATAGCGCAACTTCATCAATTCATAAAATCTTGTTTGGAGGATTAGGCAATTCAAGGCGAGGTTTAGGCATTGAAAACCCTATGTATGGCTCATAGTATGAGCATAACTAGCTACAAAAGTTAAAGCTAATGGGGTAATGACTAACGGCTTGCCGCAAGGTAATACAATGCACAATAATAATTCTCGTCCAGCAATTAAGCGAATTGTTTCCCGTCGGTCTGCACTTGGGTTGTTAGGATTTGGTGCTGCTGCTGCCTTGACACCTACTCTTTCCAAGATGGCACAGGCACAGAATCAAACCCAAAATCAACCATCGTCACCTGCTCAAAACCAACCATCGCAGATCATCACCAAAGAGATCCCGCGCACAAAGGAGAAATTGCCTGCGATCGGTCTAGGAACATTTATGACCTTTGATGCTTTGTCTAATCAGCCCCGCGCGAGTCTTGGGCAAGTGATGCGCCGCTTTTGGGATGCAGGCGGACGGGTGGTTGATACCTCACCACTCTACGGCATGTCGGAGGTGAACGTGAGTGAATTTGCCAGAACCCTCGGCTTGACCAATGATCTGTTTGTTACTAACAAAACCTGGGCAACTGGCGAGTATCTGGGCGATCCCAGTCAGGCACAGCGCCAGTTTGAACAATCACTGAAGCGATTGTCGCGCGATCGCATTGATGTTATGCAGGTTCATAGTTTGGTGAATGTAGATGCGATTTTGCCCCTGCTAAAGGCATGGAAAAAAGAAGGTAAAATTCGCTTCGTGGGCGTTACCCACCACGATCCGTTGTATTTTGCTGCGCTTGAAAAGTGGATCGAGAACGGCGATCTGGACTTTGTTCAACTTCGCTACTCAATTCGTCAGCGTGAAGTCGAAGAAAGAATTCTCCCGGCGGCGGCGGCGCGAGGAACAGCAGTCTTAGCCAATATGCCCTTTGAGAAAGCCCGTCTTTTTGAATTGGTGAAGGGGCAATCACTACCCGATTTTGCCAGCGAGATTGGCTGTCAGAACTGGGCGCAGTTTTTTCTCAAGTATGTGATTTCTCACCCTGCTCTTACCTGTGCGATTCCCGCGACTACGAACCCAAATCATGTTGTTGAGAATATGGGGGCATTAAGAGGATCGCTACCAGATAAGTCAATGCGTACCCGGATGGTGAAACATATGGAAAGCCTTCCTGGTTTTGAGAAACTTCTCCAAACGCCCTGGTATCCTGGCAAGACGTTCAACGGGTTGGTTCGCCTGCCAAATCCACGTCCAATCGGTTGAGTCTGGTGCATTCAACTTAGCTTAAAAATATTCGAGTAATGGAGTCTGTATTATGCCATTTAGATATCTGCTTTCCCTGTCGATCCCGATCTTTGCGGTCATTACGCTATGGTCGCCCGTACTAAGTCAAGCGCAAAGCCAGCTACCGTATTGGACCGAAGCTGCACCGCCAACAATAGCTCGGCAAGAGCTTTATCCAGAAGTTTTGAACGGAAAAATTTACGTAGTCGGCGGTTTACTCAGCCCAAACACTGAGTTTTCAGATCATTTCGAGTCTTATGATCCTGTCAATGATGCGTGGACAGTATTGAGACCGCTACCTGAAGCACGCCATCACATTACGCTGTCGGCAGTCAATGGTTTGCTCTACGGTGTTGGCGGTTTCACAGGAGGATTTCCGGACTGGCGCGCACAGCCTACGATGTTTATATACAATCCTTCCTCTAATACTTGGACCAAAGGCACTGACCTGCCAGCGGCTCGCGCAGAGGGCGTATCCGCAGTAGTTGACGATAAAATATACCTGATTGGCGGACGCGTTCGAGCCACTGAGGACGCTCGGCTTTTCAATGACCACATCGACAGCGTGCGAAACGAAGTATTTGATCCGACGACGAGGCGTTGGTCAACCCGCGCCAATGCACCGACACCGCGAAATAGTGCAGCGTCAGCTGTAATTGATGAAAAAATCTACGTAGTTGGTGGTCGCAAGTTTATCAAGAATGCGGATGGCACTACGCGGTTTGTCAATGTGCCAAATCTTGAGGTTTACGATCCGAAGCTTGATCGTTGGGAGACGCTTGAGCCTATGCCTCAAGCTCAAGGTGGTCTTGCTGCAACCTCGCTGAACGGCAAGCTTTACGTTTTTGGCGGTGAACAGTGGGTTCCAGAGCAGAAAGTTTTCGCCGAAAGTTGGGTATACGACCCCAAAACCGATGTCTGGAAAGCATTGCCGCCCTTGCCCACCCCACGACATGGATTGGGAGCATCGGCTGTTGGTGATCGAATTTTTGTTTTTGGCGGGGGAACCCAAACAGGCGGAAATGCAGCTACTGCGATCCACGAAGTGCTAGTATTGCCCACCGAAAGTATAACTATAACGAAGAAACACAAGCCCAAGCGGCAACTAAAGAGTTTCAATCCCGACCGTATTTACACTTAACGCTAAACGGCGATCGCAGAAAGTCAAACCAAGGCACACAACCCCTAGTGGATGATATGCAGCAAGCACAGTTATGGCAGGTGTTACAAGAAAAAGCACCGGATAGAGGATTATGGAACGGAAGGAAGGTGGCAGATTGGTTAAGTGAGGTGACGGGTACTAATTACTGTACGTTCGCTCCTGCATTGAAGGGTGAGAGGAATTAATGCCTTGAAGGGAAAGGAATAAGGCGATCGCTGATGGTGCACCAAATTCCTCTAATCTGTAAGACATGTTGTGGAGAGGGGTGTGCGTATGGTGGTAAGCGAATAGGTAAAAATTAATTCTCTTACGAATCGATGTCCAAGGAAACAACCTGATTGTGCATGTACCGTGTAATACTTGGCGAAAACTTTTAAATTAACGGTGTATTGCACGCTACAAGGGAAAAAAGGTTTTTCCGTGTGTTACATGCAAGGAAATTGAATTCACTCAGAGGCGGTTACATGATCTCAGGCTCAGCCGTGTCATACATGGTAAAAAAGCGATATTCAGGTTAAACCTACGGTGTAATACACGGAAATGATGTTGAAACGGGACATTCAATCAGATGATTATGGTCAAAGAGGGCTTATTTTACAGCAATGAGAGGTAATTATGTCAAGCAATGCACCGAATCTAGCTGATAAAGGGACTCAGGCATTTTCATTAATGAAAGAATCTGTTTTTGAAGCTAACTATGTAGTAATGCGATTAATTTTTTTTCAATTAATCACTTTTATACACTTAATATTCACTATTCATCTACTGTGATATTTTGCGCTCTTTATTTGCCTTTTGCGGGTTTACCCGGTTAGGTGCAAGATGTGAGTAAATAAAATCCAGCAAAACCAACTTATGCACTTAGAGTTGATTTATAAAGTAAATCTTAAGTAGGGGAGGCAGATGCGCGCTTGTGGATGTTCCTCCCCACCGAACTTCAGATTGGCCCAAGCCGCCGCTCTGAGTTCTGGCTTTATTGCCGTTGCGTTACGGTTAGTGCCTAACGCACCATGTTATATAGCAATGCGTTAGGCGCTTTGAACATGTTTTTCGCTACAAATCTTACATAACAAAAGGGCTTTGGTGCCTTGGCGATCGTCGCAAAGGACACTGGAGAGTTCATAAAATGTTGCGGAATTATCTATGATCCGGAGCGAAGCGAGCCGGAGATCATCTATGGCTTCGGGCAACGTTGGTGGGGGGCAAGGCTACGCCAAGTTGTGCCAGCCATGCTTGCTTACGGTCTCAAGCAATGTGGGCTGAGGCGAGTACTCGCAACTATCGCGCCGGAGAACCTGGCATCTGTGCGTGTCGTGCAGGAAGCGGGGATGGTGTTTGACTGGGAGGAAATCGAAACGGATGGATATCCTAGCTTCGTGTACTTCATCGAGCCAAAAACCCCGGCTCCTGCCGTTCAGACATCTAGTCTGTGCACCTCAGTAATTACACCAAATATCTAGTATTAGGTACAATTGGGAAAAATGCATACTCATACCATGTTGTCCAAATAAAACTGCGAATCCATCGCTGACGCTTTTCAGTATTTAATTGATAGTCAAACGCTCCCAGTGACATATCAATAGAAGATAAGTGGGATTCACAACCACAACCGTGCTGATATGTCAAACCGTATTTAGAAGCAATACTTTGTATCTTCATCTGCACAGCGAATACTTTTCCAGCATGAAGGACAGCATCCCAACCGCGCTTATGTTCTGTATCACGGGGATCAAATCGTAAAGCCCGTTCTTCAAAAACAGTCTCTCGGTAAATAGGAGCAAGATGTACCAGGTAAAAGCTGGCGGGAAGTTCATAATCGAACTCATTAAACAGTTCCAGACAAATACGAGCAACCTTAACTTCGTTAGAGTACTCTACTCCCTTTGACTCAAATTCACGTAAAATTGCTTCAAAATTTGGATATCTCTCAACTTTAAAATCTTGCCCGTAGAACTCAAGTGTCTCCCGCGCCAACAATCCAAACAGCTCTTTAAAGCATGGCTTGAGGTGAGCAAGTTCCGGGCGTTCGTTGAATAAGTCAACATCTCCCTGCTGCAACTTGTATTGAAACAACTGCGCCATCTCAACATAAGTCTGTGGATTTGCCAGTCCGACACCAGCCTTTCCTTGTGCAATATCTTGCCATACTTTTGGCAGTTGAGAAATATGAACCGCATTTTCTCCAACGATGACTTCAACTTGAGGAGCATCGAGAATAAGCATACGCAGACTCCAGATTAATATCCGCAGTTGAGTTTACCGTAAGTGAGTAAGTTACTGTATGGTGGGTGACACCCATCAGTGACTTAGAGTCTATCAGTTGACTCTATGGCTGCTTGCTTATTCGGGAAACAGCAGGCGCAAAGGAACCATATCAGAAAGCGTGAAACCATGTCGCTGGTAGAAACGAATCGCTGAGGAGTTGAGGCGATCGCTTAGCAAAGTGATACGTGAACAACCAGATGCTTGTGCAAGCGCGATCGCCTCCTTCAAGAGAGTAGATCCAGCACCACCGCCACGCCAGTCTGGATGAACGATCATATCCTCCAGGATAGCAACACGTGTTCCAAGAGCCGTACTGATAGTGAACAGAAGGTTAACCATACCGATTACAGTCGAACCATCGTGGAGAACAAGGATACGTCCGACTTCTGGGTGTTCGATGATTTGGCGTAATCCCTGTGATTGCTTGGCGCTGTCTGGTTGAAAGTCTGCTTCCTGAGTAAACAAAATAGTCAGCAAATCACAAAGCTGCGGGATGTCATCTAATGTTGCTTCTCTAACGTGGGGCATTGTCATTATTTCAAATATAGCAGGGAACACTTCGACTACGCTCAGTGCAGTGCAGGGAACAG
Organism: Brasilonema sennae CENA114; assembly: GCF_006968745.1. Lineage (NCBI taxonomy): Bacteria > Bacillati > Cyanobacteriota > Cyanophyceae > Nostocales > Scytonemataceae > Brasilonema > Brasilonema sennae. The sequence continues at coordinate 2,522,765 of NZ_CP030118.1, read as the reverse complement.
TCTTGAAAGTTTTGTGGTGTCAGTATTTTCTCATTAGTTCATGTCCTAATCTACCTGGCAATTGCTATATTTGCATAATTCAAAGGTACTAAGTAAAAGCTGGCGGGAAGTTCATTATAGTGGGCGTCACTTATCAGTGGCTTAGAGCTTACCCGATTCTACAGTGCATAAGTTCTATCAGCGGACAACTATATAAAAATAAAGCAGAAAGTGCCAGAATTTTCATGCGTAACTTGATTTTCAATTCAATCCGCCTGTTGGTAAAGTCAAAAAACACCGTTATCTGAGCTGTTAATTGAGACGTGATAGTTTTAGGAGACAAAAAGAATCATGATTCGTCATTTCTATGCTTTATTAGTTGGTATCGACAATTATCCCAATCCAAATCACTGTTTACAAGGCTGCGTTAATGACATTACAGCAATAGAAGAGTATATAAAAGAACGCTTTGATAAGCAAGAATACCAACTCCATTTACAAACGCTCAAAGATGAACAAGCAACCCGTAAGGGAATTATTGATGGCTTCCGTTCGCATTTGAATCAAGCTGGGCAAGATGATATAGTTCTCTTTTATTACAGTGGTCATGGTTCCCAGGAGTTAGCACCAAAAGAATTTTGGCAACTAGAACCAGACCATCTTGATGAGACTTTAGTCTGTTATGACAGTCGTACTGAAGGCGGTTGGGATTTGGCAGATAAAGAATTGGCAGCATTGATTGCAGAAGTAGCACAAAAGAACCCCCATCTGACCATTATTATGGACTGCTGCCACTCTGGTTCCGGCACAAGAGACCCAATGCAACAGACGAAGGAACGTCGTTTGCCTGCAGACAAGCGAGAACGCCCACTTGATAGTTTTATTTTTACGCTGGATGATTTGAATCGACTTTTAGGGACTCGTAAGGTAAAACCTGAAGATAACCCTACAGGCTGGAATATACCCAAAGGTCGTCATGTTCTTTTAGCAGCTTGTCGAGACTACGAAACAGCAAAAGAGTATAAAGGAAATGGTCAACACCGGGGTCGTTTCTCTTATTTTTTAATGGATACATTGTCCAAAGCGAACGGAAAGCTGACTTATCGAGATTTGTTTGGACGCACAAATGCCTTAGTACGCAGTGTGAATGGGGATCAGTCTCCTCAGTTGGAAGTGAATTATCCAGAGGATGACAACAAATTTTTCCTAGATGGAGCGATCGCCGAACTTGAACCTTACTTTATTGTTAAGAATGACAAAAGCTATGGTTGGGTGATTGAAGGCGGTGCTGTCCACGGAGTTCAACCACCACGAGACGGCGAAGCGACGTTACTTGCACTATTTCCCTTTGACGCCAATATCGACAATTTGCGTGATCCGTCAAAGTCTGTTGGTACAGCAAAAGTCACTCAGGTATTACCAACCAAGAGTAAGATAGATATCGAAGATGTGCAAACCCTGACTGCTGATCGCACTTTTAAGGCAGTTGTTACCAGTTTACCGCTACCCCCTTTAGGAGTATATTTTGAGGGAGATGAAGCGGGAGTCACTCAAGCTCGTGACGCACTCAAAATAGCTGGACCTAATAATAACCAACCCTCACCCTATATCCGCGAAGAGCAAGAACTTACCAAAGCCCAGTTTCGCCTGTTGTGTCGCAATGAGCAATATTTGATAGCCAGACCGACAGATGACCGACCTCTTGTAGAGCAAATTGATGGTTATACCCCAGAAAATGCAGAAAAGGCAATTAAACGCCTAGAACATATTGCCCGTTGGACAACAATTGCCCAACTCTCAAATACCGCAGCAACTCAGATTAAAGCTGGTGACGTGAAGATGGAACTCATCTTTAAGGATGATGTATCTCTATCAAAACAGATGCGTTTGCAGTACAAGTATAACGACGCTTATTGGCAACCACCTGAATTTAAACTCAAACTCACCAATAATAGTCAAAATCCACTTTACTTTGCCCTGGTCAATCTTTCAGACGATTTCGCTATTAGTGCCCCATTTTTTGAAGAAGTAGGTAGCGTCAGGCTGAAACCAGGAGAACAAGCTCTGGCTCTAGATGGACAAGACTTGATATTAGAAGTCCCAGACGAGTTATGGAAACAAGGAATTACCGAGTACAAAGACATTATAAAATTGATAGTTAGCAACGAAGAATTTGACGCCAAATTCCTAACTCAGGAGAAACTTGATGCTCCTCGACCACCTGCATCAAGAGATATCGATTCCTCAAATCAAAGTAGCCTTGATCGTTTGATGAATCGCACTCAAAATCGTAATATTCGCAAAAGTGCCGCAGTTAGGTTTGACGATTGGTACGCTGAGGAAATTACAATCACCACAGTCCGCCCCTTAGAATCTACCCCAGTTTCTCAGAAACAAGAACAACAATTAGACGCAGGCGTCAAATTACAGCCGCATAAGAGTTTAGTAGCGAATGCTCGCCTCACAACCACACCGCAAGTCAGCCGAGATTTGGGAAATAAAATTGTCCCTCCGATCCTGCGGGAAAACCCAGAAGTGACTCGACCTTTCCAATTTACGAAAAGCCGGGGTACTGACCCTGGATTAAGTGTACTGGAACTGACTGATGTTGCAGACCACAAAGTTGTCACCCCAGATGAACCTTTGAAATTATTAGTTGATGTTCCTCTAGCAGACAATGAATACCTTCTTCCTATCGGCTATGACGGTGAGTTTTATTTGCCCTTAGGTAACGGTACAACGAAAGACGGCAAAACAGAAATTACCCTAGAACAATTACCAGCACCAGTTAGTCAGGGAGAACGCAGCCTGAAAGGAGCTATTCGCATCTTCTTTGAAAAAGTTATCAGCCAGAATTTCGGGCGGAAATTTCAGTATCCCATTTTAGCTGTGGCTCTTGTGGGAGACGACAAAAAAGTAACTTATAAACGGGATGCGACTGATGTTCAGCAGCGAGTGGCGCAAGCAAAACGGATTGCCCTGTTCATCCACGGCATTATTGGCGATACTGAGAGTTTAGTGAACAACATTAAACAACCGGTATCGCAAGCGGATGGACAAAAGCATTCTATCAGTGAACTTTACGACGTAGTTCTCACCTTTGACTACGAAAACTTGAATACTTCAATTGAGCAAAATGCTCAATTTTTGAAACAGCGACTCATAGATGTGGGTTTGGGAGAAAATCACGGTAAAGAACTGCACATCATCGCTCACTCAATGGGTGGTTTGGTATCTCGTTGGTTTATTGAGCAAAAAGGAGGAAATAAAGTCGTCCAACACCTGTTTATGTTGGGTACACCAAATGCAGGTTCTCCTTGGTCAGTTGTGGAAGATTGGGTAAAACTCACTTTGGGTATCGCGCTTAACGGTCTTTCTACAGTTGCTTGGCCTGCAAAAGTCGTGGCTATGCTGATGGGCGCTTTAGAAAAAAATATTAGGATCGCTTTAGCCGAGATGAACCCTGCTTCTGATGTTATCAAATCTCTCGCCGCAAGTGACGATCCTGGCATTCCTTACTCAATTATCGCTGGCAATACCTCTATCATTCCGGCAGCATTAGAGCAACAATCAGCAAAAAAATCGAATGTACTAGAACGGCTACAAAAAAGTTTATTTAAGAAAGTTGTAGCTTTGCCTTTCTTTGGTGTACCAAATGATGTTGCAGTGACTGTGGATAGTATTACGAGTATTCCATTTGGAGGCAAGCGCTCGCCCTTTATTCAAGAAGTCGCTTGCGACCACATGAGTTACTTCGGTACTGAATTCACAGAAGTTGGTTTAGAGGCTTTGGTTGCAGCTCTTAGACAACACAAGTAAACAGCAAAAAGGCAAAAGTAGACATTCTATTGTTTTACTTTTGCCTTTCTCACCTTTGCATTCATAGGCTTAAAAGGTATACTTATGTCAAAAAATAATTTCAACCGTAGTTTCGCTATTATTCTCGGTATTAATAATTATGAAAATGACATCCCAAAGCTGGAAACAGCAGCTCCAGATGCTTTAAAACTAGCTCAAATTATCCAAGATCAACATACACATCTCAAACAGCAATATCAAGCGCAAAATCAGTATGAAGTCCAGTTGCTGTTGAATCAACGCGTTACCCTCAAAAAGCTTAGGGAATTAATTGAAAATTTTAAAAAAGGACAGATATTTCTGGACAACAAAAAAGTCACGGTAACTAAAGACGATCGCGTCCTCTTTTACTTTGCTGGACATGGAATAGCTGACAATGCTATGGATAATGAAGATGGACCAGTAGGTTACCTCATCCCTCAAGATGCCACTGATGATAAAAGCACCTACTTGCCGATGCAAGATTTACATGATGCTTTGAACGCACTTCCGTGTCGGCATATGTTAGCAATTCTAGATTGCTGCTTTGCTGGAGCTTTTCGTTGGGGAAGCCTCAAGCGAAACATTGTGCCCAAAGTCACAGTTTATAAAGAACGCTACGATCGCTTTATTAGTGATGCAGCTTGGCAAGTCATTACTTCAGCGGCTGACGATCAAAAAGCTTTGGATTCTTTGGGACAGCGCGGGACAGTTATCGACGGGGATGAGATTCACTCTCCCTTTGCCAAAGCTCTTTTTGATGCTTTACGTGGGGGACCTGATGAAGGTCCCGACTTTAATAAAGATGGTATCATCACCGCAACTGAGCTTTACTCATATTTGCGGGATCAGGTTGAAATTCTTACAGAAAAACACTACAAGCGACAAACCCCTGGTTTTTGTCCGCTCAAAAAACATGATAAAGGCGAATTCATCTTTTTGTTGCCTAATTTTGAGCGAGATAAATTGGCTGATGCACCACCACTTAACGTAGAAAATAATCCCTACCGAGGATTGCAATCTTACGACGAAAAAGATAGTAGCTTATTTTTTGGAAGAGAAAATCTGATCAAACAGCTTTATCAGCATGTGGTTTCTGAACAGCACGCTTTGACAGTGGTATTGGGTGCTTCTGGAACAGGAAAATCTAGTTTAATGAAAGCTGGTTTTTTACCGCGCTTGCGTCATTGTCAGGAGTATCAGTTTCAGATTTTACAACCGATGCGACCAGGGGAAAATCCCTTGCAAGCACTAGCACAAGTGTGTTCACCAATTGCAACTGCAATCACTGCTGAGGAACTGGCAAAAGATGAATACGCTTTAGCAACTATTGTTGAAAACAGGTGTAAGGCTGACCCCAAAACTCAATTATTACTGCCAATTGACCAGTTTGAAGAGTTGATAACTCTGTGTAATAATGACCAAGAACGAGAACAGTTTCAGAAATTAATTAAAAATGCAATTGCCAAATTTTCAAAACATATCGATGTAGTTGTTACCCTGCGACTCGACTTTGAAGCGCAGTTTCAAAATTCTGTTCTCAAAGACTTTTGGAATGATGCTCGGTTTGTTGTACCACCCATGACTCAGGATGAGTTACGAGAAGCAATTGAGAAACCCGCATCAGAAAAAGTGGTGTACTTTGATCCTCCCAGCTTGGTAGATGAACTTATCAATGAAGTCGTACAAATGCCAGGTGCTTTACCTTTGCTTTCTTTCACCCTTAGTGAATTGTACTTGAAGTATTTGGAACAACGAAGAGATAATCGTGCCTTAACAAAGGAAGATTACAAAGAATTGGGAAGAGTCGTTGGTTCTTTGACTAAGCGTGCTAATCAAGAATATGATCGCTTAGTTGCAGAAGATGTTGCTTATCAAAATACAGTGCGTTGGATCATGCTGCGGATGATTTCATTGCAGGGTAGGGAGTTAGCACGGCGACAGGTTCCCAAGTCGGAACTGGTGTATCCTGATAAGGATGAAACTGAGCGAGTAAATACGGTCATCCAACGTTTGTCTGAAACTCGCTTAATCGTTGAAGGTTCTAATTCTCAAGGTGAACCTTATGTAGAACCAGCCCATGATGCTTTGGTGCAGGGTTGGGATAAGATGCTGAAGTGGAAAAAAGATGAGGAAGAAAATTTAATTTTGCAACAGCGGCTAACGCCTGCGGCTAATGATTGGCACAATGAGGAACGACCTGAAAGTTATCTGTGGAATACTAATCCTCGTCTCGATTTGCTACAAGAGGTGATTAAGAATTCACAGGAGAACTGGCTTAATCAACTAGAGATGGAATTTGTCAAAAGCAGTATTGTCAAAAGAGACGAAGAAGATATTAAGGATAAAAAACAGATTATAAGAATACTCTATAGAGCCGCTGAAGCTCTTTTGGCTGCAAATCAAAAGTTGGAAGCACTAGTTGAAGCTGTCAAGGCGGGAAAAGAACTCAAGAAGTTACAACTTAAGTATTCATTTTGGAAAGATGCTGAACTATGCGCTCAAGTGAGACGAACACTACAAAAGACGATGTATGGAGTCAAAGAACGAAATCGTCTCAACATTCCGAATGATTCAGATAAAGTAGTTTTTAGTCCCAATGGTCAGCTGTTAGCTATAGCTCAAGTTGATGGTACAGTTAGTTTATGGGATCGAACCGGTAAACAATTGTCTGGATTTAAACCATTTAATGTAGGAGGGCAGGTTTGGAGTTTCAGCTTTAGCCCTGATAGTCAGCAGCTTATTACTGTTAGTACTGATGAAGTAGTTAAATGGTGGAATTTGAACGGACAACAAGTAGGAAAGGACTTAAAGCAACCTGGAATCATTAACCAGGTGATGCTCGGCTCAAATGGGAGGTTGATGATATTCAGTGATAATAAATTGAGAGATTTAGAAAGTGGAACTCAGTTAGCTGAATTCCCTGACGAAGGAATAGGTTATGACACGTTTAGCCCCGATGGTAAGCTCATAGCAACTGGTACTGCTGGTGATACTATCAGCATATGGAACGTCGATTCCAAAAAGAAAATAGTTGAGATCAAAGATTTTCCCTTCTTCAACTCAAATATTCCTGTCAGCATAAGTTTTAGTCCAGATAGCAAATTTCTCGCTGCTGCTGGATATCAAGACGATACTGTTTATTTATGGGATTTAAAGGGTAATCAGTTAGCTAAATTCAACGCTAACCAAAATGGAATTAAAGATATCAGTTTTAGTCCTGATGGAAAGCAGTTGGCTACTATCGGTATTGATGCTACTCTCAGAATCTGGCAAAACCTAGAAGGAAAACAGTTAGCAGAACTTAGCCTAGATGATGTTAGCGAGATCAGCGTTAGTTCAGATGGTCAGCTACTAGCAGTTAGCGATAGTCAAAGAATTATTCTATGGAACTTGAGAAAGCGACAACAAGTATCACAATTTCCACAACAGTTTACTGATATATCAGAACTTCATTTTAGTGCTGATAACCATTTACTAGCTGTTAGTGAATACAAGGGCACTATTCATTTGCTGGATTTAGAGAATCAGCAACAGTTAGATACATTTAAAGGAAATGACATCGGATACAGTCAGGGTACGTTCACTCAACAAAACTACGGTCTTTTTTTCCAAGGACTCAGTTTAAGTAAAGATGGTAATTTGCTAGCTATTGGTGGCGATAACACTATTACTGTTCGCAGTCGTAATGGAGAGCAATTAGTGACATTTCCTGAAGGTCCTGCCCCGGAAGAAGGGAACATAGTTCCCAATTGGGTGCAAGCTACTGCTTTTGACCCCAGTGGTAATCTACTTGCTAGTTCTACTGTGGGTGGAACGGTTCGCCTATGGAATTGGAAACAACGTAAAGAAATTTTGCCAAATCCAATTGAGGCTAATACAACTCAGACTTTCAGTGTGGTTTTCAGTCCTAAAGGAAATCTAATCGCGACTGCTGGTTTAGATGGCTCAACTAATGGAGTCCGTTTGTGGAATCTCTCAGGCGAGAAATTAGCAGAGTTTAAAGGTCATCTAGGAAAAGTCAATCAAGTTATTTTCAGCCCAGATGGAAGTCTTCTTGCTACTGCTGGTAACGATGGTACTGCTCGTATATGGGATTTATCCGGTCAGCAGCTAGCAGAATTTAAGGGGTTTGATTGGGTTGAAAGCATGGCGTTTAGCCCAGATAGCAAACAATTGGTAACTGTGGGATTTACTTATGGAACCAATGATTCTCCAGGATTGTGGCGGGCAGCACTGTGGCAAATTGAAGACCTGGATGAATTATTGGTGCGAGGGTGCGAATGGGTAGGCGACTATCTGAAGAATCACCCCAACGTTGATGAAAGCGATCGCCATCTGTGTGACGATGTACCATCAACCGCCGCAAATCCCGACAAGTAAGTTGCAGTAAAAGCGATCGCATGAAAATCTTGATAGTCACGGAACTGTATTAAAGTACATTTATGTCAAAACATGATTTTAACCGTAGTTTCGCTATCATTCTCGGTATTAATAATTATGAAAATGGCATCCCAAAGCTAGAAACGGCAGCTCCAGATGCTTTCAAACTAGCTCAAATTATCCAAGATCAACATACACATCTCAAACAGCAATATCAAGCGCAAAATAAGTATCAAGTCCAGTTGCTATTAAATCAACGCGTTACCCTCAAAAAGCTTAGGGAATTAATTGAAAATTTTAAAAAAGGACAGATATTTCTGGACAACAAAAAAGTGACGGTAACTAAAGACGATCGCGTCCTCTTTTACTTTGCTGGACATGGAATCGCTTTGGAAGCTTTAGACAATCAAGAGGGACCCGTGGGTTATCTCGTTCCTCAAAAAGTATTACAAAGAAATCGATGCGAAGAATGTGCGATTACAAGCCTCAGTTTTAACCAAGATGGCAGTCAACTTGTGAGCGTTGCCCAAAACGGTATTACCCATTTATGGAATTTATCTAACAACCAATCTCGGCAATTTCAGATACCTCAAAACAAAATCATCAAAGCAGGTTTCCAACGCAATGGTCAGTTATTGTTCTTTACTACAACTCCAGATGGTAAAACTGTGAGTGTATTTGACTCCTTGTCGCGAAAGTTAGGTCAAACCAAAAAACTGGAAGCAGAGGTTGATGGAGTAGTCCTGAGTCCCAATCTTGAGCAAGCCGTAATTGTCTACGGTTCATCTACAACCACCGTGGCTAGTGAAAGTTCTTTGTGGAATTGGCAAAAAAACGAGTTGCAAAAGTTGCCAGGTCAGAACTTCGAGACTCACTTTAGCCGAGATAGTAACAAGCTTGCTGCTACAGGATTCAATGACGGTACTATACGCTTATGGGACTTGAACACTAAGAATATGAGGGAAATCAAAGCACATAATGGTAATATCAACAGTCTCAATTTTCGCTCAGATGGTAAAGTTTTTGCTACTGCGAGTGCTGATGGTACTCTTCGTCTTTGGACTTTGCAAGAACAACAGCCAGATCAATTGCAAGAACTTGCACAACTTCTACCCAAAGTTAACAGTCTCACATTTAACCGAAATGGCACACTCATAGCAACTCAAGCTGTAGATAGAACTATCCACTTGTTAAATGTGTCTAACAAGCAAGAAAAGCAGTCATCCCGATCTTTGTAAGAATCTATCAGATTTAGCACCAACCGCCGCAAATCCTAACAAGTAAGTTGCACTAAAAGCGATCGCCCTCTGAAACTCCTGATTTTACAAGATCGCAATTGTCAACAATCAATAGGATTTGATTTGACACGCACTTGTATGATCACGAGCTAGTCCTAAGCCGCCAATAACCTCGACAAGACTAGTCATTCATTGGCAGCTATCTCCCACATCATCTATTAATTCATCAACAAGTTTTCTTAGCCGTTCTTGCCAGTCAGGGATGGCTTTCAGCTTTTCCTTGACACCTTTACGCACACAGAATGACACTGGTGACTTGTCAAAAGGTTCCTCATTAAAAGATTTTGCACCAAGTTTATTATTTTTCTGGAATGGCATACTTCAATGTTTTATATGTTACTATCTTCACGCATAACACAAGTATTGAGGTGACGCATCGGGACAAAGAAATGAGCTTTTTATCCAGCAGCATCACTACCTAAGAAATACCAAACCACCCTCCCGTATCACCTCCCGCCCAACACTCTCCCTCACAAACGGAGAAATTTTCGTCTGCCAGTCGCTTAAACTCCTCTACAGCAGTGATATCTTGTTCCTCATAGCCAGCAGGGTGAAAAATTCTGCCAATGTATTTTCCTCGTAAACGAATTTGTCCAATGACATAAATGCCGTCTCCAACGCTGTAAACGCCCTGACTAGGATTGCGGGAGTAAATTGCAATATAACCTCCATCATTGCGTTGATAGCGATTGACCGTTGGTAAAATGCGCTCTTGGTAGCCCGGTACGGGATGATTGATCACACTCCCCTCACCTACATATACTCTGAAATCTTCACAAAGGATCCGGTTTTCCATACAGTTTTCACAATCAATGTTGTTTTTTATCCTAGTCTAGTAAAGCACCGCAAACCTAGTAGACGGAAGCGATCGCCTCCAACGCTGCACTCTTTTGTTATCACCAGCCTTTTAAAAATTGCCGATCGTTTCTAGGGCTTTCAACTTGAACGCAACACAAAGCGATTGTTTAGGGGTTGCACAGGTCTGGCATCAATGGATATTAAGTCAGCAAATCGTTGGACTTGATTTTGTGAGATTTCAATAGGCTGCTGCATCACAATCCAGTTCACTCCTTGGGAGCAGGGTGGCGTCGTCAGAGAGCCAAAGTAGCGGTAAACCTTTCGGTCTTTTGGTAAAAATTGCTCTGCATTTACCTTCACTGTCTTCACTAGTTGCTCCGGTTCGTTGCGATTTGGGAATGCGTCCCAGATCGGTTGCAAGGCAGCATTGTGTTGTCCCTGCTTCAATAACACTCCAATCACAGCTAATGCACCAGCCTCATTGCGATGCACTAGATGCAGTTCCATGTCAAATGGTTTTTTATCAATGGTGTGTTCACTGGGGTCATGGAAGTGAAATTGCACCAGATTATAGGTCTGATCGTCCAGCTTAATTGAGCTTCCTGGTTCATAGTTCACTTGGATGGTATGACCGTTATTGACGATTCGTAGAGGAGTTTGCTTATAATCAATTTCAATCGGTGACAGTCCCGCTGCGACCGCTCCCTGCAAATCAATTGGCGATTGCTGGATTCCCGTTTTGCACAGTTGAAATTCGGGAGACAGGTTGCCCCAATTCTGGGAACCGCTTTCTCCGATATAGCCCCAGTTAACTTCCTTTCCAACAGCCGCAGACGCCAACGATGGGAAACTGGCACCGAACGAAATTTCCAACGCCCCAAATCCAAAGAGTTTAAGTAAGGTTCGTCTATCCATTATTGTTAACCTAAAGTTCTAAACAGCATTTTTTAACTAATAAGCGTGAATGAGTGCAACACAACCGTTTTGACTGCTCGGACTGTTCACCAAACACAACCGTTAATTCAAATCTTACTTTATTTAACTGCAACTACTGAATCAACTTCACTGTCCCTCTAATTAGCGATACGCCGACTTCCAGAGGCGAGCTAGCGCTGCTGCTTTGCTACAGATTGCCAGCCTTCAAAGAAAATATCGCGCTGATGCACAAATCAATGACACCTTGTCAAACATTAAAATTTTCTCAAAAAACGCACTGTAAAGGATTGTTGCAATACCATTACATTGGAATCTATCTATAGATTTTGGCTGATTATAGGGGGTAGCTTGTGGAATTTTTGTCGGATTCAGTTGTGCTATCACGTATGCAGTTTGCCCTAACTGCATTATTCCATATGCTCTGGCCTGTCCTAACCACAGGTATGGGAATTTATCTGGTTATTGTTGAGGGGGTGTGGCTGAAAACTCGTAATCCTGACTACTACTACCATGCCCGTTTTTGGTCTAAGTTTTACGTCCTGAATTTTGGGATTGGTGTCGCAACGGGCATCCCAATGGAGTTTCAATTTGGCACCAATTGGTCACGCTTTTCCGAAGCAGCTGGTAACTTTTTTGGCAGTGTGATTGGGTTTGAAGCTTCTTGGGCATTTATGCTAGAAGCTGCTTTCTTGGGTATTATGCTGTTTGGTTGGGAACGCGTCAATCCTATCATTCACTACGTTTCTACCATCCTGGTTGCAGTTGGCGCAAACTTATCAACTCTGTGGATTTTAACTGCAAACTCTTGGATGCAAACCCCAGCTGGTGGGGAACTTGTTAATGGTAAGTTTATTGTTCATGATTATTTTGCGGCGATCGCCAACCCGTTCATGAAAAACAGTGTCCTCCATATGTTCTTTGCCACATTGGAGACTTCTTTGTTTGTCATTGGTGGAATTAGCGCTTGGTATATTCTCAATCGTCGTCACGAAGCTTTCTTTTCCAAGTCTTTGAAGATAGCATTGGCTGCGGCGATCGCCGTTGCACCATTGCAGATTTACATCGGGCATTTGAGTGGTGAACAAGTCTATCACTACCAACCTTCAAAACTTGCTGCAATGGAAGCGCAGTGGGAAACGACACCTGCTGGACAATCTGCAGATTGGAGTTTGCTCGCTATACCCAACGACAAAGCACAGAAAAATGACTGGGAAATTACCGTTCCCAATGCCCTTGGATATATTCTGGAATTTAAGCAAAAACTCACATACCCAGTACGCGGATTGAGTGAGTGGAAACCAGAAGACCGTCCTCACATGATTGGTCTAATTTACTACGCTTTCCGCATCATGATTGGGATTGGGTTTTTCTTCGCCGGATTAATGCTATTGAGTGTCTTGCAGTGGTTACGTGGTAAACTCTCTGCTGAGAATATTACTCAACAGCGTTGGCTGATGCGTGCGTGGGTTTTTGCGGCTCCTTTAGGATACATAGCCGTAGACTCCGGCTGGATTGTGCGTTGTGTGGGACGACAGCCGTGGATTGTTTACGGGCAGATTCGCACGGTTGATGGGGCATCCAATATACCTGCTAGCAATGTCTTAGCCTCACTCACTGGCTTTACTGTTGTCTACAGCATTTTGTTTGTTGCGGTTTTGTACTTTGGTAGCCGCATTATTCGCAGAGGTCCAAATTTAGAACTTCCTCTGCCAGGTCTAGAACCCGATGAACCCGCTGTGGACACCACTCCAGCAGAGTTTGTGCCAGATGATCGTCCTGTTGAAGCAGAACAGTAAAAAAATTCAAAATTCGTCTTGGAAAGTTTGCTACGGAGGGAAACCAACGCCCTTCGGGTATCTCCTGCGGAGACGCTACGCGTAAGTCCCAAAGGGACACGCTTACGCGAACGCCCTTGGCGTGCGCTTTGCGCTTACGCAGTCGCCTCTGTCGGGAGACCCCTTCGGGTTCGCCAGATGCCTGCGGAGGGAGACCCTCCCGCAGCACTGGTCTCACCTCCTGCAGCGCTGTCTCACCAGATACCTAGGTCGGGAGACCCTCCTGCAGTACTGGCTCCTCCTGGCAACTTTCCGCAAAATTCAAAGTTCAAAATTTAAATCATCAATTCTTTGGATTTTTGAAGAATTTGAAAATTAACACATTTATGCTCTCAACAATACACTACATCCAAAGGAGGTTGTATGGAGACGCTAGAGTATTTTCTGCCCCAGGTATGGTTTGTGGTTTTAGCCTTATTCTTGTTGCTGTATGTGACGCTAGATGGATTTGACTTAGGGGTAGGTATCTTATCTCTAACTTCAAAAGATCAAGAACGTCGTGGCATTTTAATGACAAGTTTGAGCAACATTTGGGATGCGAATGAAACTTGGCTGGTTCTTATGGGAGGAGGTCTTTTTGGAGCATTCCCGCTTGCTTATGGCACAATTCTCAATGCGCTTTACATCCCAATTTTTGTTATGATATTTGGGTTTATCTTTCGGGCTGTAGCGTTTGAGTTTCGGGAGCTATCAAACCGAAAACTCTTTTGGGATTTTGCCTTTGGTGCAGGGAGTTTTGTTGCAGCACTTGGTCAAGGTTTCTCCCTTGGTGCTGTGCTAAAAGGGATTGCTGTTGATGAGGCTGGTCACTTTATTGGGACATCTTGGGATTGGCTGAGTTGGCAGTCTGTACTGGTAGCTCTGACTTTAATTCAAGCATATGTCCTTATTGGCTCAACTTATCTGGTTTGGAAAACGACAGAGGAGTTGCAAACAAATCACTACAGAACTGCTAAAATTGCAGCTTGGACTACATTAATTGGTGCCATTTTCATCACAATTTCAACACCAATATTTTATGAAAGTGTAAGGATGCGGTTGTTTCAGCAGCCACTCGTTTACATCTTTGCCGTTATTCCAATATTAGGAGTTCTGCTCATTTGGCAACTTCTCCAAAGCTTAAACCGTAAAGAAGAAAGAGCACCTTTTCTCTGGACAATTCTTCTTTTCGTTCTCACATTTCTGGGACTGGGGTTGATTGTTTTCCCCTATATCATTCCAGTGAAGATTACCATCTATGAAGCATCTGCTGACCCCAGTTCGCTTGTTATTATGATTATCTTCATTGGCTTCCTCATCCCCATCATGCTGTTCTATAACCTTTACCAGTACATTGTTTTCCGGGGCAAAGTGACTGGCGGTCATTACGAGGGTTAAAGTATTGGAGACTGACTTGTGAGAGTCTGCTCCAGATAAACACGGATAATTTAACGGACACTTGCTGGATTGTCAGGCGTTACCTGCTTACAGCAGTGTCCTCATCTGTGGTTCTAAATATCTATGAACCAGACTTTTGCAAGAAGTTTAATCTCAAAGCTATTATGAAAATGATTATCATAATAGTTAAGCTTGCATGGAAACTCCTCCACCATCCCTTCCCAGTAAAATTGATCTAGCAATTATTGGTGCTGGACCTCACGCTCTTACTTTAATCACCCATCTGCTGCAAAAACGGCAGACTATGCGGGGTAGATTTATGGTACTTGACCCCAGTGGCAGCTGGATAAGGCGATGGCAACATCAATTTGCAGGTTTTGAAATTCCTCACTTGCGTTCCCCTGCAGTTCATCATCCTGATCCTAATCCGTTTGCTTTGCGGAAATTTGCGGAATCGCGTTCTCATGAGTTGTTTGCTCCCTACGATTTGCCAGGAACTAAATTATTTGAAGATTTTTGCTTTGATGTCATTCGCCGCTTCCAATTAGAAAATCAAGTTTATACCAGTGCAGTAACTCGTATTGAACCTTTGCCTCACCCGATTCATCCACAATTTCGCTTATGGTTGCAAGACGGACATACCTTGACTGCGCGGCGGGTGGTGCTGGCAACTGGTAACGGAAAACTTCAAATACCAGATTGGCTAAAAGAGATTCCGTCAGGATATCCCCAGGATAAACTTTTTCATTCACAAACAGTGGATTTAGGTAAATTGCGATTGACAGGTGAAAGAGTATTGATTGTAGGTGGTGGGTTGACAAGTGGACATTTAGCAGTCGGTGCGATTTCTCGTGGTGCAAAAGTTCATCTGATGATACGACGACACTTGCAAGAAAAACTTTTTGACGCTGAACCGGGTTGGTTGGGACCAAAGTATCTCAAAGGGTTTTTTGAAGAGTTGGATTTTGAAAAGCGCTTTTCTATGATTCAGCAAGCGCGTAATGGTGGTTCTATGACGCCTGCGATGGTGTTTCAACTACGCCGAGAAATGCGTAGCGGGAACTTGAGAATTGATGAAAATTGCCAAGTGCTGAAAGCTGAGTGGTTGGGTAAGACTTGGATAGTGAAGTGTGGTGATGGTAGCGAATATGAGTGCGATAGCATTTGGTTATCAACAGGAACCCGCTTCGATGTAACTGCTGAACCACTACTGACTGAAATCTTACAAACTTACCCAATTCCGATAGTTAATGGCTTGCCCGTTTTGGATACTCATCTGGGTTGGCAAGGTTGCGAATTATTTCTGATGGGTGGGTTAGCTGCTTTGCAAGTAGGACCAACAGCGCGCAATCTATCAGGTGCGAGAATGACGAGTGAGAAGATTGTGCCAGCGATTATCAAACCACGTATTGCGCTTTCTTATGCCAGAAGTGCTTGATACTTTAGTGTATAGTCTAAAAAAAAGTGGCTTTTTGAACTTGGTCAGTACAATTGTGTTATGGTTTGGCATCAGCGTTACCATGACGGTCCGCTACACATTTGGCTACGCTCACTAATAGTGTCCCAAACCCAGTGACTAAATTAATTGACATCTTACAACCAAGGCGTGAGATCCTAAGAAACAGTCAACAGAGTCAACCAAGTGTGAGCGAAATGGAACAACATCAAAAGCCAACGGTTGTGATCACAGGTGCATCATCAGGAGTCGGTTTGCAAGCGGCGAGATCGCTTTCCCAAAAGGGATGGTATGTGATTATGGCTTGTCGAAATATCCCGAAAACAGAAAACGCGGCTCAAAGCTTAGGAATGTCGCCTGACAGCTATACAATCATACATCTGGATCTAGCTAGCTTAGACAGTGTTCGCCAGTTTGTGAACAGCTTTAGGGAAAGCGGTAGATCCTTGGATGCTTTGGTGTGCAATGCTGCAGTTTATCTGCCTTTATTAAAAGAACCTTTGTACAGCCCAGACGGATATGAATTGAGCGTTGCTACGAATCACCTCGGACATTTCCTTTTGTGTAACCTTATGCTAGAGGATCTGAAAAACTCAGGTGCGAAAGAGCCTCGACTCGTCATTTTGGGCACTGTGACAGCTAATCCTAAGGAGTTGGGAGGTAAGATTCCGATTCCAGCGCCTCCAGACTTGGGCGATCTCCAAGGCTTTGAAGCAGGTTTCAAAGCGCCTATCTCAATGATTAACAACAAGAAGTTTAAATCCGGTAAGGCATACAAGGATAGCAAACTCTGCAATGTGTTGACCATGCGCGAGCTGCATCGGCGCTATCATGAGTCAACGGATATCATATTCAGTTCTCTGTATCCCGGATGTGTAGCAACAACAGGCTTGTTCCGCAACCACTTTCCCCTGTTCCAGAAACTATTCCCACTTTTCCAGAAGAACATCACAGGGGGGTTTGTGTCTGAGGAATTGGCGGGCGATCGCGTCGCCCAAGTCGTAGCTGATCCTGAATACAACAAATCTGGTTCCTATTGGAGTTGGGGGAATCGACAAAAGCCCAATCGCAAGTCTTTTGAGCAAGAGATGTCTAATGAGGCGCTAGACGATAAAAAAGCTCAAAAACTTTGGGATTTAAGCGCCAAGTTGGTTGGATTGGCGTAAGGAAGATAGTGCTTTTTTGTTTGTGGCGATACGCCGCCAGAAGTCTGCCCTTGGGGCGATCGCCTTCACCCTTGGAAAATTAATCAGCGGATGGGCAGATAAATCTGTACTTGATTCAAATGAGAAGCGCTATATACATGCTGCTTGGGTAATTGCGTAATAAGTGATTCATGAAATCAAAGATACTCGTAACACACATGTTATAAAAATTATTACAATGAGCATACAAGTATAAAGAGCAACGTTATGCCAGAAATTACCTCTGTGCCACCTACAAAAATTGGGAGGATCCCAATTTTGCAAAAAACGGTAGTGGGAGCATCTTGCTCCCTAGTTTCTAACTGAAGCGGGCAAGATGCCCCGCAGTCGCCACAACGGGAGCCAGCGCGAATGACGGCTTTCCCGACAGAGGCGTCTGGCGTTGGGGAACCCCCGCAAGGCGCTGCTCTCCGCAAGGCGCTGCTCTCCGCACTACAAAATCAAATAATTTTACACATTTGGGATGCTCCCGAAAAATTCAAATTCAACTGCCATGTTTTTTTTCCTAAAACAGCTTTAGGTAAGTTAACTTATCCTACTACAGAGTATAAACTTTTATCTGAGCGTGTTTTCGAGATTCTGGTTTCGCCTTCACCACAATCTGCACATCACAACCTAAAGCATTCAAAAATCGGAAAAGTCGTTCTGTTGAAAAACCTGATAGTTTTCCCCTCATTAGGGCAGAAATCTTAGGTTGATCCACTCCTAAAAGTTCCGCAGCTTCAATTTGAGTCATATTCTGTTTGGTGATGATTTCGCTAATTTGACGTGCAAGTTCTGCTTTAACAAGTAGCTCATCAGGATTAGCTAGACCTAAATCTGCAAAAACATTACCACTACTTGCTTTGACGTTGATTTCCTCAGTCATTTTTCTCTTCCTTTTGCTTGGCGCTATAGTTCTGGGCGTGATGCTGTTTTGCTCGTTTGAATCTTGCTTCGATTAGTTCGATATCTTGCTTTGGCGTAGCTATACCATGCTTTGATTTTTTCTCAAACGCGTGTAAAACATAAACCACGCCTTCCAATTTCACTGTGTAAACGGCTCTGTAAGTATCGCCATCAAAGTCTTCTACAACTTCCAATACTCCAGCACCTTTAAATCCTTTAAGCGGTTTTGCAGAATTATGCTTCTCGCCACACTGAGCTAAATAAAGAGCGTAACCCATCACCTGCTGAACTTCTTCTGGGAACTCTTTCAAATCATCAAGCGAGCTTCCAACCCACTCAACTGCTTTTAGTGAAAAACTCATATTGACAGTATGCTAGTTTTGGCATATTTTGTCAATGATAGCGTTCACGACTTTGCTGCGGCGGGGCGTGCGAGTCCAGCATATGCGGCGAGGGAGGCGATAAGCCGGAGGCTTGACGCTGAGTCCTTCGGACACGCTGCGCGAACGCGTATCGCAAACACTGCCATCACACTGGACATGGCGATCAGCAATGCTAGCGCTCCCTGCTGGAGCATCGCTGTTCGTCCGTCATAGAGGAAGGCGATAAGCGCACTGGCTAAGGCACCGCTCAGCATTTGCATAAATCCCACCGTAGCGGATCCAACTCCAGCAATTTCTGGCATCGGCTGGATGGCACCGTGCATCGCCTTTGATCCGATCAGTCCGCGACTGAAGGTGTTAAGTATCAAAAGTGGCATTAGCGTTATTAATTGCGCCGGAGGAGTCCTAAATGAATATACCAATCATAATACACTCCTTATCAATTCTGAATTCTGACTCAATCATTGCTGATTTTTTACGTAATTTATAGTGTTATACTGCTCTATAAGCCCATATTTCAAACTTAGCTTTTGATGAAATAATTCTTTCCAAAGAACCATAATGCCTGATACAAAACTCTTGAAAGTCTTTCATTTTTTTATCAAAGATTTCATCTGATACCTGCCAACAGAAACCATATGCACGGGATTGGAAAAAACTTAGTAACTCCTCAACCGTATTGCTAACGATCCATTCCTTAGCTACCAAGTAATTTGATACGTAACCTTTTTGATGTAAATATCCTTCTACATTTATATCTTGTATTGGCGCATCAACACGCTTTGATTCTGGCTTTGAACCTTCATATTTGGACAGTATCTCTCGGAAATAGCCTTCAAATTCTCTTCTGGCTGGTGGGGTAATCCATTGACAATTGAGATAAAAACCTCCAGGCTTCAGTACTCGATCAATGTCATCTAAAAATGCTGTCCACTCAGAGACAGTATGAACCATGTGAACAGTTAATACAACATCAAAACTGTTATCTGGAAAAGGTAACTGTGAAGCATCAGCGTGGATCAGCTTCAAATTGGGAGGAGTTCCATTTAATTTCTGACGCAACTGATTAAGCATTTCTTCAGAGACATCAATTCCCGTTACAGCATAGCCACGTCTGACCAGAGGAAGAACATTCAATCCTGTGCCAATGCCTGGTTCTAGAAAAGATGTCTCTAGTGTCGCACCAACAAGTTCAACAATAAAGTCAGCGACTGCCTCTGCTACTGTTTGTGTTAACCAGCGCGTTTGGTCATAGATCGGTGCAATATTGTCGTAGTAGTTGGACTTATTCATAATTAAATTTCTTTTGGAGGATGCCAACCCGCTAATACCCATTGTTGTCTAACTGTAACTGATACAATGTTGTTTAGTTGTAGGGCGATAACTGTAACTCGACCACAAGCAGTACGTCCAATAATTTGAGTCCCATCTTCACCCCATTCAAAATGTCTTGACCACTCTTGTTTCCTGGGATTAAATAACTTTACTCTTCTACCAGTTACGGGATCTACTGTATCAGTTTGAATTCCTTTATAACCGTTACACAGGCGACAAGCTAACCATAAATTATCTTCATCCTCTGTACCTCCTTTAGCTTTGGGAATAATGTGTTCAATTTCTAAAAGTCCAAGAGCATACATACTTTTGTAAACTACGACAGTAACCACATTGATTACCTGCTTGAGTGCGAATTTTTTCTCTGAGTGTTTCTGACATCCAGCTTGAACTCACGCATCTAAAGGTTCTCGTAAACCTCGCTGGACTGCTTCACGTAAAGCTTGAGCTTTAAGTAATAGTTTTTGTTGATAAACTTGCATTAAATCCAAAGTTCAGAATGCTCAGTATCGGCAAGTGTCCCAGCTTGTTGATTGTATAGCAATTCGCTTAACCTTTAGTCTTGTTCTGGCTCGATCTGTAATTCGGTGACGGCGATAACTTCTTCATCAGATAAAGAAACAATAGAGGGAGTTTCTTTGCTGTCAATCGATGTAGACTGGGGACTGACTGGAGACAGAGAAAGTGCTATTGCTTGCGTCAAAATATCACCCACAGCACGGTTAGTGAGTTGGGCAAAATGTTCGGCTTTTTTGTAGACTTCATCTGGTAAGTTCAAGATAATTTGAGTAGTAATAGAATTTCACACTCTTGTGCTATCTCTGGTGGTACTTTCTTCCACATTATCTTCCACATTACTAGTACAGCGCGACAGAAATAAAGCTATTATTCCAAATTCTCGCACAGTTAAATACCACGTACAGCCAGTAAGGTTCCCGTAAGTTCCATCCTCACCCACTCGTTCCATGCTGCTTAAACCAATCCTGAAGTCGTTGCCAGCCTTCTTTCGCTTCTTTCTCCCGGTAGGAGGGGCGATAATCGGCAAAAAAGGCATGGGGTGCATCTGGGTAGACAATGATTTCCGATTTGCTGCTGCCTGACTTCAGGCGATCGCGCATCTGTTCGACAGTATCAAGAGGAATGCCTGTATCCTTGCCACCATAGAGTCCGAGAACAGGGACTTTCAGCCCAGAGGCAATATCGACAGGATTCTTAGGTGTTAGTTCAGTGACATCGCCTACTAGTCGCCCGTACCAAGCGACACCTGCCTTAACTTGAGGATTGTGTGCCGCATACAACCAGGTAATACGACCACCCCAGCAGAAGCCTGTAATCCCCAACTTATTGCTATTGCCCTTTGATGATTTCACAGTCCAGTCTACTGTGGCATCGAGATCGGATAACACTTGAGCATCTGGCACTTTAGCTACTATTGGTCGAATTTCTTCGATGCTGCTTAACTTCGAGACATCACCTTGACGCACAAATAATTCGGGTGCGATCGCCACATACCCTAACTTAGCAAAACGACGGCATACATCCTGAATGTGTTCGTGTACACCAAAGATTTCCTGAATAACTAGGACAATCGGGAAATTTCCACCTTTTGCAGGCATCGCCCTGTAAGCCGGAATTTCGCCATCTTGAACAGGTATTTTCACCGCACCCGTGACTAATCCTTTGCTATCGGTGGTGATGACTTTGGCAGAAACCGGTTGTACTGCTAAGGCAAAACCTGTTGCTATAGTAGCTGTTGCAATAAATTTACGGCGCGTTATCTGTTTCATTATTCTCTTGAGTTATGCGACCAGCAGAGCAATAAGCCTTTATGGTATCGCTTTTGCTGGAAATGGTGTCTCATCAAGTAGCTATCGGGTTCATAGAATAGTTAGGTAATCTAACTATTAAATTCATATCATGAATAATCGTAAATTGAGTTGCCAACAATCTTCAGAACCCGGATTTCTCGCGAGAAGTCGGGGTTCTTGTTGAAGCAGATAGCTTGCTTGTTAAGGTTTGCTGTGATATTGTTCTAAATTAGAAAATACAATTAATCTATCGATTTAGTGAAGTTTGTAATAGTACTCAATCACTGAAATTGGTTTGTGAGTTAGAAGCTGAATACTAAGTAAAGCTTTCTATGCAGATCCAAACTGTTGTATTTTAAGTCCGGACAAATTTACTGAGCGAAATTATTACTATTCTTTCTCAAGAAAGTAGATCAAGTCATAACTTTCAAACTCATTCAGGAGACTTTCAACATGAGTAAAATACGTGCCGTCGTTGTCGATCCCAATGTATCAGGACGTTTGGCACTGCGTGAGGTTGATGCACCGACACCTGCTGCTAATGAGGCGGTGATTAGGGTAGCAGCAATTTCTCTCAACCGAGGTGAAATCAGACGTTCCACTACTGCTGAAGCGCTTTGGCGTCCTGGTTGGGACTTAGCGGGAACAGTTGAAACTCCTGCCGCTGATGGTTCCGGACCAGCTCAAGGAACGCGGGTAGTTGGTTTTCTTCGTTCTGGTGCTTGGGGAGAATTGGTGTCTGTACCCACCCACTCTCTAGCAGAATTACCACCTTCAGTATCCTTTGCCCAAGCTGCTACATTACCTGTGGCAGGTTTAACGGCTTACCATGCTTTACTCAAAGGTGGTTCGCTTCTTGGTCGTCCAGTTTTAATTACAGGTGCATCCGGTGGCGTTGGTAACTTTGCCATCCAGTTAGCACGGTTGAGTGGGGCGCAGGTTGTCGCACACATTCGCCGTCCAGAATACGAAGCTTTTGTCAAAGACGCTGGGGCGCATTCTGTTGTCATTGGTGAAGACGTTTCAGCAGCCAGTGAGTACGGTCCATATCATTTGATTTTAGAGTCAGTAGGCGGGAATGTCCTGGGAACAGCCCTCGGTTTGTTGGCACCAGATGGGGCGATTATTCTGTTTGGCACCTCAGGGGGAAATGAAGTAACATTCAACGCTCAACGCTTCTATGGTACAGGTGGTGCGAGTTTATACGGTTTTATATTGTTTCATGAACTACAACGAGAATCGGCAGCAGTTGGGTTGAAACGGCTGGCAAATTTAGTACAATCAGGACAATTGCGTCCTCACATCGATTTAGAAGCTGATTGGACACAAATAGCTGAGGTGGCACAAAAACTACTCGATAGGGGCTTTCCTGGTAAGGCAGTACTGCACGTCACGAATTGAAAAATCCTGGAGTATAATTTAGAGCCGAATCTAGCTATATTTAGCAACGGGGGAGATACGAACGATCCATTTCATCAGAAGGAAGGTTGGAACCAATGTCTCAAAATGCTGAAGATACTCAGTTGGCTGGACAGTCAATCCCTTATGCTGAATTAAATCCACAACAACAAAAACAACGACTTCAAGAACTAGCACTTGTTTTTTTGAAATTGGGCGCGATCGCCTTTGGAGGTCCCGCAGCCCACATCGCAATGATGGATTCAGAAGTGGTGACTCGTCGCCAATGGTTGAGCCGCGAGAAGCTTTTAGATTTGCTAGGTATAACCAACCTGATACCTGGTCCCAATTCTACTGAGTTGGCAATTCATATTGGCTATGAGAGAGCTGGATGGCTTGGACTGCTCGTTGCTGGTTCATGCTTCATTTTACCTGCCATGATTATTGTTTGGACTCTGGCAGCCATTTATGCTCGCTACCAAACCATTCCTCAAGTTGAATGGTTACTTTATGGTATTAAACCCGTAATTATTGCGATCGTCGTACAAGCAGTGTGGCTGTTGGGTAAAAAAGCTATTAAGGATATTCCAACAACTATTGCTGCAATAGCCGTAATTATCGCCTTTTTCCTCAAGGTGGATGAACTGCTGTTGCTACTGCTGGCTGGGCTAGGGGTAATGTTTTTCAAAAATCTGTGGCAGAGTAAAAATAGAACATCAGCAGCTTGGTTACTACCTATTTCTCTAGTTATGGGACAGACCGGAGGTGCAACTGTCGCTACTTCTGTGAGTTGGCTTCAGGTGTTTTTGTTCTTTTTAAAAATCGGCTCTGTGTTGTACGGTAGTGGCTATGTACTGTTAGCGTTCTTACAAAGGGAACTCGTAGAACAGAACCATTGGCTCACTTCTCAACAGCTTTTAGACGCGATCGCTATTGGTCAGTTTACACCAGGTCCAGTATTTACCACAGCTACTTTTATAGGTTACCTATTGGCAGGTCATGCAGGAGCGATCGCCGGAACAATTGGTATCTTTCTGCCTGCCTTTGTTTTGGTATGGATCGTTAACCCTTGGGTTCCTAAGCTACGTCAATCTTCTTGGGTGAGTAGTTTTTTAGATGGGGTAAATGCAGCTTCTTTGGGACTGATGGCAGTAGTTACGTATACCTTGGGACGCGCTGCAATTATAGATTGGTTGACTGTGCTGTTGACACTCCTGAGTTTAATTGCTGTTTTTCGCTTCAAAATCAACTCAGCTTGGTTAGTCCTTGGGGGTGGATTCGTGGGATTTGTGGCACGATTTTTGAACGGTGCGATCTGATTACCCCCAAAAATATCATAGACAAACGGTGCAAGCCGTTTCTATGATACGTAATGTTATTGATCAACTGAAGCTAAGCGCTACTGGTAACCTGGTAAAAAACCTTATTGAATATTCTGGCTTAATTTTTGATAATGAAAGGCAATATTTTTTGTAATATTTATGACTAAATATCATATCGTACTGCATCGACCTATTGACCTTGATAAAATTGCTACCGAAGCCGAGAATAATAAATGTCCTAGGCATGTAATGTGGATCTTAAAGCAAAGACTCAATGCCAGCATTCATACACCATTCGGATATCAAGGTTCTTTTGTGGACAAACTTGTTTCCAAAATAGCAGGTTCGCCAGAGTCTTGGGCAATGGCACGTGCTTTATCATCTCGACTGGAATCGGATGACATAGTATTCTGCAACAGTGAGGCTGGAGGTATTCAGGTTGCAACACTTTGTGGATTTAAGCGCAACCGCCCCAAAATTGCAGTGTTTTTTCACAATATTGATCGACCTCGTGGACGCTTAGCACTAAAGTTATTTAACTTGGCCAGTAAGATCGATTTGTTTTTAGCCTGTAGCAAGCGCCAAGTTACTTTTTTACGCGATTATCTAAACCTACCCGCATCTCGTGTTCATTTTGTTTGGGATCAAACCGATCTCAAATTTTTTGCACCTAAGCCTGCTTCCGCGAAGAAGTCGCGTCCAATGATCGCTAGTGTTGGTTTAGAACAACGTGATTACAGAACTCTGGCAGCAGCAACAGCAAATCTAGATATTGATGTGAAAATCAGCGGTTTCTCCAACGATGCACTTTTATTAAAACGAGCTTTTCCTGAAGAATTACCACGAAATATGTCACGCCGATTTTATGAATGGCCGGAGTTAGTCCAGCTATATCGGGATGCAGATATTATTGTGGTTAGCATCTTTGAAAATAGTTATGCTGCAGGAATACAGGCATTGATGGAAGCAATGGCGTGTAGGCGTCCTGTGATAGTCACTCACACTCTTGGACTCGATCAATATATAGTAGAAACTAATGCAGTAATCATGGTTAAGCCAGAAGATGTTGAAGGCTTAAAACAAGCTATTATCTATTTGTTGAATAACCCTCAAGAAGCTGATGCTTTAGCTGAACGTGGTTATCAATTAGCTCTAACTCGGCATAATAGTGACCACTACGTAAATTACATCACAAAAGAGCTTAAACAGCTTGAAGGTTAAGATTAATTTTTGAGTGGAACTTGGAGTGTTCGTGTAGATTTTTTTAAACGCAAAGTTTTTCCGGGTTAAATCTTGGGCGTTGCACTATAGAAATATGAATTAGGGCGATACGGGCGAATCGCACAAAGCAAGAGACGCGACGAGCGGGTATCGCCCTTGCTTTGTCCAAAGTGTGCATCATATCGCTTCTTTAACAATAACTGTGAAGTGAAAAACTTTTGTTAGTATTGAGCTTTTGAGATTGGGAAAAAGTATTCATATCAAGTTCGCCTAATTATTTACAAAAAAACGACTTGGCCCCCTGGCCTTCTCCTTGATAAGGAGAGGGGTGCCCGATAGCGTAGCGTGCCGTTAGGCATAGGGCGGGGTGAGGTTCTTCGTTTTTTATAAGTGTTGATCAGAACATGATATCACGGCCAGAAAAAACCTTCTGGATAAGGATTGTAGCAGATTTTGCTTTTAATAACAGCTTCCGTCTCATCACCCTTGGAAATATCCTATTCAAAGTTAGTCAACCTTATTTAGAAGGGAATGGTTATATCCGGGCGGTACGTTTTTGGGGGAAGCTTCCCCCGGAAAGCTGCCTTCTGTGATACCCTCTCACAAAAATCCTGATATATTTGACTCCCCCGACTTCCCCACTTACCCGCGTTTGTTCTAACTTTAAAGTCAAACGGTATGAGGTGGCAAAATACTCAAAGCTATCTAAGAATTTACTTCAAAAACGAGTATCTAGGTTGGGCATTTTGCAAAGCGAGTTCCAAAGGAAACCGCTAGCCCCTCTTAGGGGCTAGCGCAAACGCTAACAATAACTTTGAATAATCTTTATAAAATCCCAAAAAATCTGATAGACAAACGGAGCTAGTTGTTTATATGATACGTAATGTTACTGGTAAAATGAACTTAACTGCTACTGATGATTGGCTAAAAAAGCCTTGTTGAAGATCTATCCTAGCTTAATCTTTTTCTTTCATGAAAAGCAATATTTTTTGTAATATTTATGACTAAATATCACATTGTACTTCATAGATCTATTGACCTTGAGAAGATTACTACCGAAGCTGAGAGCAATAAATGTCCTAGGCATGTAATGTGGAGCTTAAAGCAAAGACTCAATGCCAGCATTCATACACCATCCGGATATCAAGCCTCTTTTGTAGACAAACTTCTTTCCAAAATAGCAGGTTCACCAGAGTATTGGGCAATGGCACGTGCTTTATCATCTCGACTGAAATCGGATGACATAGTCTTCTGCAATAGTGAGGCTGGAGGTATTCAGTTAGCAACACTTTGTGGATTTAAGCGCAACCGCCCCAAAATTGCAGTGTTTTTTCACAATATTGATCGACCTCGTGGACGCTTAGCATTAAAGTTATTTAACTTGGCCAGTAAGATCGATTTGTTTTTAGCTTGTAGCAAGCACCAAGTTACTTTTTTACGCGATTATCTGAATCTACCTGCATCTCGTGTTCATTTTGTTTGGGAGCAAACCGATCTCAAATTTTTTGCACCTAAGCCTGCTTCAGCGAAGAAGTCGCGTCCAATGATCGCTAGTGTTGGTTTAGAACAACGTGATTACAGAACTCTGGCAGCAGCAACAGCAAATCTAGATATTGATGTGAAAATCAGCGGTTTCTCCAACGATGCACTTTTATTAAAACGAGCTTTTCCGGAAAAATTACCACGAAATATGTCACGCCGATTTTATGAATGGCCGGAGTTAGTCCAGCTATATCGGGATGCAGATATTATTGTAATCAGTGTCTTTGAAAGTAATTGTGGTGCAGGAATACAGGCATTGATGGAAGCAATGGCGTGTAGGCGTCCTGTGATAGTCACTCACACTCTTGGACTCGATCAATATATAGCAGAAACTAATGCGGTAATGATGGTTAAGCCAGAAGATGTTGAAGGCTTAAAACAAGCTATTACCTATTTGTTGAATAACCCTCAAGAAGCTGATGCTTTAGCTGAACGTGGTTATCAATTAGCTCTAAGTCGGCATAATAGTGACCACTACGTAAATTACATCACAAAAGAGCTTAAACAGTTTGAAGTTGAAAAACAAGTCAGAACTCAGGAGTCAGAAGCGATTAGTGGGGAGATTGTGACTGTACCACTAATCGAAGACCACGCTCATCAAGGATTCAGTACAGGACTCTGACGCCTCTACTGATTCGCTCTATGGCGTCAGCCATAGAGCGCTATATGTGTTTTTGAAACACAGAGTTTTTCTGGGTAAAATATCGAATCACTACGACGCATCGACGCAAGCCCAAATCATATGATACGACACGATTAAAGCCAAGCCCGCTCGTACTGAACAGGTGAAAATTTTTCCTGTCGCAGTTTTTTGGCAGCAGATAATGCCCAGTAAGGATTGCGTAGCATCTCTCGTCCTATTAAAACAATATCTGCCTGACCTGTACGAATAATCTGATCCGCCTGTTCTGGAGATGTAATTAAACCGACAGCACCTGTGAGGATGTTTGCCTCGTGGCGGATTCTCGTAGCAAACTCAGTTTGATAACCAGGGCCAAAGGGAATTTTGGCGTTGGGTACAGAACCACCGCTAGAAGTATCAATTAAATCCACACCTAATGAATTCAGTTTCTCTGCTAAGGCGATACTCTGCTCTATATCCCAGCCATTTTCTACCCAATCTGTTGCAGAAATTCTTACCCACAAGGGATAATCTGATGGTAAGATTTCTCGCACCGCTTGAACGACTTCTCTTAGCAAACGAGTGCGATTTTCAAAACTACCGCCATATTCATCGTTGCGTTTGTTACTTAGAGGCGAGAGAAATTGGTGTAAGAGATAACCATGAGCCGCATGGATTTCAATGACTTTAAATCCAGCTTCTTGTGAACGTTGAGCCGCTTGTACGAAGTCATTTATAATCTGTTGGATGCCTTCTATGTTTAATGCTTCCGGAATAGGGTGGTTTTCGCTAAAAGGAATAGCACTACTAGAAAGTACAGGATGCCAACCACCATTGGATGTGTTTAAAACTTCTCCTCCTTCCCAAGGTGGTGCAGTACTGGCTTTCCTACCAGCATGAGCAAGTTGAATACCTGCAATCGCCCCAAAGTTATGAATTGCCCTAACAATTTTTGCCAATGGCTCAATATGCTCATCCAACCAGATACCCAAATCTTGGGGACTGATTCGTCCTCTTGGTTCGATGGCTGCTGCTTCAGTGAAAACTAAACCTGCACCACCAACAGCACGACTTGCCAGATGAATCAGATGCCAATCATTAGCATAACCATCTGTACTGGAATATTGACACATTGGCGAAACTGCGATGCGGTTGCGAAAAGTCACTGCGCCAATTGTTAGGGGTGTAAATAAATCTGTCATGGTAAGGGTGAAATCTCACTAAATTGAGTCTTGTGTGCGAAAACAGATTGCTCCTGAAAATTCATGTTGTCTTATCAAAAGTTTAAGTGTCATCTAACTGCAGGACTGTTGCCCTGGATTCTCCCATAGAATCGCTTGCTTGGAAGTCAACAATTAGGGAGTTCAGTGAGGGTTAGGGCAGGATTGTGTGTGGTGCGATAAGCTGTGCTTAAAGCATAAAGGCTTATCGC
Source organism: Brasilonema sennae CENA114 (assembly GCF_006968745.1). NCBI lineage: Bacteria > Bacillati > Cyanobacteriota > Cyanophyceae > Nostocales > Scytonemataceae > Brasilonema > Brasilonema sennae. Next base: position 2,493,710 of record NZ_CP030118.1, on the reverse strand, counting down.
GTATTTCTTTAGCAGTGACAACAAACTCTCGTAAGTCAACACTATCCACAAACCATTGGTCTGCTTCTAAGGGTTCAAGAATGGTAGCGTGAAACATAGGATTTTAGATCGTTGATTGTAGATTTGGGCTTTAGACAGACGCGGGACACTCTGTTTGGTGTTCTAGCCGCACTTGTGCCAGCAAACAACGGTAATTCGATTAAGTTTATGACTATTAATCGTTTAATAGTAACAATTCAGGGGATAATTGCTTGTGACGAGTGATACTTTTTATGACTGTTATCCAAATATTTATTCTGATTGGAGTTTTCTTGATAGCAAGCATTATCAGCGTCATTACTGGTAGTACTTCCCTGATTACCGTACCTATAATGTTTCAGGTTGGTATTGATCCGCGCACTGCTCTTGCTACTAATATGCTGGCATTAACCTTGATGAGCGTTGGTGGCACATTGCCTTTTCTTGGGAAAGGAGTGATTGATCGTCGTCGCTTACCACTACTAATATCACTAACGCTTTTCGGTTCAATTTTGGGAGCATTACTTGTTTTTATTGTTCCGTCAAAATCAATACCGTTTATTATCTCTATCTCAATGATTGCAGTTGCCGTGTTTTCAATATTTAACCGAGATGCGGGAATAGTGCCAATAGAGGGAGTGCCTTCACGAGTAGCAGAAATAACGGGATATGCGGCTACCTTCATATTTGGTATCTATGGTGGCTTTTTCAGTGGCGGCTATGTAACACTGCTGACAGCAGCCTACATAATGCTATTTCGCATGACATTTGTCCAGGCAATAGCTACCACTAAACTCATCAATATATTTTCCTCACTTGTTGCTACCATAATTTTCATGATGCAGGGAATTGTGGATTACAAACTAGGCTTTATTCTTGGTATCGCTATGTTCTTTGGTGGAATTATTGGAGCGCGTATTACACTCAGATTAAGTAACGCCTGGTTGAAACGTATCTATCTGACAGCAATAACTATTCTTGCCTTCGTAACATTCTATAAACAAGAGCAAAAAGCGCCTCAAACAAACGTCGGCTAGAAGATTCCCGACTTTTATAAGAAGTCGGGAAACCGCATCCTAACCATCCTGCTGTCATACTGGTAGCATTCGCATTGATGGATGGTAAGCCAACAGCGATCGCTCGACTATAACCTCCTGTTCCAGCACCAATATCAGCAATAATACTTTTCTTTGGTAGGTTGAGTAAATTAATTAGAGAATTTATAATTCTCTAATCAGGAAGACGCGAATTAGAATAGACTTTGCCAATGGAATTGTAGATAGTCATTATTAGTAACCAGCATTTTTATCTACGACATTTCGTAGGGGCTTTCCGTGGCGATAGCGTGTTAAATTATCGAGGAAAAGTGCAAGCGAACGCTCTTTAACTTTGGGTGAATGACTGGAACAGTGGGGTGTAATAAAAACATTCGGTAACGTCCAAAATGGACTTTCTGGCGGCAGTGGTTCCGTAAACACCGCATCTAAAGCTGCACCTGCAATCCAATTTTCCTGCAACGCTTTTAACAGTGCAGGTTCATCCACAATTTTGCCACGAGCAATATTTATCAAATAAGCATCGGGACGCATTGATCGCAGTACTTCTGCATTAATCATGCTCTCGGTTTCCTTTGTCAGAGGTGTAGCAATAACTACGTATTCTGCTTCGTTTAGGAGTGCTTTCCACTCATTTGTACCCACTACTTTGTCGAAATTTGGTAATGGTTGCGGGTGACGACGGCTTCCAAAAATCCGCATCCCAAAAGCTTTGGCACGGGCAGCAATTTCTTGCCCAATTCCCCCTGTACCAATAATTAATAATGTCTTATCTTGCAGTTCTTCAATTTGAAAATCCCTTTGCCATTGCTGTTGAGTTTGTAGCTTGTGTAATTTTAGCAATTGCTTGGCATAAGACAACATATAAGCAATGACAAATTCGGCAATGGGAACAGCATGAACTCCTGCACCGTTAGTCAGGATGATGTCACGTTCTAAATATTTTGGTGTCAGGATATTATTGACACCCGCATTCGGTGCATGATGCCAACGCAATTGAGGTGCAGATTCTAAAACTTTATGCAAAGTTGTGGGTTTAAGATAATAAAGCCAACTGAAGTAGACTTCGGCATCTGTAGCATCACCGTCCAGATTGCCATCAATATCTGCCCGGACAAATGTTGTATCGCTAGGTAGATGCGGCTCAAGTTTATCAGCAACTTCTATCGGTATAATTAGTTTCATGATAACTGTTAATAGCCCTACGCAAAACTATATTAGCAGTCTAATTCAGCCGAAAGTTCTGTATCAGTTGCCGCTGCGATCGCTTAAGCGCCCTACGCCCCGTGCTATTCTATACTAAATAAATTATGGGGCTGGATTGGGATAATGTGTATGAACTGCATCTAACTCTGCTAAAATGTCTTGGTTGAGAATTACATTCACACTGTTAATATTTTCTTGTAGTTGTTGTAAAGACGTCGCACCAATAATTGTGCTACTCACAAACCACCGACTCCGCACGAAAGCCAAAGCTAATTGTGTAGGCTGCAAATTATATTTTCTGGCAATTGATACATAAGCCACCACAGCGTCATTTACATTTTGTTTGAGATAGCGTTGTCCAAAACCTTGAAATAGAGACAGTCGTGTATTTTCTGGTTTTTTATCGTCTGTGTACTTCCCAGATAACAAACCAAATCCCAAAGGACTATAAGCTAGTAAGCCAACATTGGTATAACGATAAACTTCTGCTAAAGCTGAATCAAATACACGATTAAGCAAGTTGTAAGCGTTTTGAATGGAGATCACTTTGGGTAATCCTAGCTGTTTGGCAACATGAACAAACTCACTAACACCCCAAGGTGTCTCATTACTCAAGCCCAGATAGCGAATTTTACCTGCTTTGATGACATCTGCAAATGCTTGTAATTGTTCAGCAATACTCACAGTTTCACGTTCAAAATCAGGTTTGTACTCTGTCTGTCCAAAGGTGGGAACATAGCGTTCTGGCCAGTGAATTTGGTACAAATCTATATAATCTGTTTGTAATCGTTTCAGACTATCATCGACCGCTTGCTTAATGTTGTTGTGGTTAATTTGAAGATTTCCTCCCCGCAGCCATTTGGACGACCGGGACCTGCAATTTTTGTGGCAATGATGAGTTGATTCCGCTGCTGTTTTTTCAACCATTCGCCAATGTAAGCTTCCGTTTTTCCTTGAGTTTCGCCACGAGGCGGTACTGGATACATCTCCGCAGTATCAATAAAATTTATCCCTTGAGCAATAGCATAATCTAACTGTTGATGCGCTTCCTCAATGGTATTCTGCTGTCCATAAGTCATGGTTCCCAGACAAATTTCAGAAACCTTGAGGTCACTCTCGCCAAGTTGGTTGTACTTCATATTCTTGAATTAATTATCTTGATTACTTTATCAGCAATTTCGTAAAAGTATAATTTGGTTAGAACAAGATCCTTGACTTTGTAACAGTTGTAGGGGATCTCCGTCTTTTATTACTAACAAAAAATTATGACCAATTTTACCGAGTTGCTTAATTATCGTTACGGCGATACGCCGCCCCAAAGGGGCGATAAGCCGGAGGCTTTACGCTCCGCGTATCGCACCGTCAATACAGATATGCCTGGAAATGACTGTATCAGTTGTGTAATTGAGATGGGAAAAGTCTATGGTTTAAGTACCTGGGGTTTATTTTGGCGAATTATTCTTCCTGGGGCATTGTCCTCTATTTTGGTGGGTGTCCGTTTTTCTTTAGGTATCATGTGGTTGACACTGATTGTTGCTGAGACAATAGCCGCTGATTCTGGTATTGGTTACATGGCAATGAACGCCAGAGAATTTATGCAAACAGATGTTGTTGTATTGAGCATTTTGCTATACGCTTTGTTCGGTAAATTAGCAGATGTTATCGCCAGAGCCTTGGAAAATTACTGGTTGCAATGGAATCCCAATTATTCTAGATCTTAGATATATCGATTTACAGTAATTTAAAGGTATGTGGTAGTTCATAAGCCCCAAGCCCTTTAATCAAAAAGAAATCTCGTGATGTTCCACCCAATCTTTCATCTTGCCTTTCCCGTCCGAAACCTCGAAGAATCTAAGAACTTTTATGTCAACACCTTCGGGGCCAAGATCGGTCGTGTCCGTGATAAGTGGATTGATGTATTTCTCTTTGAAGCTCAGATTACTTTGCACGAACAACCCTCTGAAGTGTTAGCGATGACAAAGCATGGCGTGCGTCACTTCGGCGCGGTTTTGGCGTGGAGTGATTGGGAGGCTCTTGCAAATCGTCTTGATAAAATGAGGGTTCAGTTCAAGGTAAAGCCAAATGTTTCTTTTGTGGGTACCGACGCAGAGCAAGCGAAGATGCTATTAAGTGATCCCAGTGGAAATGTGATCGAAGTAAAGGCATACAGAAATCTATCAGTCGCCTTGGAAATGGAAGATTTGCAAGAGTGTTCAGCAACCGAGGTTTAACCCAACCTAACGTGGGGCGCACAGGTAGTGGTAGTTTATATCGGGTAGTCCAATGCAACTCAAACTTTGCCACCATGTTGATTTGCAGGTACAGCTTCTGACATTTTTTTAGGATAGGGCAGGTTCAGGTTATTCATTAACATCATGAACTGGCTACGGCTGTGTCCAGCAAATCGGGGATTCCAGCGCTTTTCTTCACCAATCGTAGACACTGTTTGTCCCTGGTAGTCGTGAGCGGGATATACCAAGGTATCATCTGGTAAGGTGAATAGCTTCTGGGTAACAGCGTCATACAGCAATCCAGCATCACCGCTTTGGAAGTCGGTACGACCGCAGCCCCGGATGAATAGCGCATCTCCCGTTAACAAGTGAGTATTATTAACCAGGTAAGCCATATGACTGTCGGTGTGTCCAGGAGTCGCGATCGCCTGAATTTGTACATTGCCTATATGTAGCATCTTTCCATCGGCAATATAGCTGTCTGCACAAGTCGTCTGGGCATTCTCAGGCATGATACTTAGACAGCCTGTTATACCCTTAAGTTGTCTTGTTGCAGTGATGTGATCAGCATGGATGTGAGTTTCCAGACAGTAGCGCAGGGTTAAGCCCAATTCTCGTAATATTTGAATGTCACGTTCAACTTGCTCTGATACAGGATCTACGAGAATAGCTTCTTTAGTTTGTGGATCGGCAATCAAATATGTGTAGGTACTCGACTCTTTATCAAACAGTTGACGAAATAGCATGGCTGGTTTTGGAGCAAACCAATTTTCAACAACAGCATAAGCTATAGGATTGAGAGATTTCAGTAAATCTTGTGCCAAATTCGCGGCTTGAACACGAATTTCCGGCACAGCAGTAGTTTCCCAAAGATTTCCCTTGCGCGGTGTCCCTAGTGTATACAGTAGTTCAGAAGCATTCCCATCTGCATCCAGCAGCGCACCGTTGACAGCAGTGTCAATTCCTATTGATAGAACATTAGGACGAATCAGGCGTTGTTCTTGAAGGCTGGCGAGTAATGGATGCTGTAAAGAGCGATAATTACAGTTTGAGCCTGTGCAGTTGATAATTCGGTTAACCTGTAAAACAATCTTTGCCTGTGTTTCTCGTTCCCTAATAGTCACAGTTAATTTATTATCAAACTCCTGACAAGTTTGAATCCGTCCTGCATAGTAGCTTAATTGACCAGATTCCTCCGCAGCATCCAGCACATCAGCAATTTCTGGGGCAATTAGGTGGCGGTGAACTTCCCAATAAGCCTTGAGGTGGCGTAGAAATCTTTTTTGTTCTTTTAAGGGGAGTGTTTGCCAAATTTCTTGAGTAACTGGACGAAGTGCATCGATGACTGCCCGCCAGTCAAGTCCATGATCATCCGCTGTTCGCACTTGCTGACGTACTAAATGCAGGAGTTCTCGTGCAGTTTTTGGTGCAGTCTCTAAATCAATAAATGTGGGATAAGGAATTGTTGATTTGTGACTACACGGCTTCAATCCATGACGAGAAACAGCATGGATTTTTCCATGAAATCCTTTGGCGTGCAAGGCAACAACTGCATCTACCATCGTCAGCCCGCTTCCAATCAATAGAATAGAATCTTCTGGGTTTAAATCGGCAATCGCCTGACTCGACCAAGCATCTCTAATATTATTATTGTGGTTTTCCACACACGCAACTGGTTTTGGTAGAGATGCAGGGAAATTACCCAACGCCAGCACAGCCTTTTGAACGTACAAAGACTCACCGCGACTCAGTTTGACGATGACATTATCGCTTTTATTTTCAATGGCGATTGCTTCATCGACAATTCGCTCTAACATTACATAAGCTGGAGCGCTTGCCTCTGCTTCGCTCAAAGTCGCCTGCACATAATCCCCATAAACCTTACGTGGAACGAAGGTGGACGCCTTCACCTCTTCATGTCCGTTTCTATGCAACCAGTTCAAAAAGTGATTTGGTTCATCAGGAAACGCGCTCATTTTACCTGCCGGAACGTTAAGCAAATGACATTCAACTGGCGTACCGTAAGCAACTCCTCTGCCTACTTCTTGATTGCGTTCAATTAACTTAATGAACAGTGGCATGGTTGCTTTTAGCATTATATTTGCTGCCACCAGAGAACCACTTAAGCCGCCACCAATGATAGCGATCGTAGAAGGAGAAATAGTTGAGTTCATAATACAGTTATTCATAGGATGTAAGACTTATTTATTGACAGAATTTCTGTTGCTGAGTGCAACCATTTCTGATTTATTCAAACTCAGTATAGTTTAGAGATGTTTATTTTTCTTTAATAAGTGTCAGCAAAATCAACTTCTACAGTTTGGGCATATAAACATCAAACAAGCTAGTCACATATATGAACTATGCTGGTTGCTGTATATCTACAAATTTATAACAGATAAACAGTTTTGTGTATCTGTTTTGCAAAAAACATATGAAATTAATTTAAACTCCACTTCTACATGTGAAAAACAGGGAATTAAATTTGAGTTTTTGATTTCGCCACTTTAGACAATATGAGACCAAAAAGAACTGATACTATATAAGCCTTTTGGGGTTTTATATAGCTTAATTTCGACAAATCCGATGTAAATATCGTGGTTTTAAAATAATCCTTGATAAACTCCTCCAGAATAGAAAAAATACCTATCTAATTATCAAATTTTTCTGACATATAGCCAGCAATTTTATATGTAAAAATCAAAAACACTTTTGATAAACGTAGACACGAAATGGCTTGCCGCAGGCTATCACAGAGGCGCTCCAGAAGAGGACACTTCTGTGTAGGTATTCCCCCCCGTCCTTGGAATATGTCCGTCACAAAGGAGGAGGAAACACAGAGTTTCACCCTCTTATTATTTAGGACTGATATAGATAACTTATAAGAGTCTTTTGGTCGCTAATATACATCCGTCAAACTTTGTCTAAACCAGACTCAAGAATATTGCATGAACGGAATAAATACGATATGCAGATGAATCAAGTGTATTATTTGAGTGAAAAGTGTTGCTTTACTCCTTTAGCTGTGCAATAATTTGAGGATAACAGATAAACTACGGTATACAAATAAGCTTACCGTAAAGATAACACAATCCGATTTTGCAGCCAGATTAAATAGGGATTATGCAACTACTTTGGTTTATTCCCACACACGGAGAAGGACGCTATCTCGGCACTGCTATAGGCGGGCGGGCAGTAAATTTTGATTATTGGCGGCAAATTGCTCAAGCAGTAGATCACTTGGGCTTTACAGGTGCTTTATTACCTACAGGGCGTTCTTGTGAAGATGCTTGGGTTTTGGCATCAGCGCTGGTAACGCATACTACAAAAATGCGGTTTTTGGTGGCAATTCGTCCGGGGTTGATGTCACCAGGAGTAGCAGCGCGGATGGCTGCGACGTTTGATCGCATTTCTGGTGGGCGCTTGTTGATTAACGTGGTTACAGGGGGCGATCCTACAGAGTTGGCGGGAGATGGTTTGCACCTTTCCCATGACGATCGCTACAAACTAACAGACGAATTTTTAACAGTGTGGCGGCAGATAGCAGCAAGTGAAGTTGCAAATTTCCAAGGTGATTATCTCAACATCCAAGATGGCAAGTTACTTTTTCCATCTGTGCAGAAACCTTATCCTCCTCTGTGGTTTGGCGGTTCTTCACCCATTGCTCAAGATATTGCCGCCAAGCACGTAGATGTGTACTTGACTTGGGGTGAACCACCAGCACAGGTTGGTGAAAAAATTGCCGCAGTTCGTCGGCTGGCAGAAGCGCAAGGCAGAACACTTCGCTTTGGCATTCGCCTACACGTCATTGTGCGGGAAACCGAAACTCAAGCTTGGGATGCGGCAAATGATTTAATTCGCTATGTAGATGAAGAGGCAATCGCCAAAACTCAAAAAGCATACGCCCGCATGGATTCGGAAGGGCAACGCCGAATGCAAGAATTGCATCAAGGTAGTCGGGAAGCTTTGGAAATTAGCCCAAATTTGTGGGCAGGAATTGGTTTAGTGCGCGGTGGTGCTGGGACTGCTTTGGTAGGCGATCCTGATACCGTTGCCCAAAGAATATTGGAGTATGCAGATTTGGGGATTGAGACTTTCATCTTTTCTGGTTATCCCCATTTAGAGGAAGCATATCGCGTCGCCGAATTACTCTTTCCTCGTCTGCCTTTAGAAAATAGACCTGTTGTAGAACCACAGCTGATGAGTCCGTTTGGTGAGATAATTGCCAATCGAGAATTCCCGAAACAACAAGTCCAAGAAAAAACAGCAGCTACCGTAGATTAACTGAAAGATTATTAGCAGGAGACTTTGACAAAATTGCTCATATTTTAGCGATCGCCTACCTCTATTGGTGAGACGCTACTTTAAACGCGCAGCGTGTCGCTTTGCAACAAGCCCTTCGAGTCGCCGTGTTCATTGATTAGTCAACCATGAAGGCTGGCGGATTATTTTTGTCGTGATCTACTAGCAATTTAGAAGAAGCTCTTCTCCTGCACAGCGCTACTGTGTCCAGCGACAATTTGCCAAGTGCCGGAGGAGCGACGACACCAGATGCGGGTGTATCGGAGGTCATCTGTGAACGGTGACTCACCAAAGATGCCGGTTAGCTGCACACGAACTGAGACGATCGCAAGCCCCTCAATAAACTTTATTTTTCTTTCTGATGGTTTGATCGTTTGGAACTTGAATACGCCAGCTCGATGAAACGCCAGATCGTCCTGCTTGCTGACGACCTGACCGAGGTGACTGGTGAAGATGACATCGGCTGAAATTAGTTCATCCAGTGCTTCGACATCTGAAGAGAGCATGGCTAATCGTAGTCGCTCTTCGACATCAATAATTTGCTGTTCAGAGACGGACGGCATTGGCTAAGTCCTTTTGAGTGTAATCTAATACAAACTAACAGATCATAGGCTGCATAAAATTAAGTTCAACCGCAGCCGCTACGCAACGTGGTTAACTACGGATAACCTTAATCACGGCTACAAAGAGCCATAGCATGTAAACCCGTAAACCATAAGTGAAAATAGGTCAGTTTGTTGGGCTTTAGTCGCATCAAATCAAGGGCTAAATCCGTCCAAAACTCCATCGCACACACCCATAACTGACCATACAAACCAACCCAAAAAGTACTATGTCGGCGATGCGATCGCTTGGGTTGGAAACGTCAGTTCGGGGTGAATGGGTAGAGTAGGGCGATCGATCACCTGATCAATCAAGCCATACGTTACTGCTTCCTGTCCGGACATAAAGAAATCCCGTTCAGTATCTTGTTCTATTCGCTCCAATGGTTGTCCCGTGTAGTTAGCCATACGCTGGTTAATCTGCCGCTTCAAGTACAGAATTTCCTTCGCTTGAATCTCAATATCTACTGCCTGTCCCTGCACGCCACCAGAGGGTTGATGAATCATAATCCGCGAACTGGGCAAACTGCTGCGTTTGCCTTTAGCACCTGCACCGAGTAGAAATGCGCCCATACTGGCTGCCATGCCATAGCAAATTGTGCAAACATCCGGACGAATGTGATTCATTGTGTCATAAATGCCCAGACCTGCCAGCACAGAACCACCTGGAGAATTGATATACAGGTAAATGTCCTTTTCTGGGTCTTCGGCTTCCAGAAACAGCATTTGCGCCACAATTCGGTTAGCCATTTCAGACTCAACCGTTTCTGCCAGAAAAATAATCCGCTCACGCAGCAAGCGAGAATAAATGTCGAAGGCTCTCTCGCCCCGACCCGATTGTTCAATGACGGTAGGAATCATGCAAGTTTCTCCAGATCAGAATCAAAGGTTGGGAATTGGGATTAGGGATTGGGAATCGGGAATCGAGAATGATTAAAACTCTAATGACCCATTAGCGATTCCATTACTTGCAGGCAGCCAAGGCTAGTACATCGCCTGTCAAGAGCAGGCGCTTGAGACTAGACAAAGTCGCGCTCCAGCCTCGGCTAATGCTCATGTAAGCTTGTGCATCGAGACGATCGTGAGTCAGCGTTAACTTTACTGTTGAGCCGTTTTGCTCTAACTCGAACAACACACGTGACGGACGTTCTTCGTTGAAGCCAGGCGACTGGAAGGTATAGGAAAGCCGATGAGGTGGTTCAGATTGCAATACTTCGCCTTCCCACTCAGACTCGCCATCTTCCTTAACATGCTGCACGGGTGAGCCAACCTGCCAATCAGATTGAATTCGCCTGCCGCCCCAATATTGCTGGGTGAATGCTTCGCCGGTCAATGCCTCCCAAAGTTTTTCAAGGGTTGTGGCAATGTAGGTTACATAAACGAACTTTTGCTGATCCATGTTATGGCTCCTTGGTGTTTGCTTCCAGGTTTCGCTTTAATTCACTTAATGCTTCTAATTGCTGACGTTCATACTTACGAATCCATCGATCGTAAATGTCTTGAATCGGGGCTGGATTGAGGTAATGCAGTTTTTCTCGTCCACGCCACTCTGTGACAACCAGATTCGCTGCCTCCAACAACGCTAGATGTTTGGTAACGGCTTGCCGCGTCATCTCTAGGTGTTCGCACAGTTCACTTAATGTTTGACCGTTGTGGCTGTACAACTGGTCGAGTAATTTCCTGCGGCTCGGATCGGCAAGCGCTTTGAACACTGCATCCATATTATCATTTTATGCAACGAATTGGTTGCATGTCAACCAAAAAAAACTAGCTCTTGACTTCCACATAATAAATGAGAAACTAATAATTAGATAACCTAAATATACCACTAAGGAAGTGCATCCTACTTGTGACGAAACTGACGGGAAGAACCGATCGCTTGGAAATGCCTGTTAACTTTCCGAACCCTGCGGTCATATTGGAAACTCAGGAACTCACGCGGCGCTTTGACAAGTTCACCGCTGTTGATGCCCTGAATATCTCTGTTACATCTGGAGAAGTATTTGGCTTGCTTGGTCCAAATGGGGCAGGTAAAAGTACAGTCATTAAGATGTTGACAACGCTGCTACCGCCAAGCGCTGGACGGGCAACTATAGCTGGCTATGATGTCACTCATCAGCAAGGTGCTGTCAGAAGAGTCATCGGCTATGTACCCCAAGCTCTTTCTGCTGATGGCAGTCTTACAGGCTATGAAAATCTTTTAATCTTTGCCAAATTGTACGACATTCCCTCTAAACAACGTAGAGAGCGTATTCGTGACGTGCTGGCGTTTATGGGTTTGGAAGAAGCAAGCGATCGCTTGGTGAGAAATTACTCTGGTGGCATGATTCGCAAGCTAGAAATTGCCCAATCCATCCTGCATCGACCGCAGATTATGTTTCTCGATGAGCCAACAGTCGGACTCGATCCCGTTGCTCGCAGCCAGGTATGGAATCTTATGGAAGAACTTCGTGCAGATTATGGCACAACCATATTTTTAACTACCCATTTTTTAGAAGAAGCTGATAGTTTGTGTAACCGGGTAGCAATTATGAATCGGGGCAAAGTAATTGCGACTGGCACACCCAGCGATTTGAAAGCTGCTTTAGGTAAACCAAACGCCACCTTGGATGATGTTTTTATTCAGTATACAGGGGACGAATTAGCGTCAGGAGTTAGTTATCGTGACACAGCAAAAACCAGACGTAATGCTCGACGGTTGGGTTGAACCACGACTTAATCGGCGAGAAAGTTTTATCTATGCGCTCTCACAATTAGTTACCAAAACTCTTGTCTTAGCTGAACTAGAAGTCCGCAAACTCCGCCACGATCCAAGCGATTTGCTCATCCGAGGTGTACAGCCTGCATTATGGCTTTTAGTCTTTGGGCAAGTTTTCACCCGAACTCGGGCTATTCCTACAGGGAATTTATCTTATTTAGACTTTATGGCTCCCGGTATCTTAGCTCAGAGTGTGCTGTTTGTGGCAATTTTCACTGGTGGAATGACACTCATTTGGGAGCGAGATTTAGGAATTGTGCAGAAATTGCTCGCTAGTCCCATACCCCGTGCGGCGATGGTGTTGGGTAAAGCCGTCGGTTGTGGAGTACGGTGCTTACCACAAATAGTCATTATTTACGGATTAACGCTATTGTTAGGTGTCAATGTTAATCTAAATCCTTTGGCTTTACTCCAAGTACTCGTAATTGTGCTTTTAGGGGCGGGTTGTTTTTGTGTTTTTTCACTCATCATTGGTTGTCTGGTAAAAAGTCGAGAAAGATTTACAGGAATTGGACAATTAATAACTATGCCGTTGTTTTTTGCCAGTAACGCCATCTATCCCTTATCACTAATGCCAGGATGGTTGCATATTCTTTCCAGTATCAATCCCTTAACTTATCAAGTTGATGCTTTACGGGGTACAATGCTAGTAAATGGTTCCAGTCTCTATGGATTTGGTCTGGATTGTACAATTCTCTTGCTAACATTGATAGGCTTAACAATTATCTGTGGACGACTCTATCCACGGGTAGCGATGTAATCAGGAGAAAAACAATCCCATGAAGCTCGGTAAACCCTCTGAAGAATGTGCCGTTAAAGTCATGGATACGATTCCATTGGTGATGCGGTTTATCCGAGCGGATATGCGTGAGAACAGTGTCGCGTCTCTATCTATACCGCAATTACGGGCGATGCTATTTATCAAACGCAATCCTGGAACCTCTGTTTCGGAAGTTGCGGAACATTTAGGTGTCACTTGTGCTACTGCATCCACAACGACAGAACGCCTAGTACAACGTCATTTTATTGAACGCAGCGACCATCCCCAAGAGCGACGGCGGGTGGTTCTCAATCTCACGGATGAGGGCAAGCACCATCTTGAGCAAACCCTCGCCCAAACTCGCGCTCATATTGCAGACTTGTTAGAAGGTCTGACAGCAGAGGAAATTGCACACATTGAAGAAGGGTTGACTCTACTTAAACATGTCTTCGACCGATCCGAAGTTAAAAAAGCTCCTTAAGACTGAGGCTGTAAAACACGATCCCTTTGCAGCCTTGAGGTTTCGAGATTATCGATTATTTACGATTGGGCGCGTACTCCTGTTCACGGGTTCACAAATGCAGACTGTGGCAATTGGCTGGGAACTCTACGAGCGTACTGGTTCAGCGCTGGCGTTAGGTGGAGTTGGGCTGGCGCAAGTCGTGCCGATGATTGCCTTAACTTTGGTTGCCGGACACGTAGCAGATCGCCGTGCTCGCAAACACACTACCCTACTCTCAATCATGCTGCTAGTCCTTTGCTCGCTAGCTTTGGCGGTTGTTTCCTATAGTAAAGGCGCAATAGTTTTAGTTTATACTTGCTTGTTTTTTACAGGTGTAGCTAGGGCGTTCTTGAAGCCTGCCAGCGATGCGCTTATGTGGCATTTAATACCAACAAGTGCTTTTACTAATGCTGCCACTTGGAATAGTACTAGCTTTCAGCTAGCAACAGTTATTGGACCAAGTTTGGGAGGATTTGGGATTGCAGCTTTGGGAAGTGCCACAGGGGTATATGTATTGGCGGCCATCGCATCACTTTTGTGTTTTGCTTTAATAGTGCTCATTAGAGAAAAAAAGACAGCCCTCTCCAAGGAACCAATATCATTAAAAACACTAGCTGCTGGTGCTGAGTTTGTGTGGCAGAATCAGGTAATTTTAGCAGCAATTACTCTAGATATGTTTGCCGTCTTGTTGGGAGGTGCAGTTGCACTACTACCCATCTTTGCCAAGGATATCTTGCATGTCGGTCCAATGGAGTTGGGGTATCTAGAGGCAGCACATTCGATTGGCGCACTAATTATGGCGGTACTTCTAGCGCATCTGCCACCTTTACGCAAAGCAGGACCAGCTTTACTGTGGTCTGTGGTAGGTTTTGGTGTGGTCACAATAATTTTTGGGTTGTCTCGTTTGTTTTGGCTGTCACTGCTGATGTTGGCATTGAGTGGCGCACTTGACAGTATTAGCGTTGTCATTCGCCATACTTTAGTTCAGATTCGGACACCTGACTATTTACGCGGTCGAGTGGCTGCCATCAATAATGTGTTTATCAGCGCCTCGAATGAGTTGGGAGGTTTTGAATCAGGTTTGACTGCTGCTTTGTTTGGTCCAGTGATTTCTGTGGTTGGCGGTGGAATTGGGACGATTGTCGTGGTGATGGCGGTGGCTGCGATTTGGCCAGGGATTCGGAAGTTGGGGGCGTTGCATGAGTATGAGTAGTTAGTTTTAGCGTTTCAATGTTGTTTAAACTAACCTACAAGCTTGTGAGGTAAAATACTCAGTTTATACTTTTTTCATGGGCAAAACGTCGCAATTATTACCCATGCTATTACTAACCCAAGTTGCTAGTTATCAGCCTTCACGTATTTTGCAGGCGTTAAGCGTAAGCGTAAGCGCACGCTAAAAGCGAACGCGCAGCGTGCGCCTTTGGCGCTTAGCTCTGCCGTAGGCAATCGCCCACAACAAGATGTACGGTTGGGCGACGCGCAACCGTTACTCAAGCTTAATTTTCAACTATTTAGAACTTCTCAGACATCCTCTTAAAAGCTATCCATTACCCGGATCTTTCTTAACATTTCACCGAAAGTAGGCGGGAGTAGGGTTGTAAAGGAAGAGTCCAGTAGGAGGAGTTGACATGGAGAAGTAGATGTCTATCGAACAGAAACATTAATGTAGGCGAGTGCGCGGTTGTATTTGTTGTATTGCCGAATGCAAGTATTTTGCATCGTCGTTGACTCGTCGATTGTGAGTGCCGCGAATCAGTAAATGAGAATTAACCGGACGCTCCAGGCAAAATAAATCATAGATGTCGCCCCTGCATGACAACCATGTCACCGTTGTTAACAGTGGCGAGCGCGATTCTAGTTTTCTGTGCGGTTTGCTAGCGCGGTGAACAAGCATGTAGCAGTTGCACCAGCATGACTCCAGCCAGGAATACTGCCAACACTTTAGCGAAGCGGGGGATACGCATCGCATGACTCCTTATAAAGTAAAAAATCGAACGAAATAAATTTTTTATTTTATGCTCTTTTTTTGGGCAAAACCTCAATAATAGAATCATAGCAATCCCACTTCAATGACGGGCATTTGCAATAATTCTTCAATAAAAGGTTGAAACTATGACGGCGAAAGCAACCTATCAGTTTGCAGGCAAAACCATCCTGATTACAGGCGGTGCGGGAGATATTGGCAAGGCAACTGCACACCGTTTTGCCGCTAATGGCGCAGGTGTAGTCCTACTGGATTTGAATGAAGCGAAGATGGCAGATGTGGCTGAGGAACTAAAAGAGTACAACGTTCCAGTCGCTACGTTTTCTTGTGATGTTACGGCTGCTGATGATGTTGCCAAAGCTTTTAGTGGTGCTGTTCAGCAGCTTGGGCAAATCCACTATGTTTTTAACAACGCTGGCTATCAAGGAGTGTTTGCCAAAACGGACGAATATCCCGAGGACGATTTTCAAAAGGTCATTAACATTAACGTAGTCGGCGTTTTTCACGTTCTCAAGGCGGCTGCCCAGCATTTACGTGATGCAGGTGGAGGTGCGATCGTCAACACCGCAAGTTATGCAGGGGTAGTTAGTCCGCCAAATATGCTGGCATATGGCGCTTCAAAATTCGCGGTGATTGGAATGACTCAGACAGCAGCGAAAGATTTGGCTCCCTACGGCATCCGGGTGAATTCACTGTCTCCTGCGCTCATCGGTCCCGGTTTTATGTGGACGCGGCAAACAGAATTGCAGGCAGCAGTAGGATCACAGTACTTTGATGCCAATCCCAAGGTGGTTGAGCAACAGATGATCGATTCAGTGCCAATGCGGCGTTTGGGAAGTCTTGAGGAGGTGGCGAATGGGGTAGCGTTTCTGATGAGCGAGGAAGCAAGTTATATTACCGGGTTTAACTTGGAGATTACTGGCGGGCAATAGAAAATAGAGACAAGAGGTTTGCGGTTGGAGGTGTATAGTCGGTCGCAGCTTTCTGTATGCAGGGTAATGTCAGAGCACTTCTAGTCGAGTTGATCGCTGTACTCTGTTGACAAAGAATGAACCAACCCCAGCATAAGATTGTTTCAATTACTGGGAATATGTCCCACTGTGGGCGTGCAGGTCGCTACGAAGTGGTTATGCATTTTACTGATGAAGCAGCTGCCCAAGCGATTCTTGCTAAAATTTAGTACTAGTTGCCTTTGAAGGAGTGATATCCCAGACTTGGCACGATGGATTTAAAAATTGCTGCGATTGCCTTTGGCACTGCGCCTCGCGCAATCGCGCCAGTGAATCAAGCAATTCTCTTGACTCGAAATTCCTGTGATTTTAGGTAATACCCAGGTGTAGGGATGATATACGGAAAATTGTTATATATAGCGGTTCTCACTTCGGTGCAATACAGTCGTCACCTCACCCCGCATTTGCTGACGCAAACGCTCCCCTCTCCTTACTAAGGAGAGGGGTTGGGGGGTGAGGTTGAAAAATGTACTTCATGCAAACGAGAACCGCTATAAATACCCTGTAACGAGATAGTTATATAGAGAGTTTCTGTATAATATCTGTACCAAGGGTGTTCTGTATAAAAATTCTGTATAAATAACCTGTACAAGATAGTCAGATGGAAAGTTTCAGTGTAATAACGTAATTATGTGTAAATGAAAATCTCGACACAAACCGAAAACTGTAGCTACGACACACAATACTTAATTGAAGAAATTACAGATAGTGCCATTCACATCAATTTGGCATTTAAAAAAATCGTAAGTGTTCAGTCGAAAAGAGCCTATAGAGAGCAAATATGCAATTTAAGTCAGGGCGAATTATCAAAGTTCAAATGGATAATATCTGGTTGTGTCAATGTAGACTTTACTTGGTATCTACATGCTGTTGAGAGACAGGAGACAGATAAGGTTGGTGATATTGATAACATTACAAAACCCATTCTGGATTCTTTAATTGGTCCAAATGGAGTTTTAATTGATGATGCTCAAATCAGAGCACTATACACATATTGGCTATCACACAATGAGTTGGTCGAAGATAATTTGCTAAAAATTAAAATCTCATTCAACAATGATAATTGTCTGGAGAAATCAAACCTGATATTTATTCAATATGCTAACGCCATTTGCTTGCCGGTTAATGTCGAACCTACTGACCACAAGCAGCTTTTGGGGGCATTATTGCTTGTGAAGAGTAGGCAAAGACAGAGAACTGCTGCAAAAAGTATCAGATTTATCGGTGGAAACGTTGACAACTATTTGGTTTTATCACCTTGGGATTTTCATCGCACTAGGTTAAATGAGTTTCCTTCTTCTAATATTTATTCAGTTTCCAGTTTTAAGGAACTTTGTCGCAACAACGGCTTAACGTTCTTAGCAATATTAAGATTGATGCGAGAAGCTCGTGGTGGCACATAACAAGCGCGATAAGCCGGAGGCTTGACGCTGCGCGATCGCCCTTCCAGCATGGATTCTTACAGAAAGCGATCGCCAAATTACAGCATAGATTTACAGTGCGGTCATCTCTTGGTACTGCTCCCATTTCACAAAAATCAGATAAGACTGATATATTTAAGGCAAATAATTATCATCCAATAATTGTGCAAGAGTGTAAAGACATTTTTCTGGAAAAATCATTAAATCGGTTTTCACTTGCACAAAATCAACCGCACTTTGATAAATATTCTCTAAGTCATCCTGTAATTTATTCATTAAATTCGTGGTTAAATGATTATTTAAGTCATATCTAAATGTTTTAATTTCTCCAAGCCAATGACGATAGTTTCTTTCATATTCTACATGCCAATATTGGAGTAATAATATATGAATAATAATTTGCCTTAAAAGACTTTTTGCTTTAGCTAAATCTCTTTTCCCCAAACTAATTAATTCCTCAATTAAATTTTCTAAATCAAGTTGGTTAAATAGTTTTTGTTTTAATAACTTAATAGTTTCTTCTAGCCATAAACTATTATCAGTTTCATAGAGCTTTTTTAAGTTGGTAGTAATTGTCATATTTTTAGCTTATACCTACATTCCATAATTTCATCATACACAATTACAAATTTCTAGATGCAAACCACCAACTGGAGTTTAGACTAATTTTGGCTTTAAAACCGCCAAACCCTTATCCAGACTTCTTTTCCAATTTAGAACCGCTTTCGGATTCCAAAATGTAAAATCCTTATTGATTTAAGCAACCCCTGTTGAGAGCAAACAACTATGATTGTTAGCATAGCCCCAATAAGTAACTCGATAGGTGTATGAAAATCAAAACAATCATTCATCCAGCAGAAGAAGGGGGCTATTGGGCAGAGGTTCCCGCACTTCCCGGTTGTATTACTGAAGGAGATACGATGGAGGAGGTGATGGCTAATTTAAAGGACGCTATTGAAGGTTGGCTCGATGTTGCTAACAGTCATTATGCAATTGAGTCAACAGATCAAGTTGTCGAAATTGCTATATGAAATCGAAATCAAGATTTGAAAGTCGGAACCTTGAGAGCTTTGATGAAAATAGCCCAGCTAACTGAGGAAGATTTACTCTAATTTTGATGTTGAAGTATTGTAGGCGATGGTGTTTTGTCAACGAACGGCTTTAAGGGCATCGTACAATAACTTATATCGCTTAAAACCTGCTTCATACACAGCATTTACTTGCGGCTGTACCACACTCGCATCCTGCGGCAGAATCTTAAATGCAGCTTCTAAATTGGGGTATGCACCAACCCCCACCATTGCCAAAATCGCTGCTCCGTAAGCTGCTCCTTCTTCAGCTTTGGGAGCAATGAGTTCTGTTTGCAAAATATCTGCTAAAATTCGTAACCAGATGTTGGATCGCGCACCTCCACCTGTTGCCAAGAGTTGATGAACGGGAGCGATCGCGCTGATAACTTCCAATGCTTCCCGCAAGCTAAATGCCACGCCCTCAAGAACAGCACGAATAATATCTGGCTGCGTATGAGCCAATGACAGATTCACCCAAGCACCGCGAGTATCTGGATCGAGATGGGGACTACGCTCTCCTGAAAGATGGGGCAGAAATAGAACACCACGAGCACCGGGCAATGATCGCTCTGCCATATCCATCAGATCAGTATAGGGAACATTCGGTGCAAACGTATCCCGATACCAACGCAGAGAACCACCAGCCCCCAGCGTCACTCCCAGCTGATGATAGCCACCATCCACATGACAGAACAAATGCACCCGACCTTCTGGATCGGGAATTGGGCGCTGGCACGGTGCAAAGATAACTCCCGACGTGCCAATACTCAGACTGCCCCGGTTCAGGTTGCTTGATGAGATACCCAGACCGATCGCCGCTGCTGCATTGTCGCCTCCGCCTGCAACCACAGGTAATCCGGCTGGTAGTCCCACGCGGGTGGCTATTTCTGATTTTAGCCGTCCGGCGATCGCCGTAGACTCGATTACTGGGGGAAACAACGCTGGGTTGAGATTGAGAGCATTGAGAATATCCGTATCCCATTGCCGAGTCGCCAGATTCAGACACCCAACACCGGACGCATCGGATGGTTCTGTCACTGACTCACCAGTTAGCACATATCCTAAATAATCTTTTGGTAAAAGAATCTGCCAAAGCCGAGCATATGCTTGTGGTTCTTCAGTCCGCAACCACACAAGCTTGGGAAGCTGAAATCCTGTAATCGCCGGATTTCCAGTACGCTGGATCAACTCCTGAGGGGGAATGGTGGCTTCAATCGCATCAACGGCTTTACCAGTGCGCTGATCATTCCACAAAATTGCTGGTCTAATGACTTTACCCTCTGCATCCAGAGGAACCATACCATGCATTTGTCCTGACAAACCCAGAGCAATCGCTCGGTGTCCATCTAGCTGTTGAGCAACATCGAACAGGGCATCCAGACTCGCCTCGACCCAATCTGATGGGTTCTGTTCCGTCCAACCGGGCTGTGGGATTAACAGGGGATAGCTTCTGGTTTCTTTTGCGATAACTTGCCCTTGTAGTAGGTCTACTGCGATCGCCCGCACTCCTCCTGTACCCAGATCTAAGCCCACAACGACGTCAGTCAATTCCCCCTCCCAAATTCTCAATCTAGTGAAGGACTTCAAAACTTGAAACTTCTTTTAGTCTAATCTTCTCACATAAATGTATGAAAAACTTCCTAAACTTTTTGAAAATCGCACTACCAGTAATTACTCTTTACTCTGTTTAATAATCGCAGTTATTTCTTCAAAAACTAAATCAGCAGAGTGTTGAACAACAGAACTTAATTCTAGTCCAAAATCAAAATTTTCGGCTTCAATTAAGTAAACAGTCACCTCTTCGGGAAAGTCTTCTTTAAAGATTTTCCTACCTGCGGCTAAAGCATGATCCCAGCGAAAATCATGCAAATTATAACTGGGTTCTGGCAAAGCTTCAAGTTCTTTTCCAGGAACTTTAAATATAGCCCCTGGTTCAGAATCAGTTGAACTGGCATCAATAATAATTAACTTTTTGCTACCTCTTGCCTGAAACATGACTTCCATCCCTGCAGTACCACAGTCATAAACTTGCACATCAGGAAGAGGATATTGAGCAAGGTATTGCTGTAAGCGTTGGGCAATGAGTACGCCTACAGCGTCATCACTACGATTGAGATTACCGCAACCAATGATTGTGAGCATTTTAGATCTAACGGCTAATAGCTAAACAATTGAGTGTTACACTACCATAAACGCAAAGAACTTATATTTTATGAATTTAAAAGATCAAAATTGGAAAAATTTCACGACTAACCATTTGGGTGACTGGCATGGAATTTGGACAAAATACTCTCCCCAAGGTGAGGTGGCAGAATCGTTTCAAAGTCTCAGAAGCTTTCGGAGTAATTCAAATGAAACCGAAATCGTTCAAAAGAATCACTACGCATACAGTGATCGCAGAAGAGTAGAACAAAGTTGGGAATATAATCAACTCTCGAATAGCTTATCTAATGGAGTTTTTATTCCAGAAATTGAATCAATGAGGGCAAATTTCTTTGAATCAGGTCATGCTGCTTGGGTTTCAACTAAGTTGAAACCAGATTCATATTTTGCCGTTGAACTATTTTTTAAATACCAGGAATTAAGACATAGTGTAGGTATCGTTTATGATGATAGTGGTTGTTTGTTCAGAACGGCAAATATTCGCGAAGATAGTACTGGCTTTCCTAGTCAATACTGGTCAAATGAAACCAATCAATTGCCAGAGTGAGATTTCAGCGGTAATTGGCAAGGAACTGCTGTGACTATGACTCCAGATTTCAAAATTTCTCAGCCTGTCGCGACTCAGTTACACTGGGTTGGGGAAGGACACAAAACTTTCTTTTTGCCTGATGGCGTTTCTATCAGTTGTCCAGGCAAAGTGAGTGTTGGCACTTCCTTTACGGCAGCTAACTGGTTAGTGAAAGCCTCCGAGATGCAACAACTGCTTGTCAACTATGACGAGTGTGGAGATTTTTCCGCACTGACGCTGGAACTATTGTACCTTTGAATACGTCTAAGTAGCAGGGCTGTTTCATCCTCTAAAAGATGTAAAATTGCAAGCATCAAGGGGATGAAAAATAATGGATGCCAATCTGATTGAACAACTGCGGCAAGTCAAAGACTTTCGGACAAAAGACGGTCGAAGACACCCACTGTGGTTAGTATTGTTGTTTGTAATTATGGGAACTATGAGCGGGTATGTTGGCTATCGTGCATGGGGGGATTTTGTAAAAAGGCATCGTCGGATATTGATTGAAAAGTTTGAAATACAAAAACACGGTGTTCCTTCATACTCAACAATCCGACGCATACTCATGGGAATAGACTTTGACACACTTGCCGTGACCTTCAATCAGTGGGCACAAAACTACGTTGATTTGCAGGTATCAGAGTGGTGTGGGATTGATGGTAAAAGTATTAAAGGGACAGTCCAAGACTATAAAAGTGAGTATCAAAACTTTGTGAGCATTGTCTCCGTATTTGCACAGCATAGAGGACTAGTTCTAAGTATGGACAAATTGGAAAATAAGCAAGGTAGCGAAATTACGACCGTTCAAAATCTGATTGCAGCATTAGACATCGAAGGTGCTGTATTTAGCTTGGACGCTCTACATTGCCAAAAAAAACTTGCAAATTAATTATTGACACCGGTAACGACTACGTAATTGCAGTCAAAGGCAATCAACAAAACTTGCATCGTCAGATTCAACGCAACACAGCTAACACCAGACCGACAAGTCGTTATATCGCAAGCGAACGAACTCGAAATCGAGTTACAACACGCACCACAGAAGTTTTCAATGATTTAACTGGCATTAATCAACAATGGACTGGGCTAAAGTCTTTAATTAAGGTTGAAAGACTAGGTACTCGTGCAGGCAAACCGTATCATCAAGTTGTTTATTATATAAGCAGTCTTATACGTTCAGCAGTTGATTTCGCCTGCGGGATTCGCGGACATTGGGGAATTGAAAATCGCCTCCATTGGGGAGGCAGCGCTGTGGGCGGGTTCCCCGACTTGAGGCGACTGCCATTTAAGGATGTAGTTTTTGATGAAGACAACTCGACTATACGCACGGGAAATGCTCCTGCGAATCTCTCAATTGTGCGATCGCTCGCACTGAATATTTTGCGTCGAAATGGTTATTCTTCCATCACCTCCGCTTACAGATTTCTATCCAACGATATTGACAAACTCTTATACCTTGTGGGATGAAACAGCCCTGGTCTAAGTAGGGGAAGCACTTTTCATACTCTCAGTGTGGGTATTCTGTAAAAGGCACTAACATTTAAATTGGTGTTGAAAATCTAACAAGGAGATACGTCAATGGCAGATCTATTGAAAGTCACAAACTCACAAGGAACAAATTTCAAACAGAGTCTTAAGGACTCAAGTGATCTGGGAGTTTGTGAGAAGTTTAATGTCAGCAGTGGCAGGTCTTTTAGAGTTAAAGAAAGAGTAGAGGCAGACAAAGACCACTATAGAGTCACTCTGTTTGATAAACTTGGAAATCCTGGATGTTCTCAATTCGACACTTGGTATGTCTTTAAAAACCACGTCAATATCCAACCAGAAACATCTGGTTCTGTTGCAGACGTGGTTGTTATCAATGCTTCGAGTGGTCTGAATGTTCGGGAACAACCGGGCACGAGTGCTCGTGAACTTGGTAAGATTCCCAATGGGTCAAGAGTCTCTGTATACGGTGAAGGTAAAGATAGTAACGGTTTTCGTTGGATTAAGGTTAAATCTAACCAATGGGTTGCTTCTGAGGGCTGGGTGGCGACTGAGTTTCTAAAGATTTTATCAGTTCAATAAACTTGTAGACCGTATTGTGAGGATTGTCATTAGTCATGAGCCACTAAACCACAAAAGACTAATGACTAATGACAGTCTTGTGGGTTTGCCCTGATGTTCGCCAGTAACTTAAACGGGTAAGACTTAGGAAAACCGTGTGGATATCTTAGCTGTTTCTGTGTCTTCACATTTAGCATTAATTCTGAGGTATTTTTTTTGTTTTACGCTCTACAAAATTAGAAAAAATGATGAGATTTTGACAATAGATTTAAGTTATTTGATGAATTTAAAAATTACATCAAAAATAATCACATAACAGAAAAATTTTATACTCAAAATTTATCTATATAGGACTCATATTTTATTTTTGATGAACCGAGGTATACTTTTATTGCTTCTTCCCTGTTAAGCGTTCTCTGTCTCTACGAGTGATTCACCAAATCAAACCGGATTCCTATAGGAGTAAGAAGTTAGTTAAGACATGTTTGTTTATTTATCTTATTGTAATGAATCTGCATCAGTAAATAATTTCTTCACTTCTTGAAAAGACTTTAAGAGTATAAAAAATCATATTAAAATAGTATATTAATTAACTTTAACCTGATATCAAGCATTTCTAATAAAATATAAACTAGCAATTAATAGAGTATTTTGGGTTTACTATTGGGATATTGCAACAAAAAGTTTTTTGACAGCAGTTTTCAATTTATCCTCAAAGACTTCAAAGCAAAATGAGTTTTTAGTCATTTTAAGTCCTGAGTAATGTCTGAAGGAATTTATTTGGCAATGGAACAATGACCGATGACACACTTGAAGAATTAGTCAAAGAAATCAGCCGTTATGAGGCAATTATCTCTGAGTGGGATGAAACTTACAGAGGTGTCGTCGTAGGTTTAAAACGAGCCATTGAAGCATTACACAAAGAGGCATTGACACGTTTAATTAAGACTGTGAAGCAAGAATCCATGCCAGCTTTACGTAATGCTGTTAAAGACGAAGTTGTGTATGGAGTGCTGCTTTATCACGAACTTGTAAAGCCTCCTATACCACCGCTAACGCAACGTATTCAGCAAGCGCTTGATGAAGTCCGTCCTGGTTTAAAAAGTCATAACGGTGATGTGGAATTAGTGGATATTAAACCACCAGATACAGTTGAAGTCAAATTAATTGGAGCTTGTAGTAATTGTCCGACTTCAACTGTGACTTTATCTCAAGGAATTGAGCAGGCAATCAAGTCGTATTGTCCAGAAATTGTTAATGTGCTTGCTGTACGTTGACGAGTTGATCATGACTAGCCGTCAACTCTAAGCCCTATGTCCTTCGGACATAGGGCTTAGCGAGTGTCAAAGGACTTTACTACAGATGGAAGCTTTGCCTAAAGGGCAGTCGGTTTCGCCACATCTCGTATGAGTTGAGACGGGTTGTAGGTATCTGTAACAACTTGCGGACAACGCATACAAGCTGTCTTACCTTCCTGCTGCCACCAACGACAATTTCGCCGGATAGAACAGGGTGGAAGTTCCTCAGTCACTACAGATAAATTCTCTACAATTCGCTGTGCCAAACGACAATCTTTACCGTCAAAATGCATACAGCCCGATTCTATACAGCGTCCTGCCGTCCGAAAAATTTCTGCTGGTGTAGCAGGGCTAGACTTTGCTATTAGTTCATCCGTGACAGGCTGCGGCTGCTTGAGATAAGCTATACGGGGTTGTGCCACCGTCCCACTGACCACACCAAAGACAACACTATCTCCTGATTCTGGTCTAGCGCTGGGGCAAAGTGTAGTATTCTCAGTCGCAATGTTTTCTATCAATCGAACCTCCAGCGAAGAGTATCTTTGTTAAGGCTCGAAGATTATGCTTTTGAGGCTGAGTCTTTTAGGTAGTCAGGAGCAACCATTATCCCAAGTACAATCGGCGGACAAACAGGTTTGGGAGTTGGTTGAGGAACTGCTATCTTACCAGTTATAATTGGCAAACAAATACTAGATTTAGAAAGTTCTGCCACCGCACCACCTAGAATGCTTTGTGCTTCTGTTTCAGCCAAAACCAACAAAGCATCTTCTGAATCTATAACTTGGCTGCGTCGTTCAACTGCATTCTTCACGGCATCATCAATCAGGTCATTTATTTCAAATCTGCCGTTGTAGTTTACTTTGTTTGGGTTCATTTTTACTGTCCTGGGAATTATGAGTAGTGTTAGGTTCAAAAACTAAACCGCGTAATTGCCTAATTTGTTATTAGACAAAATTATACTAATATCCAATAACTTAATTTAGCAAAATAGATCATATTATTTAACAATAAGCATCAAAAAACTTGCTCATTGAGGGTATTGCAAACTTAAGAAATTCTGTCAAGTTTCTTCTCTATTTTTCATTCAGTAATTCTTTTAAAGCGAGGAATTGCCAATTTGTGAAAGTGCGATCTGCACTCCGCGCAGACGCTTGAAGGCGTATCGCATCCCCTTATACCAAGTTGCATTCAAATGCGTAATATCATGTCTGGGTAGTTGATGCAGTTTACTGCCTTGATTGGCAGGTGTCCGGCTGATTTCGCGGATTGTGCACCGCAGGGTTAGATGTAGAGGCAACTAGGAAGATGTCTCCATTGGGAGTGATCTGCCATCCGGTGGCTTCGATAATTGGAGTGTCGGATTTGGTAGGTAAAGTCTGAGTAGTGATTTCAGTATGGGGTTTTGTCTGTCCAATCTGCTGTTGCACTGTTAGGCGGCGGCGGTCTTGCCACTCGGCGTCATCGTCTAATTGTTGTTCTGGAGTGGGCGGTAAGCCACCGCGACCGGTGATTACAAAGGAATTACCTTGGTCTGCCGGACAACCTTGAGCTATCAAGCCAGAACGATCTACGACATTGACTGGTAATTCTACTAATCCCGAAGTGGGATCTAGATCGGGTCTAGTGATTTGCACATTACCGCTTAACTCGCGAGTAGCCCCGGTGGCGGTGATATCACTTGTTTGAAGAGAAGCGACCTCCCGAAACTGAATGCCAAAGATACCTTGAGTATTGATTCTGACATTTCCGCCCCGGAAGTTATCCGAGTTGGCGCTGATGTCACTATTTTGAAAACCAACCAGGACATCGGTATTAATATTGATGTTGCCGCCGATAACGTTTTCTCCTGTGGCGTTGGTGATGATGTTGCTATTGCGAGTGATGATCAAATCTTGTGAGTTAATGTTAATTGTCGCCTGTTCCCTAGTAGGGTCAACTTTAGGGCTGCGTGTATTAGCGCTGAGTGAGGCATTGTTGTTTAAACGGATAGAGCGAGCATTTAATGTCATGTTGCCTGCGGTTCCTCTTCCGCGATTCTCCACGCTGATTCCTGCCTTATCTCGCACTAGCAAAGTATTAGTTTTCACCGTCAAATCACCCGCATCCCCTGTTGAGTTAAAATCTGCGCCAGCAACCAAAACAGTGGAAACCCTACCATCAGCGCTTGTACCAATGATTTGCACATCTTGGGCATCAACCCTTAAATTTCCCCCCTTGCCCGCAGCGAAAGTGGCAGTTTGTACCTGTGCCCCATCTCGCACGAGCAAGGTATTGGTTTTGATTGTCAAATCACCCGCATTCCCTGTTGAGTTTAGCTGTGCAGAAGCAAACAAGCCACTGGCAACTTGACCATTAGGGCTTCTGCCGATGATTTGCACATTTTGGGCATCAACGCTCAAATTTCCCCCCTTGCCCGCACCTAAAGTGGCAGTTTGTATCCGTTGCCCCATCTCGCACGAGCAAGGTATTGGTTTTGATTGTCAAATCACCCACATTCCCTGTTGAGTTTAGCTGTGCAGAAGCAAACAAGCCACTGCCAAATCGACCATTAGAGCTTCTGCCAATGATTTGCACATCTTGGGCATCAACGCTCAAATTTCCCCCCTTGCCCGCACCAAAAGTACCAGTACCTACCTGTGCCCCATCTCGCACGAGCAAGGTATTGGTTTTGATTGTCAAATCACCCGCATTCCCTGTTGAGTTTGGCGTTGTAGAAGCAAACAAGCCACTGCCATCCTGACCATTAGCGCTTCTACCAATGATTTGCACATCTTGGGCATCAACGCTCAAATTCCCCCCTTTGCCCGCACCGAAAGTAATAGCATTTATCTGTGCCCCACCCTCAAGCCGCAAGCTGCTTGCACTGATGCTGACATCACCTCCCTGTCCATTTGCTCCTGATTGCACGTCATTATTAATTTGACTAAGCTTGTTAAGGTTTATTGCTCCTGTGGCATTAATCGAAATATCTCCCGCCTGAGTCCCAACTGTCCCCAAACCCCGCCCTATTCCAGCTTGAAGAACACTTTCTCCCGTCATCTCTAAATTCCGGGCATTAACTGCAATACTACCACCACCGCCTGAGCTAACATCAACGATCGCACCATTCGTCAGCGATACATCCGCTCGCTGCACTCCCACAGGAAAACTCAAGCTACCATCACCATTGAGTCCTATCGTCCCAGGAGCAGATAATCCTCCTAACTCAACTCGTCCACCAAAAGCATTCAACTTACCCCCATCCATTTTGATATCGCCGCCTACTAGCAGCAAACTCTGACCATTTGGAACACGTAAACCAAATGCATCCGCGCCAGCCAGAGTAGTTCCTGCTGGTGCAGTTGAGTTATTTTGAATTCGTGCTGCCGCAATTTGATTGAAAAACAAAGCATTTGGATTAATTGTCAGCAAGGGTGAGGGTGCTTCTGGGTTCGTTGCACTGAAAAATCCAAAATTACCAAACTGTATGGCATTCGCCGTTGTGGCGACAAACGAACCGCCGATATTCAAACTGGCATTTTTACCAAAGATAATTCCCGACGGATTGAGCAAGAACAGGTTAGCGATGCCGTTGGTTCGGATTAATCCATCAATATTAGAAATCGAACCACCTGTGACTCGCGTCAGGATGTTCTGCACATCGGCAGCATTGTTGAAGAAGGCAGAACCTCCCGTCGGTACAGAAAATGATTGGAAGCTGTGGAACAGATTGGCACCCCGCCTTCCCCCGCCGTCTATCTGGAAGTTGGGATTGCCTGTGACTTGCGTTCGCTCTGCCGCGCTTAGTGTGTTATCGGGAACAACTTGTGCTGCGATTGGTTGAGCACAACCGAGTACACACAAAGCACTACCCAGCAAAACCCACGATTTGAGATGCCAAGCGCTCATTTTGTCTTGCCTCCAGCTATGCAGTCACAAAAATCTAATATCGCAGTCCCTACTTAAAAATACTTTAAGGTAAATTGGTGCGAAAAAAACTATCTAAAAACCAGATAAATAAAGTTAGCAGACAATAGTTACTCCCTTCCCGGTGTAAGATTACCGATGTAATTTCTCACCCGGTGCACCCAAGCGCTCCCCTGCTCCCCTGCACACCTTACGGTAATCTTCGGGCGGGAAAGGAGTAGTCGGGTATAGGCTAATTATGCGATCGCATACAACTACCTTTGCGCCAAAATTAGCCAATAAAACTTCCACCCCCTGCAACAGCATTGAGTCCACCCGCAATGAACGCGGTAATAAACAGAAGTAAGGTATGCAACATCATAAAAGATGAATTATGATATGATATTAGTCAGTAGACTTCCGACAAAATTGATTTCTAGCGAGTAGAAAAGAGTGAACTGTTATCAAAAGAACTCAGAACTCAGAACTCAGGAATCAGAATAAGAAGAAAGAACCAGGCATAAATTATAGAGTTCTGGGAACGGAAGTCTTTGGGTTCAAAACCCCACCGTCTATACGGGAGCCAGTACTGTGGGAGGGTTTGCCTCCGCAGGATAAGAGCGTTGTCTTCAATTCGGTGGGGTCTGAATCCAAGGGCGGAAGTGATTCTGAGTTCTGCGTTCTGACAACTGAGTTCTTCTTCAAAAAATCTTAGATCTACTTTGTTGATTGACATGAAACTTTACTATATCACCTTGAATAATTCAGATGAAGCACGTCAGATCGGTCGTGCTTTGTTGGAACAAAAACTAGCTGTTTGTGTTAATTGGTTTCCCATTACCTGCGCTTATATATGGAAAGGAGAAATTACAGAAGAACCAGAAGTCGTTTTGATTGTAAAAACTCAATCAGGTTATCGGGAGCAAATTGAAGAAGTGATTCTCCAGCATATTACTTACACTAACTTTATTGCAGAAATCTCACCTACAGAAATAAACAAAGGCTTCTTAGAATGGCTGAATGCTGAAGTTCCTTTACCTCTAAAAAAACTAGAGCGACTAAATTGAAAAACCAAGAACCCCGATTTATCACCAGAAGTCGGGGTTCTTATTTATGACGGATGTAAGCGTTTCGATTAAACAAAGGTAGGCAATCGCTAACATTAAAAGCCGCTGCTAATTCCACATCGAACTAAAAACCTTTGCCAATCAACTCTTTTCCAGAACTGCATTGTTTCATATATGTTAATAAATCATGCTTAAATGCATGAATGCATGAAATGCTACTACAGCAGTTTCTGCTTCTGGTGAAAGACTGCCATTTAGAGCGTATTGCAAGTTTATGAGGCACACCATCTAGTCATGATTGTAAGACCTAACGGTTGTTAGCCTTGTCATTGGCATACCTCACTTACCTGAAAGTGCTGTAAATCACTAAGAATTGCCCCTGCGTCAATTAAATCTTCAAACCCACATTCCGCACCTAGAACACCGATTCAGTATTCATAATTGTGACTAAAAAACCCGGTTTTTTATTGTTGAGTTAACGAAACTTCGGTCTTCCCAGTAACAGAAACCGGGTTTTTGGGATTAGTGAATCGGTGTTCTAGTAGGACATAATTTATAAAAACCGTATTTTCATTCCTCATGGAACTTGCGCTGAATAAGCGTTTTACAAAAAACAAAAACACGGGTTTTAACGATTAAGAACTATTAGTAGTGTCACATAGTATGAACTGTGAGCGTCTGGGTTGCCTTATAGTATTTTGGTACTAGATAAAATCAAAAAACGAAGAGGTGGGATCCTCCAGCAGGGAGCGTTAGCATTGCTGATCGCCAACAAACGAACCAACCCAATCTAAAATCTAAAATCGCAAATCTAAAATTGACGGATTGAAGAATTAATTTCGTCCTAAAAGGACGAGGCTTGTACCGACTAACCCCAATCTAAAATCTAAAATCTAAAATCTAAAATCGTTTCGGTCATTTTGCCTAAACAAGGAGCATTTGCGCTGTGCGCAAATGCTCCTTGTTGATTGTAATGTCGTGCCAGACCACGAATCCAGCCCCGACTGTAGCCTGTTACTTCGGCTAGTTCTGCCGTTGTCTTTCCTTTGGCTAATAGCCAAATTATTTGATAATGGCGGCTTTCAACTACGTCAGAACACTCACGATAACGTTGTTCAAGTTCCTCAACCCTCATGTGAGGTTGAATTGTTACAAGTTTCGGCATTAGCGATCGCAACTGGTAAACGCACACTTACTTTATTAAACACTATTCAACCGGACTTAATATTACTAACTGCCGCAGCCAGCTTCTGGTTCGCAATCATACCAGATACGTTAAGATCTTCTATCCGAATGTTGTACGCTTTGCGACTCATACCAATTCTCCATGAAGATGCACTTAATATTTATTAAACGAACCGCCAAGACGCCAAGAACGCCAAGAATTAAAGAGTAAGTATTAAGTGCAAGTTTACAGAGAACTGGTATCAAATCAGTAGTCATATTCTGCGTTGTATCTTGACGAATATTAGAGATACGCAGGTGTTGACGAGACAATCTGATGTAGTATTTTGTAACTTTGTTAGAGGCTATAATTTGAAATTTTTTATTACCTAAAACTTTGTTACGATTACGCCACTGGAGCTTACCGAGCTTGGTTTTCGCAATCATTGTGGTAACGGGTATATCGTACTTACTGCCATCACTAACAGTCGCTAAGCACTTTACTCCCAAATCTACTCCTGCTATGAGGACAGGATGAACAATAGGAGGTATCTTGAGAGCACCTAAAACAAAAGAAACGAACCACTTGTCCGCAGAGATCGAAACCGTAAAAGTTTGAAAACTACAAATAAAATCGATTCGTTCTTTAAGTCTAAATGTTTTTAATCCAGGCAGCTTAATCTGTTTTCCCGCAAGAATTGTTACTCGGTTAGTGAAAGGAAGAGGAGGTTTACCTTTTTCTGGATACACTCCTGCTGTTTTATAAACAGTGAAAGAATCTCCTTTCTTTTTGGACTTCTTCTGAGGGAATTCTGCTAATCCTTCTCGCCACCGATAAACAGCGTTCTTCAAGTCAATAAATGCAAACTAATAAATAGTTGATGGGTACTTTTTCATCCAACTATTCTCAGGTTTTTGCATCGTAACTTGAGTGAACACTTTCTTGATAGCATCTATTCGCTTAGAATCGCTAGCCTTTATTTCTGGAAATTGCCAGCTAGTAACCAACAAGTCTAAGCCAAAGTTGTAGATTATCCTCTTAAATCCAGCAATGCCGCGCATTTGAGAGATTTCTTTGTTATTTAGTTTTAGCTCTCTTTTTATCGCGTACATAGCTAAACTTATTTAAACTTACCTAAGTCTATCAGATTCCTTGCACGGATCTATACCATCAACAATTTTCTTCACTTTTGTTTTATATTTACGTAATCCGTACAACCGAGACGATAAACAGTGGATAATACAAAGCAAATCTGCTGTCAATTTCTCTTGAGGAGAAAGCGTTTGGCCGTTAGCATCTGGTTCAACCGCATGAGTTGTAAAACTACTGCGGTTTCGATATCGCGCTAGCTGGCTTACTTAATAATTATTTTTTTTAATAAAAAAATAATATCTTTGATTAGGATTATTATTGGCGAAATTCTTGAAGAAAAGACTGATTTATGTATTATTTTATATACAAAACTTTCAGGACAAGAAAACATTCTCTAAGGCTAATAGTTTGATAATGAAAGAGTTGAAAATTAACGATAGTTTTTAACTACATCTGTTGGTAGAGTTAAAATTAACACGAATCATGCTAAAGACGGATGAAAACTCAATGATTAAAATTTAAAAAAATAATACAAAGATTAAAAAAAATCCCAGTTTTAATGAACACAATCTGTATGTTTTCCTGGAGACGAAAAAATGGTTTCTATGGAAAGTAAGTGCTTCCAACAAGTTGCTGACTTTCCAGTTGCACAACTTCACGGGGGCTTTTCCCAAACTCTAGTCCAAACGCCGCCTTCACCATATTGTGAAGTTTGCGTGATTGTTCCAGTTCGCAACGAAGCTGAGACGTTGACACAAACTCTTGCTGCTTTGGCATATCAGGTTGACTTAGAAGGGCAGCTTTTAGACTCTAAACGCTACGAAGTTATCTTGCTGGCAAATAATTGTAGCGATGATTCGGTGGCGATCGCCCAGAATTTCGCTCAACAACATCCATCTTTTGCACTCCACGTAATTGAAAAAACATTACCCCCGACAGAAGCTTACATTGGTCGAGTGCGTCAGATTTTGATGGATGAGGCATATCACCGCTTGAGTCGTTTAGGACGCACACGAGGGATCATTGCCTCAACCGATGGGGACTCGCAAGTCAGCCCCACTTGGATTGCAGCCAACCTACATGAAATTGCTTGCGGTGCTGATGCAGTAGGAGGACGGATTATCACAAACCAAGTTGATCGTGCTGCCTTAGATCCCTACGCTAGAGCCTGTCATCTACGTGAGGTAGGCTATCGTTACTTGATTACAGAATTAGAATCTTACATCGATCCCGACCCTTATGACAGTTTTCCTCGGCACTACCAACACTACGGGGCAAGTTTTGCGGTGACGGCACAAATGTATGCACTTGCAGGAGGTTTACCCCCCGTCCGTACTCCCGAAGATGTTGCATTCTATAACGCTTTAGTCCGGGTGAATGCCCGTTTTCGTCATAGTCCGCTAGTACGGGTTGTGACTTCAGCCAGACAAACTGGACGTACAGACATTGGTTTGGCAAACCAGTTAAGTAAGTGGTCACAAATGGGACAGCAACAGCAATCATTTTTGGTTGAATCCGCAGCTGCAATTGAAACTCGTTTCCAAGCGCGTCACCAATTACGAAAAATGTGGTCGTGTGTTCTCAACGGCTTGAAGCCAAGTTATATGCACGTAGCACTTTTGGCAAATACGCTGGGAGTTCCGACGCTATGGCTTGTCGAAGAATTTGCACAACCATATACCTTTGGTCAGTTGTTTGAACAAGTTGAACAACGCTCTTTACTCGAAGGTATATGGCTTTCTCGCTGGGAAAATGTGAAAATTGAACAGGCTATTCAGGATTTACGCTTGCGTGTTGAAAGTTGGCGTCGAGATAATAAGCTGTTGCGCTTTAAATCTTGATGTCCCAAACCGTTGCTCTAAGCTTTCCGTTCGTTTATTTTCGAGGGGTGCCTCTATTATGTTGTATGTTTTACTCCGGTTCTTCCTGGTTTGTTTCTGGTTCTGCAATTAATTCATCCAAACTATCTGGAAATGTTAAGCGTGCTACCATCTTGGTAAAAACTTGATAACAATCATCCTTTGCTCCCTCTTTGCGGGGAAATCCTAGCCACAAAATCACAATTGCCTTTAATTCTCGGGTATCAAATGCTCGAAAAAACAAGCGATATCTTTGCGGTAAAGCCATCTTCTTTACCCGTCCGTAGCGCTTTAATGCTCCCGTCAAAGCAAAATTGCTGCCAAATGGATCGCAAGGAATTTTAGTTTCAATTGCAACAGTAATTGCTGCAAATAACTTCACTGTTGGATGGGTTTTAAACTCACTTTCTGGTAACTTTTGCTGTAAATTACAAACACGGTCAAATAATTCTTGATACTGAGTTCCAAAGAGTTGTGGGTGAAAATAAATCTCCCAGCCATTACTGACAAACTTAGCCATCTTCCAACGATTCGTCCTCTAATTCCACACCCTCAATCAATTTATGTGCAGCTTTGGACATCTCAGTTGTGTAAGGTTGCAGGGTATTATTTTTCAAAGCTTCTGCCGTCGCAAAATCGAGAAACAGGCGCATCACTAGGGAATCTTCCTCATCCTCGTGATCAACCGATTCGGGAATAATCTTGACGATCGCAGTATCAGGGGACAATACTTCTATCCAACCTGAAGCATTAGCAAACTGGGGATGTTCGCGGTAAAACTCCGCAGGTAGGCGAAATCCGGCGCTGTTACCAATTTTGGTGCTACGAATTTTGTAAGAGTCGCTCATTATGTATGTACTGGATGTACTTACATAATAGTGGAATTTTGGCTCAAAACACCCGTTCAAACACGTCAAGCCGATACTCTTCTTCCCGTTTACCTTTTAAATGCCGCAGGTGAGTAGGTGTCAAATCAAAAAAGGAGTCGTGAACCTGATCGCCATTGAGGGGATAATCACGAGCATATTGTGTCCAGTGAACTAAAAGTAGATGTCCCCCTGGTTCAAGGTGTTTGAGAATGCACTGTTGAGCTTTTTTGAGATCTTCCCAGCACCAGTAGTAACCAACTTCAGAAACCACAGTCAAATCAAACATTTCCTCAGGATACTCTTCTGGCAAACACATAATTTCAAAGCGCACCTGCGGTAAGTGTTGACAGCGTTGAATTGCTTTTTTCTGAGCTATTTTTGATACATCAACAGAAAGTAGCGAGTCGCAACGTTGGGCTAACTTTTCTGTCAAAACACCGATAGATCCACCAATTTCAAAAGCATAATGATAGCGCTGTTTGGGTAAAGCTGCGATTGTGGCAGTATATTTTTTATTTTCGTATTCGCTCGTTTCAAACTTCCACGGGTCGGGGTTAGTACCATAGAGCGTTTCAAAATAACTCGCTGGCAGGGAATTGTTTTGTACCTGCAACGGTTTGTGCTGGTTGGGGATGCTGGCAGTATCCAGGGCTTTTAAAAAAGATTCAAAGTCTATAAAGTCTGGTATAATACACTCAACACCAGCATTTTCTAAGAGCGGCTTTTGTGTATCGCTGGCGACACCAACAAAAGGTAGTTGCAGTTGGATAGCAGTCAAAACATCCCAAATGCCATCGCCGATGCAAACAATTCTTTCAAAATCAGGCTGATCGTAGAACGCCTTAGCTCTCGACACACCGGTTTTCACAATATCTTCTCGGGAGATGCTATCATCAGCAAACGCTGCTGGTAGTTGCGTTATATCTAACCCCGCCGCTTGCAGCTTCATCTCGGCTGAAGCACGCCATCCGCCTGTAGCAATTGCGATCGCCCAATCTTTTGTTTGGGCTAGGTGCTTTAACATCACACAAGCTCCAGCTATTTCGATAAATGATGCAGGAGTTTCTATATAATGACTATGCAATAACTCTACAAAGCATTGCTGCAATTGGCATAACTCAGTGGTTTGGGGAACACGTCCCCAGTTGTGCTGAAAAATTTGCAAAGCTATCCCAGAGTCAGTGGTATGTCCATAGGTAGACCAGTTCGTGTTTATTTCTTTGATTTTAAATTCGTTGGCAAATGCTTGTACGAAGCATTGGCTATCTACATCATTTGTTTGAGTTAGCGTTCCATCAATATCAAAAATTGCCAGTTTCATAGTTCTTAAATTTTGGCTTCTAAATAAACTTCCCAAGAACGGGTAAAGTTCAAAAGCATTTCCGGAGTCAGGCGAAAGCCTTCTGGATCATCATCAATTAAATCTGTGGTTTGCGAGCGATAGGCGGCGATCGCTCGCTGTTTCAATTGCACTACCCCGCTAATATCCAATCGCCAACTTGTGACTTCAAGAGATTCTGGTAAGCTTCCTCGTTGCTCTGGATCCCAATCCCAAATAGGATACTCGATTAATTGCGGTGATAGACGTGAGTCAGACAGCGCGGTGTGAATTAACTTCCAAGTGGCTCGATGATCTGGATGAGGATCGTAGCGCCACGGTAAAAAGATCATTCGCGGGGCAATTTCTGATAAATAAGTAACGCAAGTCGTCACAGCACCTTTATACTGTGCTGAAATTGATCCATCTTGCAGACGTAAAAAAGTGACAGCGTTTGCTTCCACTCCTAATACAGAAAGCGCCGAGAGTGTTTCACTTTCCCGCAATGCCTGCAGCGCAGGTGCGGGAAATTTCTGGGAATTAGCGTGTGAAAGAGTACCGTTACTAATGACCAAAACACGTACCATCAAATTGAGAGAACGTAGTAAGGCGATCGCACCACCACAACCTAGTGTCTCATCATCGGGATGAGGGGCAACGACTAACGCCGAACCACAAGCAATCTCCTTGAGTGAACGCCAAGGCAAACTATTAGAATCAGTGAGTGGTGATGCAATCGTAACCTGGTTATTCATGCTGACCTCGCGGGAGTGTGGAAACCGTGATCCTAAAGACCACGGAGGAAACACGACACGGTTGATTTATCAACCGTCAAATGCTCCAAATTAGGCATACGAGTAACCGTCCTTTTTGTGAATGTGCTTGCAATATTTGTGATTAATCCCTTGAAGTAACCCGTTCTTGGTTGAAATATTGAAACTACCTGTTGCACGAGTTGCAATTCTTCCAACGTATCCGCCTACTTTTTTACCTGACGTGACAACAGCTTTAACAATATCGCCAGTCTGAAAACCAAAGTGAAATTTAGTTCTGGAACAGTGACGATTCGGAAATCCAAATTTATCAGTGCGGCATGATTGGCGTGTACCGTGACCATTAGCAGTAATCAACAAAGGTTTAACGCCTTTGATATTAAGAATTGGTGTTGACTTTCCAACGCAAGCAGCGTCTAACCAATGTAGTTTCACTAAATTCTGTTGATTACGGTTAAATTTAGTTAATCCTCCTGAACCAGTTTCTACAGGAAATCCTGTTGCTTTTAAGACTTCTAACAACGTAAATCTAGTTGTATTGACTGCTGCAGCATCAGCCAATGGTCTTTTTGCTTGTTTCAAGATTTTTTCTAACCTTGCAGAGTTTTTTTTGAAAAAATCCTTGATATCTTTAGTCCCTTTCTTTGTGTTGCATTTCTCGCAACTCAATGTCAAGTTTGTAATTGAGTTCGTTCCTCCTTTTGCTCTCGGGTAAATGTGTTCTATTTGTAGTGGAACATCTTTGACTCCACAGTAAGCACATTGTCGATTCCACTTTTCTAACAAAAACTCCCGTGTTTCGTAACCTGCAAGTGTGCCTTGCTGATACTCTTTACCTTGGATATCTGGATTCCGCATTAATTGCATATCAAAACGCACTAACTCTTGGCTAATTGCGTTAATTGATGTAAGTTTACGTAATCTGTTTACCCAAGTCTTAATATTTTCAACACGACTTTGTAAGCTTGGTGCTAACCATCCGTCAGGTCGTGTTCTATTTAGAAAACGTGGTTTACGATATCTCGTTTGTCGGTTTCTTCTACCTCTACGAAGCTGTCTTCTAGAAGTTAAGGCAAACGAAATTGCAAAACCTCTATGCTTCAATTCAGCAGCGAAGACAACTTCACCAGTCGAATCGTTGACTAATGCAATTCCTGTATGTTTTGCACCTGGGTCAATCTTTAATCTGAGTGGTTGAATTGGTGCGTCTGGACGTGATTCTTTAAGAATCAACGTGAAAGGAAACCGTTTAAATATGGCTGCTTTTTTGTTTCGCAATAATTGCCTCGCTTGTGCTGGGTGAACTGGATTTAATGGTCGTTTTTCTAAGTCAACTACAAACACTTTGGACATGAAGTCCCTCCTTTCGGGTAATGTTAGCCTGGACAATGTTATTGGTCGGTACTATGTCAAAGGCACTAGCTTTAAACCTTTATGCTTGTTTAACCTTCAACTTCTAGAGCCTGGAACTGGCTACGCATTCCAGGGTAGGTTCTTTAACGACTTGCCAATAACGTAGTACTCAAGGTACTTAGTCGGGTAAGCTAGGCTTCAACATTTGCTGAAGCCCCCAGATTCAATCTGGGGGTTGCTTACTATTCCAAAGCAAGTGAGCAGGATGAGTTTCAGCTAGGACATACTGTCCAACATTGGCAAGGGCTGCATCAAAGGCAGGTTGACGTAGGTACAAAGTTAAATCCCGGATGATGCGTTCCATCGGATTTGGTGGTAGTAAACCGCGAGTGCCAATACAGCGCTCACAAATTTGCATCGTGTCAATGCAAATTTGTTCAATTGTCGTCCGCACCATATTTGCATAGGCGACAAGTTGGTCTGCTTGCGGGTTGTTAACACTGGGATAACCCCCAAACACAGGCGCATAAGCTGCTACCATATCAGCAGCACCACGTAGCCACAGATGACCACTTTCAATGGCGATCGCCATCCTGCCCAGCCGTTCTTTTTGGTATGGATCGTTTGTATATTCCATTTTCTGGAGATACTGGCGAGTTAAGTCAAACAGTGCCTCTGCCCCACCCAATTGCACCGCAGCAAAGCGAACGACTCCCCCAGACAACCAAGGCTGGCGAAAGTAGTCTCCTGGCTTAGCAATTAATGAACTTTCTTCCAACTCCACGCCGCTAAAATTTACTTTGTAGCTAGCAGTTGCTCGCATTCCAGAAGGTTGCCACCAATTAGGATCACTGAGTGTGGTAACTTGATCCATTGGCACAATGAACATTTGCCAACTACCATCGGGTAACGCTCCATTCACAAAGGGACGCTCAACATAGCCAGATCCCGAACAAAAGGTTTTAGAACCTTCCAGACGATACTTACCATTGTCAAGAGGGATAATCTTGACACCATCAGACGCTTCGGCATTCCAAACGCCAAAAATTTTGTGGCGATCGCGGGCATCACAAGCATAACTTGCAATTTGTTCTCTAGTTCCAAAAGTCTGAATCAGTTGCAGTGCATTGACGTGCCCCTCATAAACTCGACCCACCGCCAAATTCCCACGCCCCATCTGCTTTAATAGCATTAGTGATTCGTAGGTAACATTGGCATCAATACCTGCACCCCACCCGCCTAACTCTCGCTGCAAAGGTGCAGCCAACAAGCCTGCTTTTGCAATTCGCTTAAACTCGCTCTCAGGAAAAGCGCCATTGTTATCAATCGCAGCCGCGTTAGCTGCACAATAATCAGCAATTTCTACAGCATGTGTTAAGGCATCAGCAATGCTTGAGGTGTGACATTCCTGGATGACGACATCCTTGGATAGTTGAGCGGTAATAGTCGCCTCCTTTACATAATATTTCTTGATATATTGCTGAAGATAATAAAATTTAGTAGGTAAATACCTCTATCTTGGGATGGTATCTGTTGAGAGAGGGATTAAGCCTCACATTTGGTTAGAAGAAGTAGGGATATCAGAAAATTAATTTAGCGCAGCAAGAAAAGCACGGCATTGCCGTGCTTCTACGGAAAAAGAACAAGCACATCACCTGATTTACTATACGTACTTTCCTGGCTGAGAAAACCAGCCCTGAGGTTGATTTCAATTGCTTGACGAGTACTAAGGCGGGGATGAATCACCTCTGTAACAGCAAACCAACCAACAGAGATGTTCACTTCAAGGTAATTTTTCGTAACATGTTGATGTCGATGGTGATTGCCGTACCCTGGATTTGTCCACCTCTAAGGGGATAGTATGAGACAAATCCACGGCTTGGACTGTCGAAGAGATAACCACGAGGTGAAGCTGAAATTTTGCCCTGCTTGACTAAAGACATGAAGGCTGAAAGATATCTGCGTATACTTTGACGATTACCTAGAGTTGCGTTTGTATGGTTCTTAATCAGCATCATGAACAAGTCCAAGCTGCGGTTATCTTGTCCGTTAATTAAACTACCGTTTTCTAGGAAAGAACTTGCTACGACTTTTCCATCAATTTGTTGCACTTTAAAGAGAGTATAAGAGCGCGATTCTTTCTTGGGATCGTTCACATAACAGACCCAATCACCGTTTGGGTTTTGTATAAAACCTTGTTGCGCAAGGTAGGAAAGCGGGGAATTGGTTGGTTGATTTGGTAGTTGATTTGGTGGAGTTGGTAATAAATCCGCTACTGGATCGAAAGAGCAAATTCTTTGTTGTGTTCTCTGTTGAGGACTAGTGGGAACTCCTTCTGCTAGTACCATAGAAGAAACAGTAGTAAACGCAGACGCAGAGACAGCGAATGCGCTAAGCAAACGAATAATTATATTCATCTTTCTTGTTTATAAGTAATTATTAGGACACCTTTTCGTAGTGGTCAGGCGTCTTTTAGTTCTTAATACTTTAATTCAATTCCCTAATGCTCTTTCCGGAAAAAGTCTGAAAACACATTTTATCTGTTTTGTTTGATTTTTAGTATGACTATAAACGTTGGAAGAGAAAACAATTAGTAAAAAATTATATATAGTAATCCTAAATGATTTGTGAGATCAACAAACCCGCTATCTCCCAGATACCGTGTTTAATCGGCTCAGTATTTTCTTACAAATGATTCTGGATTGCTATATATTGGAATCAAATTTTACTGTTTGAAACATTGTTTAGTTATTTAAGGTATTTTTAAATACTTATTTTTGTATAGGACTCATCTTTGATTTTTGACGAAGCTAGGTACACTTTCTGTTAAGCGTTCCCTGTTCCCTACCTCGACGAGTCAATTCAGAAATCAAACCGGATTCCTATAGTTTCGCTTGGTTTGTTAATACATCTGGGTTTTAGTCATTTTTGCGCATTTAGCGTACTTTAATTGCCCTGCAAAGGTTTGAGGCTTGTTTTTACCTCAAAAAGTAATAGCTTTATCGTTGATATTCCCAATGCTCAACTGTGCTTACCGTCGGGTGAGCCATTCACATTCCGTTCAGAGAAACCAATTGCGGATATTACTGAGATAAGCATAACGAACTTTGACGCCAAGACTATCCGGGTAAGTGTGATAGATGAAGCGAGTGCACCAATAGTCGAGTTGTTTGATAGTCCTAATGAGGGTCTTATCTTCTCTGTTGCAAGTACTGCATCCTTAGCACAACAGGGGCAGCAACCTCAAACACAATCACCTACACAGCAACAGCAAACCAAACATAACCAACTCAACCATTATCTTCTGGTGATGAACCAATTGAACTAGTGGTGACAGGGCAGCAAGATGGATATCGTGTCCCCAATACGAGAATTTTCCGATCCGACGCGGACACACGTGACATGAAACTTTTTCAAAGATGCCAGCAAACTCCAATTCAAAACCCAGAACAAAAGCTTGGATCAGTCAACGGGAATTTCTGAACTGGCTACTAAGTTCTGGGTTGTGAGTTTTTTATTGGTCAGTTGATCAGTTAAATTTCAGCCGAAGCCCGCTCAATCAATCGACGTGCTAAAGTTTGTGTACCTGTATGTTCGTAGTAATTCGTC
This sequence comes from Brasilonema sennae CENA114, assembly GCF_006968745.1. NCBI lineage: Bacteria > Bacillati > Cyanobacteriota > Cyanophyceae > Nostocales > Scytonemataceae > Brasilonema > Brasilonema sennae. The sequence goes on along the minus strand of NZ_CP030118.1, from coordinate 2,451,726 downwards.
GATACATCCAGGAACGCAGCCAGGTAGTCTAGCTTATCATCTGCAAAGTCAACAAAATTTTGCAAGTTGTTAGCTACCTTTTGTGGTGTTAAATTCTTGGAAGAGACTAAACCACTCATCCAACCACTGACTGAGTCAAAGCTTTGACCGATAAAGTTCAGTTTGCTGCTAGAATCATTACCTGGAATTGCGTCTTTAATATTCGCAAAGGTTGAGTTTTGATCTAACTCCTGAGGACTTGTGTGATTAAGTCTAGATAGTGCACTACTGATGAAGTCTGGACCTAAGGGTATCAAACCATCAAAACAAACTAATGCAGCCATGCGGATGAACGACTCACCGCTGTATTCACCCAAAGAGCCGACAAAATCGCCAATGCTGTCTCCGGGAATACCGTTAATTTGACAGAAGGCTACTAACTCAGCAACTAATTTTAAGCACAAGTCTATGGTTTGTGCTTTTTCAGCTTTGGGAGTGACTCGGTTTAAAAAACCCAAAAGGGGAATTTTCTCACCCACTTTGTTTGCTAAAGCTGCTGCACCAAGTGCTTTATCTGTGCTATCAACGGTTTGATAAAGCCACATGGCTCGTTGATATCCTTGAGAGCGATCGTTGTAGAGATAAACCGCTCGATCGCCTATTTGTTGAATCAGCTCTTCGTCGTCTTCACCAGTGACAGTTTTGATCGTGTTGACAAAGCCAACTACATTTTGCCACTCACCAGGAGCAACAAAATCGAGCGATCGCAATGCCGAAATCGTTAAGTTGTTAGTTGGTAATTCATCAACCAACTCAAAAATTGATTTACTCACAATATAGACTCCTACTTAATTATTTTCTGCTTACTCAGGATTTCAGTTGTCGAAGTCCATGATCTATTTAGTTTTAGCAAGTTGCGCCAAACCATTTAAGTTAAATTTCTGTATCCAAGCTTCGCGTTCAGCCTCTGTAAATGACGCATCGCGAGATTGCACTTTCACTTGATAGCGATTCCCTACTAAAACAGCAGTACCAGTACTTCCCTGACTAACAGCTGGATATCCGGCTATTGTTTTTGGGCTATTTACGAATTTTGCCGCTGGGTTTGTAGCGCCTTTAACTCCTTGTGTATCATTAATCGATAGTACAGCTAAGTCTTTGCCATCTCTTTTCAACTTCGCTTCAGCAAAGCCTTTCTTCTCTTGGGTGTAGACGCGCTCATAGCCAGCCCCAGCAGCTGGGAAAAATTTGTTAAATTCGCTACCTTGGGTTGAATCTTTAGCAATTGCCTGGCCACTTTTTTGTCGGGTGCTTTCCTGCTGTGCCTGGTCAAAACGTCCAGGAGTCTTTGGCGCACAGGCTGTGGTAAACAGTAATAAACATAACAACAAAGCTGCGAAAATTCTTCGGGCACGGGGCAAAAACATCTTGGACTCCTCCTTTTGTTTGACTTTGTGTGAAAATTATCAACGTTTGTTCTGGCTAATACCTGGAAAATTTACTTTTTAACTGAGCGAATACCGATGACTAAGAACTACGGTAAGCAATAACAGCATAAAACGGATCGCCTCCTGCGACACCCATCCACTGTAATAAATTAGGAAGGGATGAGCGACGAGCAATTACTTCTGGAGGCGTAAGTCCTGGAAGTGCAGAGAAATAGCTTTTTACCAATTCCACTCTACTGGCTTCTGTACCCTCTCGCCATGCTTGAATCGCTTTTTGAAAAAACATCCGATTGGAAAAGCTGAAAATTGCCACACCACGAGGTTTGAGGATGCGGTGAATTTCTGAAAAGATCGCTTCTGGATATTGCAAATACTGTACTGAAACGCAGTTAAGAACGGCATCAAAACTTTGGTCTTCCAGAGGTAGTTGAGGATTTTCGTTGAGATTTTGGACAAAATAATGATTGAACCGAGGATTTCGTGCAAGTTCCTCTGCGTTGAGTCCGTGTCCTTCAACATGGGCAAAAGATATCTCTTCTGGCAGATGCGACACCCAACTGCTCATCATGTCCAAGATACGAGTGTTGGGTTTGAGGCGCTCGCGATATAAATCCGTTAGCTGTTGGATAAAGCCATCGTCTACATGAGTGACGAAGCGCGGATGTTCATAAAATAGCTTGTCGTCTGTACTGTCTTGCTTAGTGCGTTCCTCTGGTTTAAGCGCCATAAATATCTTTCAAGTTTCTCTAAAATTTTGTCAATTTTGATTGCGTTTGGTGGAAACAATTGATATACCACCATACGTATTCTAAAAATAGACACAAAAATATTCATGACCCAAAAGAAGAATTTGGCTGCGCACAATTCAATGTTATATAAACTGCAATTTCTTCGTCCAACCAAGATAACCATCAGTATTTTACGTGGTTTTCCCCACATTTTATTGTTAATTTGGTTACTCCCCTTATTACTGTTTGGTTCTGGACAGAGTAGCCTGATGGCTCATGATGAAGGGCTTTACGCTTGGCGATCGCGCCTAATGATAGACACTGGTGATTGGATACATCCTTGGACAACTCCCCACCATAAAACTCCTGGTCCCTATTGGTTAATCGCCAGTAGTTACACATTGTTTGGCATTAATGAAGCGAGTGTGCGCTTGCCAAGTATGATTGCTGGTGTGCTGAGCGTACTACTTCTGTATGAAATAGGCAAAATCCTGATTGGGAAAAAAATTGCTTGGCTTGCGGCTGCAATTTTGAGTGTAGAATTTCTCTGGCTGCAATACAGTCGTTTAGGCACACCAGATGTGCCTGTGATTTTCCTAGTTCTTTTAGCGATTTGGTCTTTATTAAAAGCTGAATTACACCCAAAATATCGCTTTACTTGGTGCTTTCTAGCTGGTTTTAATTTTGGCTTGGGCTTTTTAGTCAGAAGTTTTATGATTTTTGTCCCAATCATAGCTTTGTTACCTTATCTCATATGGGAGCATCGCCGTCATCGTCATCTTACAAACCCGATGTTGTATTTCGGGTTTGTGGTAGGGTTAATTCCCACCTTTATCTGGCTATGGCTGAGTTGGTTGCGATACGGTAGTGGTAGTTTAGGACAATTAATTTACTTTGTTCTCAAATTAGGATCTAGTGAACGCATACACAATGGGTTAGGGTTTTATTTCTGGGATATACCCATAAAAGCGTTTCCTTGGGGTTTTTTCAGTTTTTTAGGGTTATTTTTGCTCATTCGTCGTCCGATTCCTCGCTATCAACTAGTATTGGTTGGTTATCCCCTCACTTTGTTCGCTGAACTAAGTCTTTTTTCCACCCGTTTATCCCATTACAGTCTTTTGCTGTATCCATTTATCGCTTTGCTTGCTGCTGTAGGGTTAAATTGGCTGAGTGCAGGGATCAGGAGGGAGGAAGGGAGAAAAGGAGAGAGGGACAGAGGAAAGGATATTTTCCCACACTCGTATACTGCCACACTGCCACACTGCAACACTCCCTCATCCCCAGTTCCCTCCTCTTCGCTTCTTCGCAATCTGAGTTATGGCTTTGGTATGTTCGGTGTTTTGCTGTTAGTGGTGGGAATGGTTGCTTTTGTTTGGGGTGAGACAGCGCTGCGGGAGGGGAGCCAGTCCGTTGCGGAGCCAGTGCTGAAGACGGGTTTCCCGTCGCAGGCATCTGGCGTTGGGGTTCCCAAGGCAGCTTTTGGGGGGAAGCGGAGGAACATAACGTGCCGCCCCGTTGTAGGACCTGGCGTTTTCCCTCCGCAGGCGACTGCGAACCCGAAGGGTGATGCACAAGTCCATAAGTACGCGATCGTGGCATTGGTATCAGGAGCCAGTTGGTTAATATTACCTTTAGTGTGGATTGGTCCTTACCAATTGGGCAAAAAGTTTCTGACTTCTGGTTACTGGTTAGCGAGTTGGTTAGTTCCTATGTGGATATCTTTGGCTGCTGCTAGTTGTAGTGGCTTTATCGGCGACTACAATCCTGATGTCAAAGCTTTGATCCAACAGCCTGCGATCGCTCAAGTTTTACACTCATCTGTTATTAATTTTGTAGACATACGAGGCAAATCTGACGTATTACTCAAATTTTATACTCCTCATCACGGCAAGCGAGTACAGCAAGTTTCGCAACTTCCAGCCTTAAGCTATGCTTGGGTTTCTAGCAAACAAATGGCTAATTTATCTCAGCGTTATCGAGTTCTTGGTACTGTGCAAGATGTCAGTTTAATAGAAGTTATCAATCAATTTTGAATTTTAGTTGAGTTTTGTAAACTTTAATTGAGTAAAAGCTAAGTAAGATAAAAAATAAAGTACTGGGTAATATGGTGCTGCATACTAGTTCAGGAATACAAAATCTTACATTGGAGATTTGGGGCAAAGTCGCCGAACGACTTTGGGAACAAGTAAAACATTAATGTTCAGTATTGTATAAGTTGTGTGGAGCAGCAGGATATAAATGGAAATCCTACGTATAGTAGTGACGGGAGGTATGGGTGCGGGGAAGACGACCTTGATTCGCACAATCAGTGATATAGAGGTGGTAGACACTGAACAAAAAGCGACAGATGAAGTTGGACTACTGAAGAAAACGACCACAGTCGCTTTGGATTTTGGGCGGCTGACTATAGGACTGAATCAATCACTACACCTGTATGGCACACCAGGACAAAGTAGATTTGACTATATGTGGGAGATTTTGATTGCAAAAGCCCACGCTTACATTTTGCTAGTAGCAGCTCACCGTCCGCAGCATTTCCGTTATGGTCGCAAGCAACTCAACTTTATGAATCAACGGGTGCAAATTCCTTATGTGATTGGGCTGACTCATACTGATTGCCCGGATGCATGGGAAGCCCAAGATGTGGCGATCGCCTTGGGATTGGATGATGAGAAAACTCGACCACCAATAATTACAGTCAATGCTACCGAGTCCACTTCGGTCAAACAAGCTTTGATTGCACTCGTCGAAGAATTTGCCAATTACTACCACAATACCACTGGATAGCTGGCGCTTTTATCGTAAATGAAAGGGGGGTTCCCCCCTTTCCCCTTAACCTTTTCCCCTTAACCTTTTCCCCGACAACTGCCACGAAGTTTATTGTATGGGTTGTACCTTAAGGTGGCATTTTCAGCATATCATCAAATTTTTTACGTAATTATCCTGAATATATTTCATTTTTAATGTTATTTTAAACAAAGATATCAGGCAGCAAATAACCAACTGACCAATAGCTTCAGAAGCTATGCAGATAGGCATAAAATCTTGGGAGCTAAATGGAGTTTGAGTATTAGACGTTCCAGCAGCGAGCTAAACACAAACCCGTAAGCAAGATGCCAAACGAGTGTTTGTTGAGCGCTAGACATGCACAGGAGTTTCCATCGTAGAGACTAGCTCTGCCGTTGGGTTAATAAATAGCCCGCAAAGGACAGGTATTTTCTGGCACGTCGATAAACGAAAGCATCTATCTACAAATTTTGTACAAATGTTTCTTTCTCTATAAGCGATAACCGTATGATGACAACTTCCAATACTCTCAGACCACAGCTAGGAGATTTCGTCAATGTGATGGACTACAAAGCTTTGCTGGATGGCATAGAAGATAACTTAGGTTCCAAAGCTGCAGCAGTCATCATTGGTGCTGCGGGTCGTACCTACGGTAAGAAAATTGCCACAAAACTTGGGGCTTCAATGGAATCAAATGATCTTCCAACTATACTGAAGCGCCTAAACACAAGTTTAGGTGTCGAAGGAACACGACTCTGTCTTATCGAAGAAGTATCTCAACAAGAAAACTTTATTAGGGTAAAGGTGACCGAGCCAGTTGAAATGTCTGGTGAGAATTCAGGTTCCATCCGTTTATGCCCATTTACCCTAGGTATACTGGGTGGCTTTATCGATCAGGTTATGCAAAAACGCCACCAAGCTCGACAAGTTCCTGTTGGCGATCAAATAAATTTTCAAACAGAGTTCGAGTTCACGGCTCTTTGAAATCAACCTCAGTCAACGCTTGCGGGTTAAAGCGATTGAATTGATACTTTGAGGCAGTAGCTTCGATGTTTTTGAATTCACCGCATACATTTAGAGGATGATCATAAATACAGCAAATGCAGTCATCCTCTTACCCAAATTCTGTTGACACACATAGAATTTGCCTGCAAGTTTATTACAGGGGTTTTCTTTAGGGTGGACAAAATCCTGTAATGCAAGTAGTCAAATAGAAAACTGAATTAGCAACCAAAATCCACAGGGAACCCAAATCAAAGCAAAAGAGGAGTGTAGCATGGCAATTAACACAGCAAAACTTAGCAGCATTCTGCAAAATTTTGTCACCGCAACAAGTGATGTCCAAGGTGCAGTGCTTGTTTCTCCAGATGGTCTAACTTTGTCGTCAAGCTTACCAGGCGGGATGGACGAAGAGCGGGTATCAGCAATGGCTGCGGCAATGATATCTCTTGGTGAGCGCATTGGGAGTGAGTTAAGCAGAGGCAATATAGAGCGGATTTATGTTGAAGGTGACAAGGGTTTTGGAATTCTCAATGGCTGCGGCGAGGACGCTGTACTACTAGTTTTAGCAAGTGATAGTGCCAAACAGGGATTGCTCTTGCTAGAAATCAAGCGTGTTCTTACAGAATTGAGGAAGGCTATGATGTACTAATTCTGCGTTAAAAGTTCTCAAGCCCTAAAAAGCTAGGTCTGACTTTATCAACAAGACCTAGCTTATTTATTAAACCTTATCAGCATAACTCTCCTTACGAAACACAGGGGTGTAAGGGTGTAGGGGAAAAGAGTATTTTTTCCATTCGTAGCGGCTGGCGCGCCGCCCGTGGGGCGCTACTAAGTAAAACTAATATGATATTTACTGGTAATTTAGCAGAATTTCCCTTGCCAAGTATTTTTCAATTGCTAGAGCAAGGAAACAACACAGGATTACTCACAATTCGTACCTTAGCTGCTGATGTAACTGCTTTTAAGCCTGTTTATTACATCTGGCTGTATCAAGGTCGGATTGTCGCTGCTGCTGATCGTCTAGATGAAAAAGGCTTGCTTTCAATGATCGCTCAACGGGGCTGGGTAAGCCAGGACGTTGCTTTAAGAATGGCTCAGATCTGTCGGGCTAACACGCCGATAGGTTTATGCCTCAAGTTCCAAGGACTACTGCAAGCCGAACAACTGAAACTACTATTTCGTATCCAAGTTGTGGAACAAGTGTCTGTTTTGTTTGAACTCAAAGATGGTCAGTTTGAATTTGACGCTGAAGCTGATTTACCCGACTCAGAGATGACAGGCATAAGTATACCAGCAACTGAGATTACACTTATCGGTTTGCGATTGCTGCAAGATTGGAGTGTATTAGCCCAACAACTGCCTGAGTTAAGTCTAATCCTGTCAAATAAGAATATTACTCAGCCGACATTACAGTTAGACTCTCTGGAATTGCAAGTTTGGCAGTTGGCGAATGGCACTATTTCCTTGGGGGAAATTGCTAATCAACTTGAGCTTGCTGTAGAAAAAGTACAGCAAATTGCCTTTCGACTCCTAAGAAGTGATTTAGTAGAAGAAGTTTTCCTAACTAGTGCTTCAAGGAACGAAGTCACACAAACGACTTTTGTAGCAGAAAATTTACTCGGGTCAATTGTGGACTCTTCCAGGCAAATTGACAACACGCAGCCGTTAAATCACATAGTAGCACAAACGACTCCTGTAGCAGAAAATTTACCAGAGTCAATTGTGGACTCTTCCAGGCAAATTGATAACACGCAGCCGTTAAGTGACATAGTAACACAAACGACTTCTGTAGCAGAAAATTTACCAGAGTCAGTAGTAGACTCTTCGAGCCAAACAAACGTCTTTCAGTCGTTTCTCAAAAAGTTAGGTCGTTGGCTGCGTCTGATTCGGTCGTTTTTCCAAGGATTATTTAGTTTTGATCGAAGCAAAACTTAGTACGATAAATCATAAAAAACACACTAATGACTGATGACTAATAACTTCGATTTCCCCCTAGCTTTTTATGAAACAGAACTAGGGAACAGTTTGATGAGCGAAGGATGAGTTTATTTTTTGTTAATTTTTTGTAAAGATTTATTGTGAATATATTAAGTAATAAATACTAGTATCAATTAAGTATATTTTTTGGGATGATCAGTAATTACCCAACTATAAATAGAGAAAGAAATTGAGTAGTTCTGCATCCACACTAAAATATTGGATTGAAGTTGCAAGGGTGCAGGGGTGCACAGGCACAAGGAACAAGGAAAACAGACTCATCAACTGATTAATTTTTAGCTAAGAAATTAGACTAGACGCGCTAGCAGATAAAATTTGGTTTTTGTTGATACTAGGAGAATCATCACATGACTTTACAACCACAAGCCTTTTCGTCTTTAATGGAAAGAGGTGTTGAGCTGACAGATGAGGACAAAGCTGTACTAAAATCTGAGGCAAAGCTACGTCCAACCCTTGGAGATTTCAATAGTATTGTCTGTTTTAAGTCGGCAGTTATCGGAATAGAAAAAACTTTGGGTGAAAAGGCAGCTGCGATCGCCTTAACTACAGCTGGGCGTCATCGCGGCAAAGATCTTGCACAAGAATTATGTTTCTCAGGATCATCCTGCTCTTTTGACGATATTGGCTACAAACTCGAAACAGCTTTAGGTAAAGACGGAACTTGCTTGTGCATCATTAATAACATCATAAGAGAAGACGATGTTATTCATGTTTACACTTCAGAAACCTTTTGTTCAGCGGGCGAGCCTCAAGGTTCCGAGCGTCAATGTACTTACACGCTCGGTGTTGTTTGGGGATTTATAGAGCAAGTTCTCGGTAAGCGCTTGCAAGGTAAACACACGGAATCAGTGCTTCGTGGTGGTGATTACGATGTGTTTAAGTTTACTTTTTTATGAGAGCTAAGAAGACTCACAGAATTTTTTCAAGCGCTTGTAATACAACGGGACGGACAGTTTCTCCCGCAGGGAAACCCTACTGAGATAAGATTTACTTTATAAATGATCTCTGAGTAGGTTGGCACTAATTTTAGCGAAGTATATAACGTTTTGTCAGGGGAAAGGGAAAAGGTTAAAGGTTTTCCCTGCCCCTTTACCGATTGCAATTTGACCTACTCCCCGGCATAAATGCGTGGGGATTCTTAAAAGATGTTACAACGCAGGCTCAAAAGCCGTGCTTTTCCACCTTTGTTCCTGTTTCTTAGACTCTTAACTAGACTGTTGCCAATCCCCGTCAGACCCTCCGGGTTCGCCAGTCGCCTGCACCAGGGTTACCCTACCAAGAGCGCTGGTCTCACCGTCTGCGCAGGCAATTTAGCTTAAGGTCTACGATGCGTCCCACCGCAGACTCCGGTACAGTCCAAAGACTACGTTTCTACCCTCGGAGTCCAGTTATGGATATCCTGTATGGGTCGCCACCCAGTACCTTCAGGAATTATAACAAACAAACAACAGGTTAAAACCTGTTGTGTCGAGCTTCATCCCCGAATTAAAAGGCAGGGGTTCTCGCTCTCCCATTTGCAGCCTGATAGTTCTGTTTATTTACACCCATCTATAGGAGTGCGGTTTGATTTGGTGAGACCAGTGCTTGATGAGGGTTTCCCTCACTTGGCATCTGGTGAGTGAGGGCGCTCTTGGTAGGGTAACCCTGGTGCCGGCGACGGGCGTGCGTTCTGCGCAGACCTGAAGGGTGAACTAACAAAGTCCGGACGCTTAACAGAGAACGCTTAACAGGTGAGACCGGCCCCCGTCTTGGTGAGTCCACTTGCCGTCTTGGTGAACCAGCACTGCGGGAGGGTTTCCCTCCGCAGGTGACTGTTGAACCCCGTAGGGGCGGTTCCCGTCACGTTCGCGAGTGCGTCTGGTGTAGGAGTTTGGCAAAGTGGCGAACCCGTTAGCGTCCCTTGCGCGTGTCCCCTTGGGACTCAGCGTGCCCGCAGGGCATAGGGCGGTCTCCGTCACATTCGCGTAGCGTCTCCGTAAGAGATTGGGGGACGGGCGTTCCCGAAGGGCTTCGCCTACAGCGTCAGCCCTTCGGGAAGAAGCACTCAAAGTGTACCTAGCTTCCTCAAAAATATGCGGAAGAGTCCTATACTTAATTAATACTATTGTAGGTAAAGCTTAACTATAATAGCCACACCTGTAAAAAGTACTAAAACACCCTCACTCACAATGGAAAGAGTTATGATTTACGTTTCCATGCTACAAGACGAACTGCAAAACTTTGTCTCAAGCAGCACTGGGGTTCAGGGTGCAATATTGTTAAGCCCTGATGGCTTAGCTTTGGCTTCTGTATTACCTACAGGAATGGATGAAGGGCGTACTGCTGCCATGTCTGCATCTATGCTCTCGTTAGGCGAACAAATAGGACGCGAACTTGCTCGCGGAAATATTGACCGTATCTTCGTTGAAGGTGAGAAAGGCTATGGCGTGTTGGTTAGCTGTGGTGATGCAATTTTATTGGTTCTCGCTAATGCCTCTATTAAGCAAGGCTTATTATTTCTAGAAATTAAACGGGCTGTTGTTAAAATAAGATCCCTAATGGGTTAAAGTTCACTCGCTGAGTCCTGAGTCCTGAGTCCCAAAGGGACACGCTCTTGCAACGGGCACGACGGGCTTTGCCCGAACGGACAAGCTGCGCCTTTGCCTCCGGCGTGCGCTCTGCGCATACGCTCAAATTCAAAATTCAAAATATGCCCTCCGGGCACGCTGCTTTGTAAGTCCCAAAGGGACACGCTTACTTTGTATCTCCTGCACAGACGCTCTTGCAACGCTCGATTCGTGCGCTTGCGCTTACGCCTTTGATGTGCGCTTTGCGCATACAAAATTCACGCATTAAAGACACCGGAACAAATCAATGCCAGATTATTAGTGATAATAATATAAAAATGAGTAAAACATGACAAGAATTCTAGGAAAATTTAAGGGTAATTTCTGCCAGACAATAAATTCCACGTAAACTCAACAGATAAAGGAAACGAAAAGATGATATCAAGTGAACAGACTTTTATGACTCAACAAATGAGCCGTTTGCGTCCGGAACTGGGTGATTTTAGCAGCATAATCTTTTTGAAAGCAATCCTTATTGGTATTGAACAAGCTTTGGGTGACAAAACGGCTGCGATCGCGATGATATCTGCTGGTCGTAACCAAGGTAGAATTTTTGCTAGAGACTTAAATTTAGTTGGCAATAAAGCATTTTTGTCTCTTGAACAAATCCAAAATAATATTAATTTGGTTTTAGGTAAAGAGGGAACTCGCTTGTGTCTTATCGACAAGATAGAACAACAAGGAGATATTTACAAAGTCTATGCCAAAGAAACTTTTTGCTCTGCTGGTGAAGTGGAAGGCTCATCACGAACTTGCACTTATACTTTAGGTGTTATTCAAGGTTTTTTGGAAGCTCTTTTGGAGAAGCGTTTGTACGGAAAACAAACTGAGTCTGTTTTGCGTGGTGGTACTCATGATGTATTGGAGTTTTGTAGTATAGCTTAAACATAAGACAGGTAAATAGTAAACTCCGCAAGTTTTTGGTTGAAACCTTGCGGGGTTTTACATGATCATGGGATTAGTCAACTCTCATCAAATCACTGCTGGTGCAGGTTCCCAGAGTTCTCCATATTGCTCCCGTAAAGTCTGCCAAGCCTCTACTTGTCCACGTTCGTATTCTCCTGGTTTACCCCATTGTAGAAACAAACTTAAAGCTGGCTCTTGTTTGTCATCCAAAAACCGAATGGCATAGGTGGTAAAGTTACCTCGCTTGGCTTCACCGGTTTCAAATTTCACCTGCGTAATTTTATCCATATTCAAGTGAAATTCAAAACCTTCGTTGTGCATGTTGGCGTACTTACCTTTTGGGAGTTCTGCATAAAACAGCTTTTCCACTCTACCGCGTGCTTCCAAAACAGCGGCGCTGCTTGTGACAATCAGACGTAGTGTTCCCAGAGTTTCGCAAGCTTCCAAAAATTCTTTTAGTGTTTTAGTCATGTGTGATTCGTCATTTGTCATTTGTCATTTTTTCATGACTCGGGACTATTTTTCATGTTGTTCGTATGCAGCGACTATACGCTGAACAAGAGGATGGCGGACAACATCTTTTTGAGAAAATTCGCAAAAGGCTATGCCTTCAACGTGTTTTAGAATTTGTATAGCTACCGTTAATCCAGATTGTTGGTTGGCTGGTAAGTCGGTTTGTGTGATGTCACCTGTAATCACCATACGGGAACGGAAACCCAAACGAGTCAAAACCATTTTTATTTGAGCTGGTGTGGTGTTTTG